>CAYZUC010000011.1:11519-30467 GCA_964481705.1 uncultured Lachnospiraceae bacterium
TTAAGCAAGTAATCACCTCTTACTTTTCGACGCTGTAATTGCCCCATGGTCTCGCTGTCTCGCAGCCCACTTTCTATCCGTTTGAGTTCTTCACGACTGCAGTAATCAGCAGCTTCCAATATCATGGACACAAAGGCACACAGGCTCCCATTGGCACGTAATAATCCTGCCAGCTTTCTTCCGAGTTCCACCATGCCGAGATCCCGCTCGATAAAATCGCACAGCTCTCTCTTCATTATCCCACGATCCAGCAAAAAAGCATTTTCGTGCAGATAATAGCATAGTTCCTCCATAGAATAGAGATTCATACAGATTTCTTCGATATAATAAGGTTTTTTTGCATAATCGCCTACGCATTCGTACATCATAGTGCATTACTCCGTTTCCGGTACTTCCAGTGTGATTTCTTCCTGAAAACTCCTGCCTGTCGAAGGAAAGAGTTCACCAAAACCCAAATCGATTATTTTGATAGACATTACATTGTCCGATTTCATACTTAATTTAATTCTGATGCGGCTGCATCGTTCCGGTCGATCCGGTAAGTCATATAAGCGTATTACGGCATATCTGGCATTTTTACCCGTAAGTGGTGTTAACACGAGTCGTACTTCCTTCTCTCGTCCCAAGAGAACTTCACGAGTCTCATTTACATCATACCAGTTTACACCGGCATCAACAATTGGGTCATACACCTCCGAGCCTGACCGTAATAACTTCATTCCAACATTGCATTTTAATTTATCCCTGCCCAGGTATACATAGCCTTCCTCAAGCTCGCTAGGCTGTACGCGCTCCAAAGCAGCATAGCATGCGCCCTTTGTATACATATTCTTTCCCTGAAATACACGATGCCTGTCGCAAAGAATTTTAAGGGATTCTTTCATCCAATCCCCCTCAAATCCATCTCCTATCAGATAAATACTCGTAACCATATTTCCTTCGAGGAGCCCGATTGCAATTTCCGCCATATCCGAATCGTTCCGTTCCCGCATTTCGTTCTGTTCCAGCTCTTCAATAAATGCTACTACCGGTCGCGTTCTTCGATTCATGGAAAGTCGATATGTTTTCAGTCTGTCATGCGAATAGTCAAGTACCATAACCTGATTTTGCCACAGCTCCGGCGGTTGATGAATCGTATAGTAGTAAATACTCTCCAGATATGATTGTACTCGTATCTTGCCGGATTCTATTGGGAGCTCACTTACGACCTCCTTAAGTGCTGTAATCGTCGCCGCATCAAGTGTCTCAACGGTTAACATAATACATTCTGCCAGCTGCCATGGTGTGGTAAGATTAACAAGACTCAAGGTTCTCTTCATAAACATCGCAAGAAGCGTAATTGGAGAAAACTCTTCCTCTTCCAAGACAATGGCATTTCCTGCTATGGCACGTTCCAAAAGATGATCAACAAGAATGGCCTGATCCATATCTGCTGCTTTTTGTGCTTCATCACCATAATACCACTGATTGACTCTTTTTCGTTTTGCAAGCACCGTCGGTATTGTATACTTCTCCGAACCAATTACGGTTGCCAGAGATGAGATGTTCTTTTCTTCAACCTTGGAGAAACTCACCTGAGTTATGGAATCACTTAAATCATATCCTATTACAATTCTGTCCATTGTAATCTCCATTCTTTGCGCAAAAATTTACTTCAGATGGAATATCTGATTGGTTACAAAGTCTTTTTTCAGATAGACCTCCATAAGACCAAGCAGGCTCTCATCATCCTGCAAAGCCCTACTAATCATCATATCATTTAAAACTGCATACTTTGTATCATTTCCGTTCATACTGATATCATTGTTATGGATCACAAGACTTTGCGTCAGCATTTCCTTATCCTTAATCTCTTCTGTGATATAGTATTGTAGTGTCTCACCAAAGAATAAGATAAACTCCTTGGAAAAAGTACCACCGTACATATTCTTCATTTCTTCTTTCACATATTGGACATCCTCATCTTCCTCGCTCTCCAATACATAATGCAGCACCACACGGCTATTGGGCTGCGTTTTATACTCAACAATCGTTTTGTCATGATAAAGTACAAGCTCCGGGATCTCATCTTCATAAACCTTAAAGAAATCAAACATTATATTTCTTCGCAGCATTTCATGAATAAATTGATGGATAATCCGTTGTGTCTCCTCATCATAGGGAACCATCGTACGTCTGTTGACAAGCTCTTCTCCAAAAAAACGAATGAGCGACAGCTTGCATACGTCGTTTAAATCCTCACCACGTCGATAAGCACGCAATATTTTTTCAAATACACGCTCATCCATCAGACTATCCTCAATAAAATACTCAAATGCATTATATGTAAGATACGCTAGTTCTACACTTGAAACTGCCCCTCCTCGCTGATAGCTTTCAAAGATATCGTCCTTTTCCCCAAGGAACGCTCTCGTATAGAGCATCTGGACGATCATCTTTTCCTCCATCGCATGCGTGTCAATTTCAAAATTAACCGCAGCTTTCCAAATATTACGCATTTCCTTGATCGTACCTTCAAAGTGCATCGTCAGGTATTTCAGAACGGTCTGATCATATTTTCCTGCGCGAAATACCATATGCGAAATCTGTACAAGATAAGTGTCTTCTTCATAATCACTAAGACGAATCATTTTACTGCAGAGCTTAACAAGAATCTTGGAACCAATATTTTCTGTTCCATAGACCCGAACAATTTCATAGGCTTCCTCCTGCATATCGCGTCGTATCATGAATTCAATCAATTCGGCGCGATCCTTTGGGATGAGGATTTTTGCATCGATGCCAGTAAGAAAATCATCAAGCTCCTGAATCCGGTCATGGTCGTAATAGTAATACATCAGCTTCAATCGAAGTTCTCTCTTATAGCTCTCACGTATAAGATTTGAATCCACAATATGTCGGATAAACGAAACCTTATCCTCGTGAATAGAAATATAGTGTTTATTCTCCTCACATACAAAAATACTGAGCCCGACATAAGCTGTCTGACCATCCTTGATATCCGTCAAGAAACGCATCGGCTTCATCAACGGCTCCACTTCATAACTGATAGACTGATGATAGCGGTTGCCATCTGCATCCTCGAGAAACATCTCATACTCTTGCGAGTAAACAGACAAGTAAGCATTTCCATCAATAAATGGTGCTTTGTCTTCGGAACACATCTGTGGAGTAATCATAACCAGGCAACGTATCTTGCGATTTTCACATCGAATACGATTCACAAATAAAATACTGGAAAAATGCTTTTTCATCTCTTCTCGGACAATGGACTCTTTCATCATGTAATCATATACACGTGACAGATTCTCATCGATGTTCTCCAGTCCAATCTGCTCCATTGTGAAGGCACAAATCTGTGATTCATACGAACGTAATATCTCTGGGCTGCTCTCCTGATGATCAATCAGCAAACGATACAGGAGTGCATTTCTCTTGTAATCCAAATCACTATTGTATGCGAAGTACATCTGAACCATTCGTGGAAGCGGTTCTCTCCAATTCATCGGAATGGAATACATGTAGTACTCATAAAGGCGGGTTATTCGCATTTCTCGTTCAACTGCTTTGGCATACCATGGAAAATATACTTTATCTGTCATATTACCCTTGATCAAATGTGTACATATGGCAGTTAGTATCTCATCCTCGACCTTCTCCTCATAATACGCACAAAGAATACGGTGTAAAAACGGAGAAAAACGTTTCATGCGACTACTCAGATAAACAACCTGACGTACCAGATTCTCCGGAACAAGTCCCATACGAACGCTCCAAAGAAGCACATGTAATTCAAAATCCTCCAGCTTTACCATAAGTGTAGGATTCGCAACATAGATATGATAAGCCTCTACATATAATACAGGGCTGGTACATCCGGTCTCAAACTGGTGTTCCAGCAGCGAAAGCTTCATCGATTGATTCTTGCCTATCTGTGCATCCAAGTACAGCAGTACCCACAGCAGACGGTACTGGGTGCGATTCCTATTATATAGTTCATGAACCTGTCTGGCTAAATCATCTGTAATTTCGTTGTCTCGCTGAAGCAGTGACAGTAGATACAAGTAATAACCATACTGTACGGATGACTGACCACGAATCTTAAGGTCTGTTGCAACATGATCCAAAATCCACTTTGCCTCTTGAAAACGTTCCGCTGACAACAGAAGCTGTGCCTGAAAAAGTCTTGCTTCCACACAGGTATCATCCAATGCTATCATGTGTTCCACAATGGTCGTGGATTCCTTGATCCAATTCGCAGTATTAATATTCTTGATGCGAAAGGATAAATATACATTTGTCAGTTCCAGATTCAGCTTTTGCATCTGTGCGTGAAGCGACTGAGCATAATCCCGTCTAGTACCCATATGAATACAAAAATGAACTTCTCTTGAATAATAGGGAGTGATAAGAATGACACGCCCAAAGTTATTCCCATTATGGAGCTGGCTCGAATCGACACGAACTTCCAAATCAAAATGATTACCAAGGAAATCATCCTCCGTAATCGACCTTCTCTCAGGAATTAAAAAGGAGGCATCGGAAGACACTTCCACATTAATATATCCCCACCCCACCTTGGTGATCGGAATACTATTCGAGATTTCCTCCTGAATATCAGCAAATTCCACGGTTTCCTCGGGTGTTAAAATATAAACCGGTTCCTTTTTATGAATAGAAATTAAGAACTCCTCAACGTTTTGTTTGTTGCCAACCATTGCTGAAAGTCCCAAATATGTAGACAAATACATACGATCGTTATTAACAAAGATTTTACGAAACTCGCTTGAATAAAACAGCTTGACTGCTTCATCATAATCGGACTGAGCCAGATTTGTGAAGTGAAATAGATTCTTGATGGTACCTATGGAAGAACGTAAGACACTATGAACCACGCTTGCAACAAAAGGCAAATAATACTCACCCAGCTGTGAGATGATTACAATCTCACCCTTCAGTACATCCCCCTCTTCCATTCCCGTACTGTCAAATTCATAGGGTACTTCTACCGCATAATCATCAAAATCTCCCACTTTGCATCGCATTCTTGGGCTGGAAGAGAAAATGGAGCCTTGCATCTTCCTGTCATCTGGTGCGGCAATCGTGAAACTTCCCGAAGTCACTTTATTCAGGTCAATCATGAGCTCAAGCTTTTTCTCAGATAATGTCATCTTACCTGTATCACGCTCAAAAAATCCATTAGCAAGCTTTTCTACATGCTCTCTCAACTGCCTCACCCCCTCTTCCGTAAAAGATTTTACTCTTGTAAAACACAAAAGACATTGCACTTTTTTCATTATGCTTTATACTATAATGGATGTCGGGCTATCCTAAGTAGGAATTGCAATTATGGTCGGTATCAATCAGCCCACATCACTGTTAAGTATATCATATTTTGACATGGATTTACAATGGATTTCCATACAAGAATGGAGGTTTTCGTAATGGAACACAAAGAGCATTTTCATGGTAGTGACCTGGAAAAAATAGAGAAGGTTTATGGAATAAAAAAGGAGAATATCACGTCTTTTTCTGCAAATGTGAATCCGCTTGGACTATCCGGCAAGCTAAAGGATACTCTTTCCGAACATCTTGATGTATTGACCTCTTATCCGGATCGAGAGTATTCAGAGCTTCGTTCCACAATAGCCAAGTATTGCGATACTGTAAAAGAAAATGTTGTAGTCGGTAATGGCTCTACAGAACTGATTTCTCTTTTCACGAAAGTGATTGCACCAAAAAAAGCGCTTGTTTTCGCGCCAACGTATTCAGAGTATGATCATGAGATTTCGCTAAGTGGGGGGGATTTCGACTATTTTGAATTAAAGGAAGAGGATGGTTATGCACCAGACTTAGATGCGCTAAAATTGGTACTCAAGAAGAATTACGACCTTGTTGTAATCTGTAATCCGGACAATCCTACCTCGTATCTGATTGATAAGAAAATGATGGAACAGATTCTAATCATGTGTCCCGCCCCAACGTATGTGATGGTTGACGAGACGTATATGGAGTTTGCTCCGGATTACGAATCTTCGAATGGAATCTCCCTAACCGAACGTTTTGATCATCTCTTCATCATCCGAGGTATTTCCAAGTTTTTCGCAGCTCCCGGACTTCGTCTTGGTTATGCCGTTACCGGCAATCATACTTTGATCGAGCAAATGGTAGCCGAACAGAATCCATGGTCCATTAATTCGCTGGCCGAAATGGCGGGCAAGCTCATGTTCACCGATCACGATTACATCAGTCGTACCAAGAGACTCATTTTTTCAGAACGCGAACGCATCTGCGCTCGCCTGGATACTATAAAAGGGCTGAAATACTACAAGCCCTCTGCGAACTTTGTTCTGGTCAAAATTCTTAATCCTGACGTTGATGCCGATATTCTCTTCGATGTGTGTATCCGTAAGAATATGATGATTCGAAACTGCTCTTCCTTCCCATACTTGAGCAATCGTTACTTTCGATTCTGCATCATGTCACCCGGAATGAATGAATTGTTGTTAAAATGCATAGAAGAAGTGGTAGGGAAATAAACACCTGCCACCTCTTATCTAATGTATTTTTGAGATTAATTCTATGCTTTCTTGTGTTTCAAAGCCAAGTTGTTTCATCCGATCCAGAAAATTATGAATCTCTTTTTCAGCACGAACATTCCTTGCAGACTGAATCATTTTCTTGTCATCAGAGACATTTCTCCCGCTGGTTCTCTGTGTCTGAATCAGACCACTGTCCTCTAATTCAGCAAATGCCTTTTGCATTGTATTAGGATTAACCCCAGCTTCTGAAGCAAGTTCTCTTACCGAGGGTAATTTCTCTCCTGGCTGATATACGCCTGTTACAATTCTGGTCTGTATTTCTTCAACTATCTGTATATAAATTGGACGATGATCATCCAGATTCCAAGCCATACTTACTCCTTTCGAATACTGTCTTGCCGGCTGTACATTACTGTTTATTCCATACCTTCGTTTGCTTCCATCCCAACTGGTTTTTCTTTCATAAATTTTGCAACGAGTACGATTGCTACAATAATAGATACGATGATTCCCAAAACAATAAACGGATTGTCCAAAATAGAATCCGGAATTAATCCTGCGTAGCTCAAGCCATTATTCAGCATATGAATCAAAATTGCCGGAATTATGGATTTCAGTTTATAGGCAAAATATCCTGCTATACTTCCAAGCGTTAACACATAAAGTCCTTGGACAATATTTGCATGATAAATACCAAATAAAACTGCCTGAAGAATGATTGCAGCAGCAATCGGCATTACCTTCTGTAAGCGATTCAAAATGATTCCACGGAAAAGACATTCTTCTCCAATCGGTGCAAGTATTACTACTGTAACAAAAACAATGATTGGATTTCCATTGGAGACCATTCCCATTAATTCTGCGTAATCTTCGACAGAATTTGGTGTTATGAGATACAGGACTGTTATTATCACGATACTTGTCATATAAATTGCCAAAGAATTCAGAGTAAGTAATAGAAGGGTGCGAAGCTTGCAGATTCTTTTTGCAACTGATTTTAATTCTAAGGCTCCAAATTTTCTTACAATCTGAAAACGATACCAAATCGTAAAGATTACCGTAGTTGCCAACGTGGAAGCTCCAAGAATTATGGTTAACATTCCCTCATCTTCCATCAAGCTTTTCGTATCCGACAGAGCTTGTCCCTTTACAGCGATGGTATAAACCATGTACGAGATTGTAGCCACCAAAGATACCACTACCTGAACAAATGCTGCAAGAGCCAAAATACCCACACAAATCAATAGCGCTAATGCTATTTTTGCACCTGTTGACTTCTCCTTTATCGGCTTTGCTGCTTGAGTCATATCGGTCTGTAATGATTCCTTCTCTTCTGTCATTGCTTCCTGTTGTTCTGAATCCCTGTTTTCTTCCATAATTCTCTTCCTCTTTCCTTGTTGCTAATCTTCTATGCAAATAATCAATAATCGACAGCTTTTTGTATTAATTGAGTAATACAATAATACAAATAGCAAGAAAAGTCAAGCGTTTTATTCCAAAGAGGTTTCTGATAGTGACTCCTTGTGTTCCTCCCCTTTTTCCAGCTCATCTTCCTCTGTATTGTATGAGCCATGCATGAGATAAACAAGTGACACAGCAAACTCAACCATATAGAGAATGACCAGATGATTGTTTCCAAAACAGAATTCCGGAACCAGTAATGTCAGTACAACACTTGCAAATCGAAATACAACACATGACCATATGCATCCGCTTAATTTTCTAAGTGCACTCAATACAATGCTAAGAAACACATGATAAAGCAAGAATAGAACCAGTTCATCTTTCGTCCAGTCCATACCGGGAAGCATTAATACAGGCAAATACCAAAACGCCCAGAATACACCAGTAATAGTAGGTTCTATATAAGGCGACAAACCGGCTTCGGGAACATCAACGAGCCTCTGCCCCCTCCAACCAATCTCTTGCAACGATGATACCAGCGCTGTATAAAGAAAGGTAACCCACGTCAAACCATAGCAGGTCGTTGGACGTTTGCTGAGAAGTAAAACAGCTCCCATATGAAACGCCACGACAATTACTGTTCCAATCACTGCAACCAGTACTCTCTCTGTATGTAACACAAGCTTCAGATAATCCTTTACATTACTTACCTTGCCATCTGTTTTCCACAAGCAATAAACCATAATCATTGGCAGCAGCCCAAATGCTGTAAGTAAAATGTTACCCGGAAATGAACGATAGGATAACGCCCCCAATCTGTTGACCATGACAAAAAGAAACATATAGAGCCATCCAGTCAGATAGATTAAGCCAAAATATCTCATTCGATTTTTCACAGTAGTCCTCCGTTATCTCTTTTGTAGCCACGTAATCTATCCCTACCGGTCAAGGCAGGTCTTCGTATTCGCATTCTTCTCTCTTATATATCCTGTTGCCATCGTTATATCCTACCGCTTCTCGACTCATTACTGCCTTGCAAAAGTCATGAATATCTTCCAGTCTTCTTTGAAAAAGCATTCCACCTCCATACAATAACACAGAATGTGTGTCAGAACCTGCTGTCAGCGGAAAATGGTACTTCTTGGCGTACTCTCTTGCCTTTACATCAAATTCCGGATTGCAATGGAATTTACTCTTCGGGCTGGAATGTGTTGCATTAAAAGCTTCCACTCCATCCACGTACTCAGGAAAAAGGCGAATCTCCGGAATATAATCTGCCGCGCGGTAAGGATGTGGGTGAATCACGATTCCATTCTGCGCATGAACCAATTCAAACTGTTCCGGTATCGTGGCATCCTTGATCTCGGGATGCTGTAATAACCACTCTTCATCCAGCCCATAAATCAAGAATTCCGTTCCTTCATAGCAAGATTCCCATCCAAAAAACACTTGAAGTCCGACGCGTTCTCCTTCTGCCTTTGCAATATGATATGGCTTACAAAAGGCATGAACCCAATCGTTCCATGGAAGCTTACGATTCACTGATGTATTGCCATAAAAAAAATGATTGGTAAGAATCATTCCGGTATAGCCTGCATTCAGATGCGCATGTACAGATTCCTCTGCAGAGCATTCTGCACAGGCACTTGCTTCTTTTGTATGTGTATGAGTCTCATATAAATAATTCATAATAATCTCCATTCTTTCTAATACGCCGCAAACTTTGGGCGCAAGCACAAATTTGCCGTGTGAAAAATTCATTTTTCACACTATTCTCCTCTAGTCTTTTTTCTTACCTTATCCGCGAAGAAAAAACATATAATCTATTATAGACACTCTTATACAGAAAATCCAGCCAGATATCTCGATTTATGCGAATCGGCTCAAAACTTTTCACACTCAGCTAGGAATCGGAATACTTACGATATTGTAATGGCGTAAAACCGACTTCTTTTTTAAAAAGATGAATAAAATGCGTTGTATTCTCAATTCCGACCAATATTCCAATTGCACTTACTGTTTCATCTGTTGTACGAAGAAGTTTCATGGATTCATGAATTCTCTTTTTATTCAAATAACTAATCGGTGGCATCCCAACATGCTTTGTAAACTCATGAGCCAATTGATACTTGCTGATTCTACATTCCCCGGCCAATTGTTCCAGTGAATGACTATTACTGTACTGATAATCAAACTTCCTTTTAACTTCGAGTACATACTTAGGAACTAAATTTTCTTTTTGATTTGCATAATCTCTCGCATCGGCAAGTATGGTTAGCAAATCGGTAATATACTTGGATATATGTACATCATAATTTCTGGTTGGATCATGCATCAGATCACTAATCATATCCAAAGTTTCAGAGATTTTGGAAAGTGGTGTCATCTGACAGTGAAATTGTTCACCATAGCAAAATGTACGGTAATAGTAAAAAAGACTGGGGCCGTTTAAATAGACTGCTTTAAAATGCCACGGATTCTGATCATAAATTTCAAATCGGAAGCTCGAATTACCGTCGATAAAAATAACAGAATCCGGCTCAAGAAGTATCGTCTGATCATGATATATCAGTTGCCCACGACCAGAAATCGTATACAAAATATAGTAAGCATGAACGCCTCTTCGTTCCATGTAAAAAGGATAATTCACAGTAAAATCTTCCACTGCTTCCGCATAATAAAGTGGAATCCCAGAAACCGGAATCCGTGGCGCAGGATAAGCATTATACTTATCTGTCGATTGTGAAAATGTAATCCTTTGTTCTTTTAGGTGTGTTAAAAAGGCTGACTCGTTTTTCATTCCTGCTCCTTGCAAATTCCTTCTAATTACTCTTTCAACAATTATATGTGACATTCAACAAGATTGCAATATTAATCCAACTTCGATAAAAGAACTGGTATTTGAGCCGCCACACCCATGCGAAACATTCACAGCTCCTGTCATATAATAAACAAATCATGTTTTTGGAGCAATTTATGGATTCTTCTATCACCATTGATGTTGGAAGGCTACAAGTTAATGTCACATCCGACAGGGGGCTTCTTCCAATAGATAATGCAACGATTACAATTTCGGATACCGTTGGAGCTGACCGTCCCATCGAAGAGGTGTCAACGAATAACATTGGAAAAACAGAAACGGTGGATTTACCGGTCCCTCCTATCGAGTATTCGCTCGAACCACAAATAGAAAACCAACCCTACGCAGAATATAATGTTCAAGTCACAGCAGAAGGATACGAACCCGTGCTTGTCTCTGGAATTCAGGTACTATCCGGCGAAGAGGCAGTACAAACCATTCGCATGAGCCCTGTTTCAGAGGAACGATATGTCATTGGTCCGCATACTCTTTTTGGTGATTACCCTCCCAAGATTGCAGAGTCCACGATCAAACCGATATCCGAGACCGGCGAGATTGTCCTCAGTCGGGTTGTAATACCAGAGTATATTGTTGTACACAACGGTGTCCCCTCCGATAGTACCGCTACGGATTACTATGTACGCTATTTGGACTATATAAAGAACGTTGTATCTTCTGAGATTTATCCCACCTGGCCGGAAGAAACAATTAAAGCAAATATACTCGCAATCATGTCTTTTACACTGAATCGTGTTTATACCGAATGGTATCGGAACCGCCTATATGATTTTACAATTACATCATCCACCGCTTACGACCAGAAATGGATTCCTGGTAGAAACACCTATGATAATATCAATCGTCTTGTAGATGAGCTGTTTAACAGTTATCTTTCGAAGCCTGGTGTCTCCCAGCCAATATTTACCTGGTACTGTGACGGAAGGCAAGCATCCTGCCCTGGGGGAATGACACAGTGGGGGTCCAAATATCTTGGTGATGAAGGTTATACTCCGATTCAGATTCTCAGATACTATTATGGCAATACTATGTACATTAATTCTGCTGATGAAATCTCCGGTATTCCTTCCTCCTGGCCAGGATATGATCTGCGTATCGGCTCGACCGGAGACAAAGTAAGAGTTCTTCAGGAGCAGCTTAATCGAATCAGTGACAATTAC
This sequence comes from uncultured Lachnospiraceae bacterium, assembly GCA_964481705.1. Lineage (GTDB taxonomy): Bacteria > Bacillota > Clostridia > Lachnospirales > Lachnospiraceae > CAYZUC01. The sequence continues at coordinate 23,504 of CAYZUC010000011.1, forward strand.
TCCCTTATTCCTAAACTGGTTACGGATGGTATCTATGGACCAGCCACAGAAAATGCAGTACGTGTCTTCCAGAGTATCTTCTCTCTTCCAGTCACCGGAATTGTCGACTATCCAACCTGGTACCGCATCTCCAACGTATACGTGGGTGTCACACGTATTGCTGAACCATACTAAAAGAAAAAACCCCGCTGCATACTGTGCAACGGGGTGCTAATTCTTCTGATTCCTGGTTCTATTCGACAGATTCCCCTGTCATGTAATCATCTGCTAAGTGGAACTGTGCAATGGATCTGTTTAGTTCTCCTGCTTCATCACTCAGCTCAACAACACGTACTGCCAATTCGCTGATGATTCCTGCCTGTTCACTCATAGTAGCAGTAACCTCTTCTGTAGAAGCAGCTGCCTCTTGAGAGATAGCAGAAATATTCTGAATCGAATCCTGTACTGCTGTCTTCTCACGAGATAACTCAGCAAGCTTATCCAAAGTAACTCTCATACCTTCTACCAGCTCATCTACACAACCCTGAATCTGTCCAAATACACGAACGGTTTCTTCCAAAGACTCAGCCTGTTCTACAATCATTTCCTCAGCCTTCTTAGCCGAATCCGTTGTCTTCTGGGTAGTCGTTCCGATATTTGCTACAATACCCTTAATCTTGTCACCGGAATCCTTTGACTGATCCGCCAGCTTACGAATCTCTTCTGCTACAACTGCAAAGCCTCTTCCTGCTTCTCCTGCTCTGGCTGCCTCAATCGAAGCATTCAGCGATAACAGATTGGTCTGCTCTGCAATACTGTTAATAATCTCTACAAAACTGGTAATCTCTGAAGCGCTCTTGCTTACATCCGAAATATCCTCAACAAGAATCTTGGTCAAGTCTACGGTCGTACTACTCTTTTCATTCAGACTTTGTACAATAACTTTTCCTTGTCCTACTGCCTCGATTGCCTTGTCCGCTGAAGTACCCATGACACTTGTCCTATTTGTCAAGGTCTCGATATTGGCAGAAAGTGAATTCATCTTAGCATTACTGCTTTCTGTCTCCTGCGCCTGTGACTGGATGCCAGCTGTCATATCATCCATTGCCTGTGAAGTATCTCGAACAGAATTGCTGATATTATCTGTTCTCACAGATACATCAGATGCCATATCTTTCACCTTTGTACTAAACTGCTGCATATCACGAATCAAGATACGAATGCTGCTGAGCATCTTGTTCAGACTGTTGGTAAGTGTGCCAAACTCATCTCTTCTCTTTGTCTCAAAGTCGCAGCTGAGATCACCTTCTGCAACCTTAGACAGACCCATGGTCATAGACTTAACTGTTCTGCTGATTCCCATTGCAATCATCAAACCAATCAATAAGGATAACGCTCCTGCTATCAATACCATAATTATGGTTATGTACTTAATTGCCGATACCTGACCGAGCAGATTGCTCTGAGGAATCAGAACACATATCATAGCTCCTGTCTGTCCAACCGGAGTAGAAATATATAAATACTTTTTACCTTTAATCTTTACATCGACTCCCTTTGCTTCTGTCTCAGCCTTGGAATCTTCAAAGAATTTCTGACCCACAAAATATGTCTCTTCTACAGGTTCTTCTTCCTTACCCTGAACGGAAATAACCTCTCTTCCATCCTTCGTAACCACCGCTTTTATGCTGTTATCTCCAAAATCCATACCCTGAAGCATCTCTGTTACGGCAGGCATTCCGATATCAAACATCAGATAGGAGTCACCCTTGGAAAGTCTCTGGTAAAATACCATTGCATAATCTTCCGGTTGTGTATGACTCATATGCTGATCAATATAGGTATGATATCCTAACCATGCATTCCTAGCTCCCTTAGTCTGTGCAAAATATTGACCTTCTGGAGATTTCACAAAATCATCATGAGGATTCTCACTCAGCTTTCCGGTTAAGGATGTAAGATAGGTACCTTTTTCCGGAATAATGCTATAACTAAAAATATTGGTATTTACTGCTTTGGCATTACCCAGTTCGGTTCTGGCATCCGCCATAAGATCCGGTGCCTCTCCATCTGGTGCTAATGCACAGGCCTTATAGTATGCTCCAACATCACCGGTTCCGACAAGCTCCAACGCTTTACTGGTAATATTGGTACAGATTAAATTAAAATACTTGCCTGTAATATTCACTGTCGAGACTGCAGATTCCTGATATTTTGACAGCATACCCGACGAAGCTGTGTTGTAGGATACCACTCCCAAAATAATCATTAATACTACGGGAATCAAAAATCCAATCAACAACGTCTGCAGGATACTGTTCTTCTTTGATCCGAGAATCTTACCGGAAATCTTCTCTATAAGCTCGGAAGTCTTCACAAGCAGACCCTTTTTGGCTCCCGAAGACCTTACTTTTCTATCCGTTTTTCTTCGCTTATTCTTCATCGCACATCCTCCAGTACTTTAGATTCTACTCCAGCCTCTATACTAAAAACTCTATATGATTACCGGCCAAGTTTCATCATATTATCTTGCGTATTTTCTATCTATATTGCACATTTTTGTGAAACTTCCATTAAGTGTAGATTTTTACAAGCTATTTTTTGTGCAATATTTAGTTATATATGTCATACTTCACTGTCGTTGTATCGACTTGTTTCCAGTTACTATACTCCTGGGCATCTCCTCGGATTTCATAAATTTCTGCTGTAGAACCCCAAACACTATAAATCGTGCGTACTCTCTCAGAATCTTCGGTAAGCAAGGAAATATTACTTACTTCGTCTGATACGATGTTTTCCCCGCATACAGTTGACATAATATCAGAATTCATAACCGGTTTCTGTGAGATACCACATTTACCGGTATTTCCCTTTTGTTTCATCATAAAGACCGGATTCAGCGTATCTTTCGAGAGATCTGTAGCGAGGGCGTCGCCATGATCCGCGGTAATAATTATAGTCGAGTTATCATAAACGCCGATTTCCTTCATCTGTCTCATATACTCCAAAACAATTTTTAAACACCCTTCTGTCTGAGAAATGGTGTCCGTTCCACTCTTAACCTTATTCGCATCAGCATCCAGAAGTAAAGGACCATGACTTCCGTTAAGATGGTAGAAAATAAATTGTTTCTTACAATCTCCTTTGGTTAGTCCACCCTGTACTAACGTCCGATAAAAGGCATAATCATTTACACGATATCCATCCTGGTAGACATCATTAATATCTTCTGTATATAACCAGAAAAACTGTTTCAAAACATGTGGCATATCCCGATAGGCTACCAGCTTCAACATAATAAGAGGAAAGCGAACATACGGTACTTTTCGTCTGTCTGTACTATAATTGTCCACCAGACCCTCCATTGCTTCGCCACTTCCTGCCGTATATTTCATATTTCCAAATACCTGAATTCGATAGTCGTCCTCCTTCATTTTATGAAGCTGAGGTGACCGTTTCCATGCCTCTTCAAAATACTTTGGCGTTTCCATGTCAAAACGAAACGGTTCCTCTGTAAGCATGTAAGCTACCGAAGGGAATGTACGTTGAAAACGACTGACACAATTCGGATAGTAAGTGAATCCATCAAATTCATCCAAAAAATCTGGTGTCTGCTCCAGTATTTCCTTGATATAATCCGTATCCATCATGTCCAGGACAAATACAACAACGTTCTCATCACTAGCCATTTCAAATTCCTTTGCATTGGAAAAATACCCTGCATTTTTATCTGAAATATCGAGTGAAAAAAATAGCGAAACAAAAGCCACCAGCTGTACAAGTATCAGATACACAGAAACCTTCGTTAAGAATCCCTTCCACATCTTCTTGCTAAAATGATAGAGTCCGATTATGCCAAGTAAGATCAATACCCATATGATGGAATTGCGAATAGCTTCAACATAATACTCTTTCCAAACAATTGTCGTTCCACTTAAATCGCCTAAGTCAATGTTCATGAAATTGCCTTGTATATAACCCGTAAAGGTGATTCCAAAGATCAGCGAAATTAGAATATCTCCTATTCTCCCCTTTATAAGTGCGAACGTCAACAAGATAACCAGGAATCCCAATACACCTGCAATTAACATGGGAAACCACACATCAGAAAAATTAGCAACAAGATACTGCGAACTTGAAAGAAACATCTCATAGGGTCCGAGAATCAAGAATGTAAATGCAAAGAAAAAGGATACTATTACGATAAGAGTAATTCTCTCTTTTCGAGAATACTCCATCTTCTCTCCAATATGAAGTTCCAGTTGATTTAATGGGAAATGATGATCCCGCCATTTTCTACACCTTTTGGAAATCATTGCGTATAATCGGGTAGCATATGGGTTCGCCGTGAGTACGGAAAGGAAAATCGCCGTAAGAATTGCTACCCAATAGCCATATCTTGCACACAAATCCTTATAATCATCTAGATGAAATCCGGAAAAAATCATACTGATTACTCCGGCCACCACATAAATCCCCGTTGCATGTTCTCCTGCATCGGTCAAAAAGAAGAGACGTCTCTTCGGTACCAGCAGCAGGAAACCCATCGTAAAGAATATAGAAACAACATACCAGACACAGCGCCCCAGGATGCCCTGCAGATTTGTAAGATACATCATTTGATAGCTAATCTGAGCTTCTGCAACCAAACCGACATAATTATGTAAACCTAATCTTTCAAACAGAACCAAGATTAATACAAGAGGTAAAACTCCTAAAACTCCGAAGACAATTCGTTTCTTTCGATTGGTAATACGTGGAAGAGAGGAATCATAGGATAGTAATAATATCGGACTTCCCAATACAAAACGATATACAAACGGATGATTCCCGATATCCAGATGCAGACCAGAAGCTATTCCCATCAGTATAAGTACAAAAAACAGAATAATTCTCAACCATGTCTGATTAAGCTTACTGACTCCCCACAAAAAGAGAACACCAACGATGACCGATGTAAGATATCCTATCGTTTCCTCAGCATCAATAAGAGAGAATTTATAAATCTCCCGAAAAAGAAGAAAATCAATTCCATAGGTCAATATCTGGCAGAACACGTATAACACAACCATAATAAACAGAAAACGACTAACATTCTTCCACTCCAATGTATGGGCTCTCCAAAATCGTCCAATTGAAATAAAGACACCCAGCAAGCTGACCCATTGTGCAAAAAACAGAAGCTGATGGCCAAGTCCAAAGGGTTCTGCAATCTCCCATGCAAGTATCGGTTTTAAGCAGCTTGTAAGAATGATTAATAACCCCGTCACGATCGATATTAATCTATATTGATTGGTATCACTTTCATGTATCTGAATCTTATCCTTCATATTCACTCGTTACCCCTCTTCATTACTTTCTTCCGTTTTCGCTTCTCCACCCTGACTGACAAACTGCTCATAGATTGCTACGTGATCATAGATGCACCGCCATGAACTGGTCGAATTGGCCGTCACACATAGGTACTCTTTCCCAGTTTCGTCGGTTCCAAAGCTGGCTGCGCAGCTCCCCGATTGAACGACATATCCTGTTTTGGCGCACTGCACGGTATACCCGCTCTCTTTATCTTCGATTCTACGTAGAAACCAATTCGAAATCTGAATTCCTTCCGGATGTTGTGTCGTTGGAGTCGTAGTATATGTATGTGCCGACATTACTTCCCTGCACAGCTCGTTATGCATTGCTGCTTCCATAATCATTGCCATATCATATGTGGTACAGTAATGATTATCGTCATAGATGCCCACGCAGTTTGTAAAATGAGCTGTCTCAGAAAGTCCCAGCTCTGTAAGCTTCTGATTCATCATCTCCACAAATGCTTCCTGTGAACCTGCCACATATGTAGCCAGTCCGACAGCAGCATCTGCTCCTGACGGTAAAATCGTGCCATAAAAGAGATCCTTAATCTTAACCGTCTCACCATCCGAAAAGCCAACGTTGCTGCAATCGTGCATATAGGAAAAATCTGAAATTTCTCTTGTTATGGTAAAAGAATCATCCAGGTTCTCGATGTGTTCAGCAGCAACCAATACCGTCAGTATTTTCGTCATAGAAGCTGGTGACATACGTGAAAAAGCATCTCGTTCCGCGAGTATCTCATTACTTTCCATATCAATCATAATTCCATGTGTACTCACAACTTCATCAGAAAAGGAAACGGTGTGGTCCGTTTCCTTTGCGGTATATACAGCAAAATCTTTTTTCTGCGTATCATCCGATACTGTCTCATCGATGGATACGCTCTCCTGCGCCCCGTTTATCGATATGACCCTTTCCGGACGATTCGAAGTCACTTCCGGCTCCGTTTCTTTACGTGCCTTACCCTCAGAACCAAATGCAATTTTCAAGATTACAATACAAACGATCAAAAGCGGTATCCCGATAATCGTAATCCTTCGTATTAACAGCTGTTGCTGCTTTCTCCTGCGCATTTCCTGTCTTTTTTGACGTCTACGTTCGTAACGTAATTCGTCCTGTTCATCTTCATAACTGTATGCCATCTATATCATCCATTTTCGTAGTTTTCTATTTGAAAATATAATACCAGTCTCAAGTCATCACGTCAAACAATTCACTCAGGACTTTTGATAATAATATTACCATCTTTCATTTCCATTTGAACCTTATTTCCATTCAATCCAAGTTCCTCGAGCATCTCGCCTGGTATCTGTAATCTTCCTGCTTTATCTAAGACAGCAAATTCCTCATGACTTTCCTCTTCATTTAAAAATCCCTTTGTCTGATTCCATTCTTCCTCAAACTCCTTTTTCATAATGCTCTCAGAACTCGTCTTACCATCTCGAATAGACACAACTCTCTTTACCATCTTTGAGAAATTACGGTCATGAGTTACAATGACAATGGTAAGTCCCAGCTGTTCATTTAATTCACGGAAAACTTCAAAGATTTTGTATGAGGTCGACACATCAACAGCGCCCGTCGGTTCGTCCGCAAGGATCAGCGGCGGATCATTGGCCAACGCGCG
>CAYZUC010000011.1:30477-47171 GCA_964481705.1 uncultured Lachnospiraceae bacterium
CTAATGCAATAGCAATGGCTATTCTCTGCTGTTCACCACCGGAAAGTTGATTGAGCTTACTATGTTTCTTATGAGACATTCCAACCATCTCCAAAAGCATCGTTGCACGTTCATTTCTTGCCTTTTCTGACATTCTGCGAAAGAGCATTGGTGATTTGATATTATCAATGGCTGTCAAATAGGGAAAAAGGTTTCTGGCATTATTCTGCCAAACAAATCCCACAGTATTCTGTTTGTAATCCTCCAGCTGAGCATTTGTCATCTTAAAAAGATTCTTTCCAGCAACAGACAAACGTCCCGCCGACGGACGATCCAGTCCTCCAATCATATTTAGGAAGGTAGACTTTCCACTACCGCTGTTGCCAATGATACCCATCAGTTCTCCACGTTCCACGACCAAATCAAGTCCTTGAAGAGCCATAACCTCCAAGTCCTTTGTCTTATATATTTTTACAAGATTCTCGCATTCTATCATCTTTTCAGCCATTGATTATTTCTCCATCCTGAATCTCCAGCAACAAATCCGCATATTTCATGACTTCGGTATCATGCGTCGTCATTACAACCGTAATTCTTTCCTTTTCAATGAGATCTTTAAAAATCTTAATGACATGAATTCCGGTATTGGAATCGAGCTCAGCAGTCGGCTCGTCTGCAAAGATTATCTTGGGTCTGTGAGCAATTGCTCTTGCGATTGCAATTCTTTGTTGTTCTCCACCAGATAGTTCATACGGCATATGATTTGCCCGTTTTGCAAGCCCTACCAGTTCCAGACATTCTTCAACTCTTTCTCTGCGTCCATCCTTAATTCCTGCTAAACGCAAACTGTATTCCACATTCTGAAATGCACTCATGTACGGAATGAGGGCAACCGACTGAAACACATAACCCATACTCTGTCTCCGAATGGTTTCCTTTTTTGCCTCACTGATCCCAGATATCCTTTCATCATCAAGAAATACTTCTCCCTCAGACGGTTCATCAAGTGCGCTTACTATATTTAGTAATGTCGTCTTACCCGAACCCGATCTGCCTCGCAATATGGTAAGCCGGGAAGCTGGGACATCGATTGTAATACCCTTTAATGCATAGAAATCTTCTCCATCCGCAACCGGATAACACTTTTTTACATTAATCGTCTTAATCATTAATCTTCTCCCAGTTTCAATGCCTGTGTAATGTTCAGTTTTCTCAATATCCATCCCAAAATCAAAATACATACCAAAATCATGCCAACTGTAATAATTCCCACTCTCGCCAAGTCCGAGATACGATTGATAACACGGATAGGAAGCATATGCGCAAAGGATGAATAGGAAATCTCCACAAGTGGAATATAGATTTTTGAAGCTATCACGCCAATCAGCGTCCCTGCTATCAGAGATACACAGGAGCAATAAAGCTGTTCATTTACCAGCATAACGATAATCTCCCGCATGGAGACCCCCATTGCTCTGAAAATACCATACACCAGCTCTCTGGAGTGAATAGTCAGAATCCAGTAAATAAGGAAGCCTATAATACACAATACCAATATCATGATAAAACTAATCGTCAACAATCCATTGGTCGCCTGGAATATAGGATCGTTCTTGATCTCAATGATATCGCGGCTCTCATCCACAAATTTCTCAACGGGTATTTGGTTCTGTTCGATGAAATTATGAATATAGGTACTGTCTCCTTTTGTCTTAAACCAGATTTCATATGGCTTCATATCAAAGGAATTGATAACCTGGGAATAATTCGCAACGATCAAATAGTTCTTGTTGCTTCCGTCATAGGTTGGAAAATAATCCAGGATACCATAGACGATTGCCTCCGTGGAACCAATATCCTGTTTCATCATATTCTTTCTGGCATAATGAATAGTCGAACCGACATCTACTCCGAAATCCTCACTCAGGTTCTTGGAAATCAGTATCGCCTTGGGATTCTGTGAAATCAGATTCAAATACTCATACCAGTGTGCTTCCATCAGGTCATTTCGCATCCACGCGGTATTACCAAAATCCTTGGTATGGATTGCCATCAAGTCGACGTCGGTAGCGGCTGTTTTCTTATCCAATATCAGCTCCACATCCTCATCACGTATCACTCGCGTTACACTCTCTGACTGCGCAATCAATTCTCCATACTTTCCATAATCCGGTTCTTCATATTTGAGCTGTCGTCCATCAAACATAACTCCGGCTTTATTATTTTTCCACGCCTCTAAAACGACAACATCAGTACCTGAGATGTATTTTAACCCCTCTTCCTCGTTCTCATTGATGGTACGTGCCATATTCGAATTATAGATTCCAAGAGCAATGGTAATCAGCAGAAAAATAGAGATAACAAACTGTTTCTGACCACTACGCAAAATCTGCAGATAAGATGCAAACAGTGCGGGACTCATTCTATTTTGGAAAATCAAAAATACAAGACGAACAACAAACTGAATCAAAATAGTTACCACGATTGCCCCACCCAGAATAAACAAAGAAGAGGAGAAAAACAGGATGGGATCTACAGTTGCACCTCCGGATACCTTTTGAGCCACTACCGACTGTTGATTGGTAAAGTTCCACCACTCATAAATCGAGAATCCCAAAATCCCAGCTCCAATCAATAATCTTCCACCAAGACCTAGTCTTTTCCTGGTACCTTTTCTCTTCTGTTCCACGATACCAGTCCTGGAATATCCAATAACCGGTAACGTCATGAATGCACTGGCTGTCAATGCGGCACCAAAAGCATACAGAAAGACGGATGGTGAAAGATGAACCGATAAGCTTCTACGACTGACAAATTCCATAAAGGAATTGGATGCGCCAACTACCTTACATAGAAAAAAGGCAAATGGAATACCCAAAATCACCCCAACGGAAGAAAGCAGCAGCGATTGCTCAAAGTACATCAAGACCAGCTGGTAACGACGTACACCACGACTCTTCAACATAGCTATTTCGCTCTCTTCCATCTCGAGAATCTGACGAGATACCGTAAAGATAAATACCAGCATAAGTACCAGCACCGGTACCTGTAATATCCAGATGATTAGTTTGACCTTTCCTTCACTTTGTTCAAATTCTTCCAGTATTCCATTAAAATTAAAGGTGATTTCACAGTTATCTTTTTTACTATAAGAATTCTCATAATACTTCATGACCTCCAAATAGTTTGGAGCTAATGTGTATTTCATTTCCGTATAATCCAGAAACAGAAAACACTCTGTTGTCATCTTCATATCTCTTTTTGGATATTCCTGTAGAACCTTTTGATAAACGGTATCAGGCAAAAACAGTTCCTCCTCATATTCCGATGGCTTATGAACAAAGAAATGATCATCTGGCTGTTCTCCAAACACACCAACCACTTTAAGTTTAAGAGGCTTTCCATCCGCGCTCATAAAGCTCTGAAAGGTCAGCACATCTCCCATAGCTATTTTTCGCTTTGAGATCGTTTGCATACTCACCATACACGAATACGCTCCATCTGGCAGTATCTCCTCACCAAAGCTTTCTCCTGCAAGCACACGAATATGTTCTTCCATACCGGTCAGACTACATAGCTTCAGTTTCTTCTTGGATTCATCATTTTCTCTGGCTTCCTGAGTAGTGGCATATGTCTCATCACTCATTCTCAATATGGACTCATCTGTCGCCTTTAAATAAAGCATTTTCGCAATTTCATCATTAACCTCGTTTTCCGAAGCAAATTCTTTATTGGAAAATCCATCTGCATATAGATACGATAACCTCGTAGAAGCAGTTGCCGGATACAATCCATCGTTCTCCTGCTGTTTCTCAAATCTGGCCTGCAGCATTTTCTGCAAAGCCGCCTCCTGATAGACCGGATTCAATGTAAGCATTCCGATAAAAAAAGTCATACCAAGTAATAGGCATATATTAATCCAGAGCTTGTTTTTTATTTTATTAAATAAAAATCTTAACATTGTCTATCCTCGATTCCTTAGAATGATTCTCTCATCGCCGCTCAAACCGCCTGTAACCCAATAATTCTTTCCTTGCAGGATACAATCAATATAGATTCGTTCTATATTATGATTCTGATACACCTCTACATAAGTACCATTTACTTTATCTTTCTGTACCGTATCTTTCGGAATCATCATAATGTCCGTTAGCAAAACACTATTCCATTTTCCTTTTGTCTTCTTGTCAATTTCTTTTGCTGTCCCGACATCCATCTGTATAATAGACAGATTCTCTTCCCTTCCCCAGTGGCTATTAGCCTCTGGACACAGCTCGGAGCTCGAAATCACATGCCCGGTAAGAATCTCATCCTTGTTATCCGGGTTTTCAAAACGGATCTCCATCCCATAGGGTAATGCATTTTTGTCTGTCTTCACGGTGAGATAATCAGGTGTTTCTCCTCGAATTGTACAAATTCGATCACCCAGATGAATGGTATTCCCTTTCTTCCAATTATTTAAATCACTGATGACACCATCCTGTTCTGCCCGGATGATTCCCTCACCATAATACTTTTCATATCGGGTAATCGCCTTTTCCATATCAACAATACTCTTCTGTGCATCAAGTTCATAAAGTTTTCGGTCAATTGCCTGACTCTCCAAACCAATATTACCGATTTCAATATCCTTCTGTAGTCCAGGCAACGTTCCCTTCATACTGTTCATATAGTCACTGACTGCAGCACGTTCGGCTCCATTTCCATTGGATACCACCGGTATCTTTTTACTGTCTCGTCTCATATCGTCTAATAGATTTTCCTGTTCATCTGCCGTCTTCTTATTATTCTTATATTGCGATATGGTTGTCCCCAGGTCTGTCTGAGCAACAACAATTTTCTTTTGCCATACTTCCTCCTGAACTGCATAATCCTTTTTCATTCGTTCCAGTTCTTTTTTCATATCCTCCAAGTGTGCTCTACTATAGCCGGTATCCAAACGAATGATTGGATCGCCTTCCTTGATCTCATCACTTGTATTAGCAAGAATCTCCAGAACTTTTCCTTCCGTCTCAGAGAAAAGCTGCGCGCTTGTTTCGCGAAAATAGTTCTTTCCAAAATCCTCGCAGCTAACCGTAAGCGTTCCTCGATTCACAGAAACATATTGGTAGCTGGTCTCGCCAATAGCTTTCAAAAAAGAGGTATCAAGCACCGGTTTCGGTGTCTCCTTACTTCCACATCCGGTCAGATTCAAGAGTAATATCGCTATCAGCAGCACAGCAAGCGTTCCGGAGCCCCGAAGACGTTTGGTCGATTGGTTATTCCTTGACATAGACTTCGTCTCCTTCCTCAAGGCCACTGATGATTTCGGCCTTACCAGACTTCTTAACCCCTACTTCTACTTCACGATATTCCTTCTCCCCCTCAGAATTGATATAAACATAATCAACATCACCATCGTTAAAAACAGCACCAATTGGCACCGTCAACACGTTTCGCACATCAACATCAGTAGCAATGATAGGCGCGTAGGTTCCATAAGCTTTATCCGAGAGATTGCATGCTGCATCAAAAATATGTGTGAGATTATATTCCTCTTCCTTTGCCATCCGCACCTCTTTGGATGTGCGGGGAATCAGCTCCAATGCGATCTCCTGTCCATCGAAATAAGTAAAAAGACCCTTTGCAAACTTATAATCACTCTCCAGCCCCTGTCTGGTTACGATCTTGTATGTACCTGGATTAGCAATATATACCACAACGGAACTCTTCTTCATCGTATCTCCTGGTAGAAATCCGCCCGTGGAAACCACTTTTCCGGAAATAGGAGCGCGCAAGATATTGGATTTCATATCCTCCTGACATAATTCGATCTCACGGTCTTTGCGTGCAAGCGAAAGCTCTGCCTGTACTCTTTTATATTCGAGATTTAACCGTAGTTTCTCGAGCTGCACTTCCTTGATAGAAATACCACGCTGATCTTTTTTTAATTTTAGCTTTTCAAGCTCAACCTCCCCAGATTTTATAGCTAATTCAACGGCTCTTTTCTCAAGCAGGTAGCGCTCTGTTATATACTGTTTTTCACTCTGTGCATCTTCAATCTGTTCTTCTCTATCGCCAACATTTAAGGTAGCAAGTATCTGACCCTCACTGACAGAATCACCAATATGAACCTGTAGCGTCTCCAATAATCCGGTTGTTTCAAAATGGCACTTAGTGACCTCCGGTTCTACATAGCCATCATAGGTAGTTCCTGAGAAAATATCGCCACGCGTAACCTTTCTCCAGCTGGTCCCTGCGTTAACTGGTTCCAGAAGTTCCGGTATGTACTGTTCCCTTTTACCACAACCAACCAGGCAAAAGGATATGATAAGCAGGAGGAAAATTCTCCTTTTACTGAATAATTTTTTCACCTTCTGACAGTCCTTCCTTTATTTCCACAAATTCATCATTCGTAACACCGGTCGTAACTTCTCTGATTACGCGAATTCCATCCTTATCCGGCACACATACTACCGTCTTTCCATTCACGAAGGTAAGATATTTTATCGGAACATAAAGACACCCTCGACTCTCTTCTTTAATCACAGACACAACAGCCTCATCCCCAGAGGCCAGGTCATAGTTCGCTTCCTTTAAAGACAATACCAAAGAGGTTACTCTGCTGTCCTCCGATACCTCTGCCTGTGTCACAACTGCCTTTAGCGTTGTTCCAACCAGACTTGATTCTTTGGCATTCTCCATCACCAGATTCATTTCACTGCCAATTGGGAACGAATCTGGTTCATCTGTTGTACCCTTGAATTGAAATGAATTTCCGGCAACCTTTACATAGTTTTTATCCAGTTCAGACTTTTCACCTTGTCTGATTGGAAGTACATACGCAATGCTTCCATCAAACTGTGCACGAATTTGCCGTCCGGCTATCTCTTCCTCTTTTTCCGCCTGTTCCATTTGATTGATTTCAATCTCGTCATCGACCTGATTCCTCTTGCTCTCGTAATCCACCAATTCTTCATCTATATACTTCGAGGTACCATAGGTCAGATTCTTCTCTCTTTTTGTCAAATCAATAAGTTGTTCCAGATACTTCTTTTCCTCCGCAAGACTATTATAATCCGAAGCGAGTGCTGCCAACTCTCTCTTTTGTTTCGTTACATCAAGTTCTGCGAGTACATCGCCGGCCTTCACTAGATCTCCAAATACTACATTGATACTGGAAATCTCTTCATTTGCTATCTCAAATTGTCCCTCCTGTACTTCCTCCGTTGTATAGGTAAACCTTGTCGTTACACACTTCTGCAAGTCACCTCTCATTACTTCCGTGCTGATATAATTAGGGCTGACCTCATCCGAACGGTCAATCTGTATCTGGGAGTTCTGCTGCTCTTTGGGTATTAGAGAACATCCTGACAAAGACATCACAAGAAAAACAGATAATAGACTTGATATCGTGGTTAAAAAACGTTTTCTAATCATGTATGGCGAATCCTTTCCAATGGTGTCGGTACAAAATCTATAAAAATAATACACCTTATGCGCAAAAATGTCGACATAAGGTGCATGAAATACTGATATTCAATTCTTTTATTTTAGGAATCCTGGTCCACTTTAACACCATACTTCACTTCTGTAAAGGTAAGGATAAATCTGTCGACCTTTCCACTCGGCTTTTCAAAGTAAAGACTTTTCGGCTCGTTATCTCCCTGATATTTGATATAGCAATACGTGTAAGTAATTTTCCGGCTCCTTCTTAAGCCAAAAAGTTGTTCTATAATAGGTAATGTACGCTTATCATTTATCGTATTCAGTCCTGTTTTTGACAGTGCATCAGAATCAGAACTCATTGTGTTTGTCTTGGAGTTAACGTCAATTACTTTGTAAATAGGGAAGCAGAACAGTTCCTCATAGGTTCCATCAAGATTATCCTCCATGACATAGATATAGCTTTTTGTGAGGTAAATGACGCAGTCACAATCACTATAGTTACGATCCGGCGGCATCATCCTTCCATAAAAACTCTCCAAAATGTCCTCACCCTTATAAATCTGACTCTCTGTTAATGCTTCCATTTCCTGTTCCCCCTCCAGAATCATATGAAAAATTTTTTGCTTTTCACAATATAACATATCACCATTCTATTGTAAACATTTTCCTTTGTCTGTTAAGGTACTTGTGAAGGTACTACTCCTCTCCTAATCGTATTTCAAATTCGCAATGGTCATCTCCACCTTTAATTGATTGAATCAAATCAACCTCTACCGTATGTCCGGTCGCCTCTGTAAAGAGCTTCTCATACCATCCACAAGAGCACTGGCAATAACACTTATTAAGCTTTTTCTGCGGGTCAGCGATATCACAATAGCAGTAATCGTAAGAAGCCATAATTTTCTGACCGTCATACTTCAAATTACCACCACCCAGAACCTTGGTATTGAGTATATCAATAAATTCTTCCGTACTGTCTGCGTTCTGATAGGCTTCCCTTGCGCCCTGCGTAATACCGGATTTGATGCACTGATATCCACACGCACGCATAACCTCCGTTGCCTTTTCTTCGCCTGCCTTATCCGTCACATCCTCAATGATACTCGCGATGTAATCTCCATGATTGCTTACTTTCTCGGCACTTCCGAGCCTTGCTATTTCTTCCAGATAAGCCTCTTCTCCCATCTGTGTACGAACACTCTCTAACGCACGAATTGACTTACTGCCATAGCTTTTCTCAAGTTCCTTTGCCATCATGATAGGATTCTCCTCCAATTCTTCTCTCATTTCCGTTTCTGATTGTTCGGATACATCGTTTCCTGCCTGTTCTTTTGCTTCCGCTCCTGTATCCTCTTTTGTCTTTTTCTCAACTTCTTTTGCACGAATTCCACATCCGCTTAAAAAGCTTCCTATGGAGAGTGTTGCATAGAAAAAAGCAAGAACTCCTGCTATTCCACGACCCTTTCTCTTTCCCTTTGTCTGTCTACATTGTCTTTTCATTTCAGACCTCACATTCTTTTTACTATCGAACACATCAATACTTCTATGTAATACATGACGTTATTTTACATCTGGCTCACTATAAAATCCTGTCCTTTTTTGTCTGGATATGACACACTACTACAATATACCACCTCCACACTATGCATATAGCACAAGTCATTTTCTTGCTGTATAGAACGGTATATGATACACTCATTTTATGTTACATAATCCCTAGATTTATGGTTGAAACACACCCAAGGAAGGAACGAATATGGAAGAGAAAAAACTGCCCCCATGGGCAAACGAGCTTACTGAAAATGAATTTATTTCCTACGACGTAACTTATACCGTCGGTGAATTTTTTGATTTATACGAAAAAGACACTTTCCCAAATGAAAAGGTCGGAGATATGACCTATTACTTCTTTGATCCTACCAAGCACGGTTACCCATCTGATAAGAAATATCCTCTTTTGATTTTCATGCATGGATTTTCCAATGCTCTGGAAGGAAACGTCTGTATCAATTACAGTGGTGCAGAATTATACGCTTCCGAAAAGTATCAGAAGGAGATGGGTGGTGCCTATGTATTGGTGCCCATCGCAAATGAGAAACGAATCGCTGAGGACGAAATTATCGGAAGCTGGTCAGAGGAATATGTCGCTCCTGTTCTGAAGCTAATTCAGGAATTTGAAGCAGCAAGATGCAAAACAATTGGTCAAAAACTCGTATTTGGGAATTCCAATGGCGCTTATTTCTGCCAGCTGGTAACCGAAGCTGCTCCCGACTATATCCATGCATGTATTCCAATTGGATCCAACTACATCCCATCCGATGAAAAGCTTGATGAATTTGACCGCAACGGTGTCCATTACTTCTTTGCCATCAGCAAGCATGACGAATTTTGCGATTTTCAAGCGGTAATTGTTCCACGAATTCCACGCTTGGAACGCATGAAGCATTCTTTCCTCTACTTTCCAAAATGGACCTATAATGGCGACGGCGGAATCGCATCCATTAATTTTGGGGTTGAAATGGGGCAGCATTGCCTGATTAATACCATGCATTCGAATCTGATCCTCGATGATGGAACACCGCTTGATCCAAGACTCCCTCATGGAGTCACCGGTTGGATCCGACAAATATGTTCTTCTCCTTCTCAAGCCTAAGTCCTGTCGTGATGCCGGTGCGGCGTTCCTCATCTACGCCTCCACCCATAGATCTCACAGGATTATCCAGAAAACGTGCCCGCATGACGGAATCCTCGCCATATTTTGCCCGGATTTCGTCTATGGCATGGTTCATCTTTACACACTTCTCATAATCCATCGGATCAAACATACTGTACTGTCGATGCTCTCCTATCGTGACCTTTGTCGTATGAATCCCCAACTGTCGTATTGGTGTGCTTCCACTTCCTTCCTGCCACATAGAGTCAAATACCCTGCATGCATTATGATAAATTTCTTCTGTTACATCGGTAGCAGACAGTAGCTGCATTTGCTTGGAGGAGCGTTCAAATTCACATGTCGTAATACTCACCGACAAGCAGGAAATCTTGGCATGATCCGAACGCAAACGCATACCAATCGTTTCACTAAGTGACAAAAGAATCTGACGTGCATAGGAAACACGATCCACATCAGAAGGTGCCGTCATACTGTTGCCATATCCCTTATTGACCTCCTGATGATAGATATATGGGATCAAATCATTGCCTCTGGCGTAGTTCCACACAATATCTGCCTGGCTCTTTAGATGAGACCGCAGTACATTCAAGTCAGCCTGCGCCAGATCACCAATTGTCAAAATCCCAAGATTGTATAACTTACGCTCTGTAGCACGACCCACAAAAAAGAGGTCTCCAACAGGAAGTGGCCACATTTTCTTTGAAATCTCCCAGGGAAAAAGAGTATGCACAAGATCCGGCTTCTTAAAATCGCCTGCCATCTTAGCCAGAAGCTTGTTCGTAGAAATCCCAATATTGACCGTAAATCCAAGTTCTCTTTTAATCCTCTCACGAAGCTCATTGGCAAAATTGACAATTCCTCCATACATAAATTGAAAACCCGAAAACTCCGCCCATGCCTCATCAATACTATACTGCGTTACGTGATCCGAATAACTCCTCAATAAGTCCATTAATGCCATCGAGGCAGAAACATACAAATGATAATCCGGCGACAGGACAACCAGCTGTGGACACTTCTTCTGTGCTGACACGATTGGTTCACCGGTCTGGATATCATACCTCTTCGCAGGAATACTCTTAGCTAGAACGATCCCATGGCGGGATTCTTGATCTCCACCAACAATTGACGGTACGTTACGATAATCAATATCCTCTCCCAGAATATTTACCCGATAAGAAGCACTCCACGATAAGAAGGCACTATTTACATCAATATGAAATACATAATGATCCATTATCACCCACTCCTGTCTTTGCATAAAAAAATACCAGAACATATGTTCTGGTATTAGTATATACATATTTACTCTGTTTGTAAAGTCCCTCTAGCCAATCCCCTGTATCAATGAATATAGTACTCCGGCCAACAATAACTCTGCTATAAATAATCCAACAATCGTCAGCGTACATAAGAGTACACGCACAAAAGTATTTTTTCTCATATCGGTTGAAACATTTGCAACGAGACCAACCATTAATACACCAACAGCTCCTCCAAGCGCTCCTCCGATTACGAAAAAATTAACGATGCCAAGGATAACAAATATCCATGCCCATGCAGGTATCTTCATGGGTTGGAATGCCTCTCCTGTCTCTTGATTTATGCCATCCGAAACAAGTGCTCTCTTGCCCCAAAAGTCTATATGTAACTGCACAGAAGAGCCTTCCAACGGAATATCATATATCTGATCAAACATATTTCCGCTTCTCTTCAGCTTAGTAATCTTGTATGTCTCTCCGGGGCTGACTGTAATTTTTCTTGCTGCGATTTCAATGGTATAACAAATGCCATCCTTCTCTACTTTGAATGTCTTTACTTTCACGTTCTTTCCCTCTCTCGTAAGTCTTTTTTACAATAATTACACTACAATACAAGAATATAACATACAATATATTCTATGTATAGCATTTTATAACTATTTTTTTGCTAACCAGCCGTGAAATAAACCACCCTTGATTGTGGAAATAAGCAGGAAAAACAAATCCGCAATCGGAATAAAGAGAAAAGAAGGAATCAGGATACGTGTATATCTTTTTCCAAAGAATCTTCCTTTGTTTATAGCCATTCCCATCTGTAAAACATAAAATAATACCCCTAAGTTAAAGAATAAAAGTGTCAATGCCTGTTCTGCAAAGTTTTTCAGTGCCAAAACGGGCAAAAAATCGCCGTATTGAATACCACTTAATAGGATATTCAGAAACAGGATTCCAATTTGGATAATAAAAACGATTCTGGTTACATTGAGCATAACTCCACCACCAATCCCAATGCCACCACACCACTCGAGATCACAACGTGTACAAAAGTTTCGAAATATCTGTAATAAGGGCTCATTTTGATTACCCTCAATAAATCCTCCATTGGAGATACTGTAGAGTCTCAAATGAATGGTATTCTCTTTACAAAACTGCTCCATTACTTCCAAAAAAGCCATTACATGAGATGGCTGTGCATCGATGTATAGTGGCAGACAAAATACTACCTGATCGGCATCTTTTAATTCCTGTAAAATACGTCCATAATCGTTTCTGTTGCGTAGTTGTTCCGTTACCTTTTTCCCCTTTATCCAGAAACGCTGTAGTCGAAGCAAATAGGCTGAAGCACAGAACCTCTTCTTAGGACTGCAATTAATTAATACTGTTTTCAAAACAATTCCTCCGTGATTTGCGCACTCGATTCTAGATTTCCTTTTCCAATTCCGACAAGTCCCTTAAAAAGACAATTTCTGATCTTTTATATCCTTCATTGATGGCATTTCTTTCCGACAAGTAGGTAAAGGTCTGCTTTTCCTGTTCTGTGATGTCTCCATACACCAATACGCGAAGCAGGTCATTTCGTCCATAGCGTAAGGTATGGTGCATCTGTTTTCCGCGGTAAATACTCAAGGGAGTTGATTTTCCAATGGTTCTGTCGAGAATCGTCTTGACATTCGGACTATAAGAACCATAGAGATTTCTAGTGATAATCGTCAATTCATCTGCGCGTCCCAAAATACGGCAAGCCGTATGAAGACTGTCTTTCATAAAACATTCTGCAGGGTGTTTTGTCCAGCACCCGAAACATCCCTGACAAGGCGCGTATTTTCCGTCTGCATGGATGATGTTGTCACACTTTGCTGCAAGGATACCATGATAATATTCATCCAGGTCATGAATAATCAATTTCATAAGTTTCTCCTATAATTTTTTCTGCATACATACCGATTCCGGCATATTGACATAGGGTCCATAGTTCGGAATCACTTTGTATCCACACTTGCGATAAAGTGCAGATGCCGCCACCAAAGGATCTCCTGTTTCCAAAACTGCATAGCGGAAATTACGAATACGCGCATCCGCCTCCAGACGTAACATCAGGTCTCTACCGAGTCCAACTCTACGATATTTGTCCTTGATAAATACACGTTTCATTTCAACGGTTTCGTTATCATAAAAGCGATATCCTCCTGCACCAATTGGAATCTTACCATCGTAAATAACAATGACATCCTGTATCCGGTCAAGCATATTAAATTCTGCATAACAGCTACGATCAAATTCACCACCTACCATCTCATCGAGACTCTCATCAAGCATCTCACATAACTTTCGAAAGTCATGATTCTTTCCGTCTGTCTTACGAAATGTATAGGTAGCTTTCTGGGGGATTCTGGTTTGTTCCTTCTTCGGCAGATGCGTAATTACTTCCAGATATGCTTCATCTATTATCTGAAAAACAAGCGACTCTTCTACCTCCGGTAGGGAAATAGTATTCCAATACGGTTGCTGTACCGGCGGACAATGATATCCACGTACAATAATCCCGGGGTAGGCGGAACGATAAAATGCCGCTGCCTCCGGGTTTGTTTTTAAGGTCACCTTATACCATTCCTTCTCTGCGTTCAGTTGGCAAAAGATCCTGCCTGATATGCGATAGCAGACAGGAAATTTACCAAACGGTCTACTCTCATATACACACGGTTTACTCATGCAATAATCGTGTATCTTACTCCATGCTTCAAATGTCATAGTACATAATTTCCTCCCAAATAAGTTAATTATATTACCTCATTCCAGCGCAGAACGAACAATGCCCTGTGCTTCACGATATGCTCGTTCAAAAGAAATATATTTCTCATCTAACGCTTCCTCTGAATACGCACCATTCCGCAATAAATCCACAACAGAAGCACCCAAACGGTATACTTCATCGAGATTCGTATTACCACTGGTTCCCTTCGCCTCGTGTACAGCTGAGAGCAACGCTGCTTTATCCCCCATATCATAAGCTCTCCTTGCTCTATCTACAACATCATCTTCTATAAAAGCCCGAAGTACTCGTTCATATAACACCGTATCATTCAAAAAATGACTCAATCCAGCTTGGTAATCAATTCCAGATGCAATTAACACTTCTGCTTTTATCATAGATTTTCCTCCATAAGAAATCCCAATCAGTGCGAAAAGACTCAGATAAGAATTTCATCTGAGTCCAATCTTACTTATTATTATAGTATAATACTACCTATTTTGCAACATGAGGGACACGCGGATTCCCTGTTCCAGTCTGTGTAGTCCATCCATGAGATTATCCCGTGTACACGCAATATTCATTCTAAGAAATTTCTCTCCGCCTCTTCCAAACAAATTGCCCTCTGTTAAAAAGAGACCTGTCTTTTCTCTAATCGTATGTGCCA
Organism: uncultured Lachnospiraceae bacterium; assembly: GCA_964481705.1. Classification (GTDB taxonomy): domain Bacteria; phylum Bacillota; class Clostridia; order Lachnospirales; family Lachnospiraceae; genus CAYZUC01. Next base: position 45,237 of record CAYZUC010000011.1, read on the forward strand.
GTTCACTCGTATTGCTGGTAATCCCGCTGCAATCCAGCCACAGCAAATATGTGACATCCGTAGATACCACCGAAATCTCCGGTATATGCTCCTCCAGGTACTTCTTCACTACAAGTTTATTTTCCTGCAGATAATCGCGAAGCTCATCCAACCAACCACCGCCTTGTTCAAATGCCGCTACCGCAGACGGTATTGCAAAGGTATTCGGTTCAGCTACTTCATCGGTATTCAACGCACGCCAGAGTCGATGTCGCAAATTCTCGTTTGGTACAAAGGCTGCAGCAGTCTGTACTCCGGCCAGATTAAATGCCTTAGTTGGCGAAATACAGGTGATACTATTCTCACGACAGCATTCCGAAACGGAAGCAAACGGAACATACTCCTTCCCCGGTGCTGTGAGATCACAATGAATCTCATCGGAAATCACGATTACGTGATGTTTCTCACAAAGTAGTCCAATCCTTTCAAGTACCGGTTTCTCCCATATCATTCCTATTGGATTATGAGGATTACATAGAATCATTAGGGATGTCTGCGGATCTGCAAGTTTTTTCTCCAAAGCAGAAAAATCGACAGAATACTCACCATTTCTATAGTCCAGCGGAGCTTCCAACACATTTCTTCCATTGTTAATTGTACTGTTAAAAAAAACATTATAGACCGGCGTCTGTACCAACACGTTTTCTCCGGGCGTTGTGAGTTTACGAACAGCACTCGACAGGATGGGAATAATACCTGTAGCAAAAAGCAGCCACTCTTTCTCTATAAAGAAACCATGTCGTTTCTCCCACCAATTCTGATATGCCTGATACCACTCATCCGGGACAATACTATATCCAAAGACTCCATGTTCTAATTTTTGTCTCATTGCATCCAGAATCTCCGGTGCAGTCCGAAAATCCATATCCGCAACCCACATAGGAAGTTCGCGCTCTCCAACCTCCCATTTCATGGATGCTGTATTTCGCCTGTTTATTTTTTCATCAAACTGATACATAGCCCCTCCGTTCTCAAGCTGATTCATTTACATTTTGCTGACTGCTTTCGATAATGACTGTATTCTTTGAATTTACATCTTCATTATCAAAGATTACTTCTCCAATATGATTCGCTGCTATTTTTCCTGAAATTGGATTCTTAACACTATCAATATTACTGTTGATTTCAGCATTCACTGTTGAATACTCAAAAGACAGATTTGTATTCAGTAACTTGCAATCCTTCATCACTACGTGGTCCATGTAGCACATTCCCTGCTCACTTTCAATCGTACATCCAATCAGTGTGACGTTCTTGGAATTCCATCCAAAATACTCTCCCGAAATAAAGGAGTCGTACACTGTCACATTCTCACTATTCCAAAAAGCATCCTTTGAAATCATTCTGGCATTTCGAATTGTCAGATTCTTAGCACCATCAAAAGAATAATTTCCAACAAGTGTAAATCCGTCAATCGTTACATTCGAGCTTCCCATGCCAAAATAATCCCCCTTGGCGGTGATATTCTTCATTGTTACATGATCACAATTCCAAAGTGTCTCAGAAGCTTGGTCAATCGTCACATTCTCCAAGGAAATCCGATTACATCTACGAAATCCCTTAGGTGCTCCATACGTTATATTCTTCATAACCAAATCGTCTGTATACCATACTCCGGCTCTCGCCATCTCAAACATCGTCGAATCTGTCACCTTAACATTTTTACAATACCACAATGGGTATTTCCATTGAAACATAGTATGATTAATGTCCAGATTAGAGCTCTCCTTTAAAGGCGACTCTCCATCAGCAAACGTACAATACGATATTTTAGCTTCTTTTGTCTGAAATAACGCTCGTTCTCCTGTAAATCTCTGTTCTTCATATATTTTCATAATAATCTCCATTCTTGCTAATACGCCGCAAACTTTGGGCGCAAGCACAAATTTGCCGTGT
>CAYZUC010000012.1:0-46708 GCA_964481705.1 uncultured Lachnospiraceae bacterium
ATGATATCAATCTTTTCTCCACGAAGCTCATCTACGATCATATTGACTCTCGCACCATTCAAGCCGACACAAGCACCTACCGGGTCAACATCCGGATTATTGGACCATACTGCAATCTTCGTACGGCTTCCTGCCTCACGTGAAATACTCTTGATCTCAACGGTTCCATCCTGAACCTCTGCAACCTCTGCCTCAAACAGACGCTTTACCAGCTCCGGATGAGTTCTGGAAACCATAATCTTCGGTCCCTTTGTTGTATTCTTAACTTCCAGAATGTATACTTTGATTCTTTCAGTCGGTCTTAAAATCTCGCCTTTTACCTGCTCATTCTCTCCGAGAAGTGCATCTACCTTACCAAGATTGACACTGACATTCTTGCCGACATTTCTCTGCACGATACCGGTTACAACATCCTTCTCTTTTCCATAGAACTGATTGAACAGAACGGTTCTCTCTTCCTCACGAATCTTCTGTAAGATTACATTCTTAGCATTCTGTGTAGCAATACGTCCGAATTCTTTCGATTTGATTTCTACACGAACGACAGAACCCAACTCTGCTTTCGCATCGATTTCTTTTGCATCTGCAAGAGAAATCTCAAGACAATCATCCATAACCTCTTCCACTACTGTCTTTTCTGCATAAATCATGAAATCACAGGATTCCTTATCCATCTCAACCTTAACGTTATCTGCATTACCAAAATGGTTCTTGCAGGCTGTCATCAGGGAATTCTCAATGGCTTCAAAAAGAGTTTCTTTACTAATATCTTTCTCCTTTTCAAGAATATCAAGTGCTTCCATTAATTCCTTATTCATTTTTCGTTTTCCTCCACTTTCGTTATTCCAGCCTAGAAATCGAATGTAAGTCTGATCAGTGAAATCTCCGGCTTATCAAATACGATTTCTTCATCATTCTCATTCTTAATAGTAACTGTATCTTTATCGTATCCCGAGAGGATACCAATAAATTCTTTTTGACGAAGCTTTCCCGCTTCTTTCATCTTATAAGTACGAACCTCAACTTCCTGACCCATACTTCTTATAAAATCCTTTTCTTTCTTCAATGGTCTGCCAAGCCCTGGAGAACTCACTTCAAAGATATACGCGTCTTCCACATAATCTTCTGCATCCAACAATTCAGACATCGCGCGACTTACCAGTTCACAATCATCCACGGTAATACCACCCGGCTTATCAATAAATGCTCTTAAGTAATATGTGCCTGCTTCCTTCACATATTCCACGTCCACCAGCTCGAAGGAATTCTCCTCCAGTATTGGCGTGATCAGTGCCTCTGTCTTGCTCTCAATCTCTTCTTTTTTTGACAAATTCCAGAATCTCCTCTCGTAAATAACGTTTTACGCTACCCAACAATTAAGGAGTGGACCTGCGTCCACTCCTTATCTATCATCTACATTAACTACTAATATATAATATCACTACCTATTAAAAAATGCAAGGAAAATAGTTAAATTTGGATATTAATTCACATCCAGTTTCATATCTCCTGCCTTAATCCAGTTTTTCTTTCTCATAAACTCAGATACACACAGGGTCAATACCGCGGGAAGCACGAAATGCATAACAAGAATCTCTACCAGCGCGATAGTCGGGCTCATGGTCTCCGTCATCGTCTGATATGCAGCAATCTGACCTACAAATCCAGAGGAACCCATTCCGGAGCCAACCGGATTACTCTGCATGTGAAGTACAACAGAGGCTACTGGTCCGAGAATTGCACTGGATACAATAGCCGGAAGCCAAATAATCGGTTTTTTCACGATATTAGGGACCTGAAGCATGGAAGTACCTACCCCCTGTGCAACCAATCCTCCGACCTTATTCTCACGATAACTTGCAACTGCAAAGCCTACCATCTGACAGCAGCATCCAATCGTTGCAGCACCTGCAGCAAGTCCTGTAATACCCATAGAAATACCAATCGCTGCTGAGCTGATCGGCAGGGTCAGAATCATTCCCATTAATACCGATACGATAATGCCTCCCAGGAAGGGATGTGCTTCTACATTGAAATTGACCAATGCACCCAGCCATGTCATAACGGCCGTAATCGGTGGTCCCATTATAATGCCTGCGATTGCTCCCGAACAAATAGATACGAACGGGGTTAAAATAATATCAATCTTAGTCTTTCCTGCAACCAGTCTGCCTATTTCAATGGCGATCAGAGCTGCGATAAAAGCACCAAGAGGTTCTCCAGGCTTTCCTATCACATAACCTTCAAGAGCTGTCACCCCCGGAAATGCGCCAATCATACCTGCCACGGCAGCAGATACGCTTACCAGTGGACTCTGTTTAAACTTACATGCAACTCCAATACCAATTCCCGCTCCTGTCAGAGTCTTCGCTACATTTGCGACTCCTACTATGTACGCGCCGATGGACCCACCTATTAATGTTCCAATCTGAGAAATAATCGTACCAATAATCAGGGTAGAAAAAAGTCCTAGTGCCATACCACTCAAGCCATCAATAAAAATCTCATACATTACCTTTTTAAACTTTTCCATATCTGCTCCCATCTGCATATTTCCTATGCATTCATCTGTCTTGTCACCTGTCATGACTGTTTATAGTATAACAGACTTTTTTTAACATGCAAGAAAAAAATGAAAAAAAGCTTGCAATTTGCTATTACATATATTAAAATGCAATAGTGTCACACGAAAAGTGACCTATGGCTCGTTGGTCAAGCGGTTAAGACGCCGCCCTCTCACGGCGGAATCAGGAGTTCGATTCTCCTACGAGCTGTCGACTGTGTAATCACAGCCCAACCCTAAATGCACCCCATACCGTTTGGTATGGGGTGCTTCTCATTTATATACTATTTTCTATTCATCAGAATCGTCCCAGTCATCGTCTTCCCAGCCATCATCTTCCCAATCGCCTTCTTCGCCTTCTTCATCCCAGCTCTCGTCTTCCCAATTCTCATCTTCTTCCGTCCATTCCTCATCACCCTCTGCATCAGTGAAATCATCATCGGAAATAGAATCCATATCTGTATCAAGAGAATCAATACCTTCCTCATATCCATCGGATTCATAATCTGAGACGTCCTCACCATCCTTGGTATTCTTCATATAATTGTCAACAAAGCATCCCACAAAATCCTTTTTAAAGGCCTCATTCTCTTTCAATTCTTTAAAATCATCAACCCATCCAACACTGTAGGCTGTGATATCTGTGATTTCATTTGTAATCTTAGAATCCGATACTTTTCCTTTTGCATCCAAGGTTGTATACATGATGTCGTTTTTATAATCCTTCTCAACAGCATCAAATAGATTTAAGGTATAACCAAAGGTTGCATCCGGTTCCATCAATTCTACTGCACCGAACAAACGTAACAGTTGATGAGCATAATCAGCCGGTCCCACTTCAACCTCTTCTCCTTCATCATCATAGCCGGTTGCAAACATATAAGCGGCTTCTGAGAAGAATTCTGTCTCATCCTCTTGATAATGAGGGCTGGCAAAGCAAGTTCCTCTTCCATTTAACAGAAACAGATACGCAATCCCATCTGCTTTATTATCCTCACGAATCTTCTTTGCATCTATCGTACCATCGAGAAGCTCTGTTACTACAGAATCATAATCCTCATACTCAAAGTCTTCGATATTGCCACTATAGGTATACTCATAGTTTAAATCTGCCTTATCGAAAACAAAGTTTACATCCTTCTTGCGGTCCTTTCCAGCCTTTGAAATAAAATCCAACGCAGTAGATGCTTTTTTCTTTGCAGCCGTTAAGCTCTTCTCTTCCCAAGGTGTCTTCTCTGTAGCTACCGCTACTGTGACAACAGCGGTTGTTCCTTCCAGATAAACAGCACTTCCTTCAAAATTATTCCCCCATTCACCGCCATCTTTATATGCGGCATACTCACTTGTAAATTCTTCATCCTCTGTGTCTTCTTCATAATCATCATAGTTCTCTTCTTCTGTGACCTCGTCTCCAGAAACTACGCTTTGTGCCGGCTCTTTTTTCTTACATCCGGTCAACATCATTGTCATCAAAGACAATGTCAGTAAAATCATTAGTAATCTTTTCATAATCCTCTCCATTCCTGCATCATTACTCATTATGTAAACCAATTACAAATTCAAAATGATACACTTCGTTCCATTTGATTAGTTATTATACCTAATATACGTTTAAAAATCAAATAAAGATAGTTGATTTGATTCCGGAATATCTCCTAATAATCCAAGCTCTGCCATTTTATCAATCACATTAGAGGACGCTTTTGTTCTCTCCTTAAAATCGTCTTTTGATAAATAAGGTCCTTTCTTGGTCGCTTCTACTACAGCATCTGCGGCATTCTCAGCCATGCCATCAATACTGCTCAAGGATGGCATGATTTTATCTCCGATCACCTGGAAATACTTTGCATCGACAACCGTCAGATCGATCGGCAGGAATTCAAAGCCTCTGGCGTACATTTCCTGGACAATACGCATATCCTTCAAGGTATCCTGTTCCTTCGGGGACAATGTATCCGAACGTTTCCTGTAATCATCCATATAATATTCCAATTTCTCTCTTCCCTGACACATCAGTTCATAAGAAAATGCAGTTGCCCGTATACTGAAATAAGTAGCATAGTAAGCAAGTGGATAATTGATCTTACAATAAGCAATCCGCCAAGCCATCATAACATATGCTGCTGCATGGGCTTTCGGAAACATATACTTAATCTTCCTGCAGGAGTCCTCATACCACTGAGGAACCTGATGCTCATGCATTGCCTCTACCATTTCCGGCTTCAATCCCTTTCCCTTACGAACGGACTCCATCGTGGTGAATGCCAGACTTGGCTCAATTCCCATTCCAATCAGATACGTCATAATATCATCACGGGTACAGATGGCGGTTGAAATTGTGGCTTTCCCTTCCTCAATTAATGTCTGTGCATTACCAAGCCATACATCCGTACCATGAGAAAGACCGGAGATTCGAACCAAATCCGAGAAGCTCTGGGGCTTTGTGTCAAGAAGCATCTGAATAACAAAATCCGTACCAAACTCCGGTATACCCAGAGAGCCGGTAGGCGTTCCCCCAATATCCTTTGGTGAAATCCCCAATACCTCTGTCCCCTGGAATAAGGACATAACATCCTTGTCGTCAAGTGCAATGGATTGTGGGTCAATTCCTGTGATATCCTGCAGCATACGTATCATGGTAGGATCGTCGTGTCCCAGAATGTCAAGCTTCAATAAATTGTGATCGATCGAATGATAATCAAAATGTGTCGTGACTATCGAGGTTTTCATATCATTCGCGGGATGTTGTACCGGTGTAAAGCTGTATATCTCTTCGCCATGAGGTAATACAATGATTCCCCCCGGATGTTGGCCGGAGGTTCTCCTGACTCCGGTGCAGCCGGTTACAATGCGGTTAATCTCGCATGGACGCTTATGCTGCCCTCTTTCCTCATAGTAATTCTTAATATATCCATACGCAGTTTTTTCTGCCAAGGTTCCAATCGTGCCGGCTCGAAACGTCTGACCGGCGCCAAAGATAACCTCCGTATACTTATGTGCTTTTGATTGGTAATCACCGGAGAAGTTCAAGTCAATATCCGGTTCCTTATCCCCCTTAAACCCAAGAAAAGTCTCAAAAGGAATATCAAATCCGTCCTTCTTGAGCTTAGCTCCACACTTTGGACATACTTTATCCGGCATATCGCAGCCTGCTCTTCCTGCATATGCTCTTACCTCTTCCGAGTCAAAATCACTATAATGACATTCCATACAATAGTAATGCGGTGCAAGAGAATTAACCTCTGTAATACCTGCGGTATATGCCACAAAAGAAGAACCAACGGAGCCTCTGGAGCCTACCAGATAACCATCCTCATTTGATTTCCATACCAGCTTCTGCGCTATGATATACATAACCGCAAATCCATTTGTTATGATCGAATGCAATTCTTTCTTCAGACGTTCATCAACCGGTGCTGGTAATTCCTCACCATACAGCTCCTTTGCCTTCTTATAACAAATATCTGTCAATGTCTGATCAGAATTCTCGATAACAGGAGGGCATTTATCCGGTCTAACAGGTGTTATTTTATCAATCATGTCTGCAATCAGATTCGTATTTGTAATAACAACCTCACGTGCCTTATCGGAACCCAAATACTCAAACTCCTGAAGCATCTCGTCCGTCGTCCTCAAGAAAAGTGGTGCCTGTTCGTCTGCATCCGAGAATCCCTTTCCTGCCATAATGATTCGGCGATATACCTCGTCCTCCGGATCCAGAAAATGAACGTCACAGGTCGCAACTACCGGTTTCTGGAACTCTTCACCCAACTGAACGATCCTGCGATTATAGTCACGTAAGCCCTCTATCGTAGATACTTCGTACTTATCGTCTCGAATCATGAATTCATTATTACCAACCGGCTGAATCTCCAAATAATCGTAAAAGCCTACGATTCTTGCAATTTCATGCGCCGGCTTCTCCTGAATAATTGCCTGAAATAGCTCACCGGCTTCACAGGCTGATCCAACAATTAAACCTTCCCGATATTGATTTAGTACACTCTTGGGTATTTTGGGCGCACGTTGAAAATAATCAAGATGAGAAAGCGAAATTAAACGATATAGATTGACTCTTCCTATTTCATTCTTCGCAAGAATGATCACATGATACGATTTCATCTTACGAATTGCTTCCTTTGAAACAGCTCCCATCTGGTTGATTCCATCCAGATTCACAATGCCTTCCTCACGCAGTCGTTTACATAACTTGATAAATATCTCAGCGGTAGCTTCTGCGTCGTCTACTGCACGATGATGGTTTTCTAAGGAAACATTCAGTGCTTTCGCAACGCTGTCCAAGGTATACTTTGAAATCTCAGGAACAAGGATTCTTGACATTTCTACAGTATCGACTACCGTATAATCAATCTCTTCTCCAATATCCTCTGCATTTTTCTGAATGAAACTCATATCGAATCCCGCATTATGGGCTACCATAACCGAATCACTTGCAAATTCCAGGAAGCGTGGCAATATCTCCTCGATTGTCTCAGCATCCATGACCATGGAATCATTGATTCCAGTCAATTTCTCAATTCGGAAAGGAATCGGAACCTTAGGATTCACAAAGGAGGAAAATCGCTCTGTGATCTTACCGTTTACTACCTTAACAGCACCAATTTCGATAATTCTGTTCTTAATAGCAGAAAATCCTGTGGTTTCCAGATCAAACACAACAAAAGTCTCATCCAAACTCTGACCTTTCGAATTGGTTACTGTCTCCTTCAGGTCATCAACCAGATATCCTTCCACACCATAGATAATCTTGAAAGGATCTCCCTTATCCAAGGTATGATTTGCCTCCGTAAAGGCCTGCACGACACCATGATCGGTAACCGCCAACGCCTGATGTCCCCATTTCTTAGCCCGTTTAATAATCGCAGAGACATCGGAGACGCCATCCATATCACTCATTTTTGTATGACAATGAAGCTCCACACGTTTCTCAGGATTTACATCCATTCTCTCTACTGTAAAATCCGGAATCTTCTTGACTCCCACAATGGAACCAATCGTAATTTCATGATCGTATTTATCAAGAATGGTCATTCCTTTGATCTTTAAGAAGGCACCTTCCTTTATCGTATCACTAATATCCTCTAACTGTTCATCATGCATAAAAAGCTTTACTGTAATCGTATCTGTATAATCGGTTAAATCAAAAATAACAATCGTTCTTTCATTTGATATTGCACGTGGTTCATAATGAATTACCTTGCCTCTTACAACGACCTCGCCCATTTCCTCCACAATCTGATTGATTGGTAAGTATCCGGTATCGTCAAAATCCCTGCCATATACAACATCCGGATTATCTGACTTCTTGAATTTCCCATAGCTCGAGCCACGTTGGAAGTTCCCCTTTTGAAAGCTCCCCTTCTGAAAGCTCGGTTTGTTTTCCTTGGGAGCACTCTTTGTTGTTCCGGTAATCTGTACTTCTTTGTCAGCGTTTTCATCACCCTTCGACTCGCTGCCATCCTCAGTATTCCCATTCACTCGATTCACAATTGCTGCTATTTCCTGCTGAACTCGTAATTCAGCATTTGCAGCAGCTTTACTGGTCGTCTCGGAATCCTTTCGCTCCTCTTTGTATAGAATTCTTATATCTGCGCCAATACCACAACGCTCATTTATGATTCTATTCAGTACCGATTGTAATTCCTCAGTCATATTTCTGGATACAATGGTATCTTCCAAAGTCAGCACCATACGCTTTTCTTCCGGATAAGCTATCTCTGCATGATGAAATAAATGAAATAGAATGGGATTATATTCTTTTAATTCCTGATGAATACTATCTTTGTAAACACTCAAAAGGCTTTCCGCCGTATACTGGCCGGAAAGCTCATAGGTTTCGAATATCTGAAAGGTAATCCCTCTGCCCGGAAATAATTGTTTGGACAGCTCCGCTTCTACCCTTCTGATTTCCTTATGTTGAATAATATGGTGACTGAAAACAAAAACCTTAAATACAGTATTATTTGTATTTCTTGTAACTCTGCGAACCGTAACCTCCTGAAACAGTATCTCAAGATTGCTCTTTAGTTCACACGTTGGAAATACCTCAAAAAACGGCTTTTCCGTCATGGATCATCTTCCCCAATTCTCTAATTCATCTTTTAATGTGTTTAAGAGTTCTGCTTCCGGAACTTTGCGGATGATTTCTCCCTTCTTAATCAAAAGACCCTCATCCACGCCTCCGGCAATACCGATATCAGCTTCCTTAGCTTCTCCTGGCCCATTCACTGCACAGCCCATAACAGCCACTTTAATATCCAAAGGATAGTTCTCGACCAGTTTCTCCACCTGCTGAGCCAAGCCAATTAAGTCAATTCTGGTTCTGCCACAGGTAGGACAGGAAACAACTTCAATTCCACCCTTTCTGAGTCCCAAGGTACGCAAAATCAATTTTGCTGACTTGATTTCCTCCACCGGGTCATCCGTCAGGGATACGCGAATGGTATCACCAATGCCTTCGTTCAAAATAATACCCAGACCAATACCGGACTTAATATTTCCACTCGTAATCGTTCCAGATTCCGTGATGCCTACATGAAGTGGATAAGACGTCTGTGGTGCAAGTAATTCATGTGCTCTTACACTCATCATAACATCCGAGGATTTTATACTGATCACCAAATTATCATACCCCAGGTCTTCGATGATATGTACCTTATCCAAGGCACTCTCTACAATCCCATCTGCTGTAACTCCATGATACTTCTCCACCAGATTCTTTTCCAGAGAACCACTGTTAACGCCAACGCGAATCGGAATAGTTCGTTCCTTCGCAGCCTCTACAACAGCGCGTACTTTCTCAATGGAACCAATATTTCCAGGATTAATCCTAATCTTATCTGCACCATTTTCTATTGCTTCTATTGCCATACGATAGTCAAAATGAATATCTGCAACTAATGGTATATGAATTTGTTTCTTAATCTCGCCAATTGCCTTTGCTGCCTCCGACGTCGGAACGGTACAGCGAATAATCTCGCATCCCGCTTTCTCCAGCTTAAGAATCTGCCTCACAGTACCTGCAATATCCTCTGTATGAGTATTGGTCATAGACTGAATCCGAATAGGATTACCTCCACCAATTTTTACATCTCCAATTGTTACTACCTTTGTATGTTCTCGATACATATTGACCTCCATATTATCGGAAAAACTTTGATACATCATTAACCATAATGAACACCATAAGGGCCATAAGTGCTACAAGTCCAATAAAATGAACCATTCCCTCTTTTTCCGGGTCTACTTTTTTTCTCCTGATTGCCTCAAGGAATAGAAACACCAGACGTCCTCCGTCCAACGCAGGAAGTGGTAGCAGATTCATTACACCAAGGTTTGCTGTAAGTAAAATAGCGATATTCATCATATTGAGCCATACATAATATGCTCCGTCCGATTTGGAAGCATCGTATACTTCACCAACCACCTGAGCTACTCCTACGGGTCCTGAAATATCATCCTTGCTAATCTTACCGGTTACCAGCATACCCAGACTCTTAAACGTGACATTAATCCAATATTTCACTTCAATCACGCTATAACCAATTACCTGAAGTGGATTTCCCTTGACTCTTCCTTTGGAGCTTGCAAATCCATACAGATAACGTCCCTCTTCTTCACTATACTTAGGAGTCAGCGTCGTTTCCATTTTCTTTCCATCACGGCTGTATGTGATATCTGCTTTCTTTCCCGGGTACATCTGGGAATACAGCGTAATCTCACGGTAAACATCAACCTTTTCCCCATTCATCTTCAGAATACGGTCACCCTCCTGAATCCCAGCCTCTTCCGCCGGATAACCATCCAATACTCCTCCGATGATCGGAGCATCAAATCCTATACTTCCAATCACAAACAAAGAAAGGAAAAAGGCCAGAAGGAAATTAAAGATAGGTCCTGCAGCTACTGTTGCAATCCTTCCCCATACATTTGCATTGGGAAATGCCGTTGGAGAATCCGATACTCCATCTTCTCCCTCAAACATACAAGCTCCTCCAAATGGAAGCAGCTTCAGGGAATACTTCGTACCATGATGTGTAAAACCGCATATCGTAGGTCCAAGGCCCAGACTAAACTCGATTACACCAATTCCGTTCTTTTTTCCAAGAAGAAAATGACCTCCCTCATGTACCAAAATAATAACTGTAAATATTACCAAGAAAATAACTATTTTCAAACCGGTTCTCCTTTCAAACAATTCCATACATTTGAAGTCTTGATAAATTCGTATGTCTCCTGTTCCGTTGAAAGAACTTCTTCTAGAGTTGGAGCAGCAATAACCTTATGATGTTCCATAGATGCTTCAATCATGTCTGGAATTTGATAGAACGCTATCTGTCTTTGCAGCAATTTCTGTACTGCCATCTCATTTGCCGCATTAAATACCGTTGGCATAGAGCCACCGATCCGGCCAGCCTCAAAAGCAAGCTTTAAGCCGCGAAACGTTTCCATGTCTGGTCTTTCGAAAGTAAGATTCTGCACCGCGAAAAAATCCAAACGCTCTCCACGTAAAAATCGTCTCTCCGGATAAAACAAAGCGTACTGAATGGGAAGACGCATATCAGCAACACCAAGCTCCGCCATAATTGCACCATCTGTAAACTGCACCATGGAATGGATTACACTTTGTGGATGAACTACTACCTCGATCTGATCAAAAGATACATCAAACAGCCACTTTGCTTCCATAACCTCCAGTCCCTTATTGCACAGGCTGGCAGAATCAATGGTTACCTTTTGTCCCATGACCCAGTTAGGATTCTTCAATGCATCCTCCAGGCGACACTCACGAATCTCTTCCTTTGTCTTTCCTCGAAAGGAGCCTCCGGAAGCAGTCAACAGAATCTTATCCAGCTGACGTCTGTCCTCTCCATGTAAGGATTGAAAGATTGCACTATGCTCGCTATCTACCGGAAGTATCTTAACACCCATTTCTTTTGCAAGAGGCATAATAATATGACCTGCTGTCACCAATGTTTCTTTATTCGCCAGAGCAATATCCTTTCCTGCTTTCATCGCGGCGATAGTTGGCTGAATGCCAATCATACCAACGATTGCAGTTACAAGAATCTGAGCCTCTATATGTGTACTCACTTCGATTAGTCCGTCCATTCCGCAGACAACACGTACAGACATATCTGCAATTCGGCTTTTCAAGTCAGTTGCCGCCTTCTCACTCCACATAGCAACTACCTTCGGACGAAATTCACGAACCTGTTCTTCCATTTTCTCAACATTGTTGCCGGCAGCCAGAGCTACCACTTCCAAATCCTCAGAATTATCCCTTACAATATCTAGTGTCTGTGTACCTATGGAACCAGTTGATCCTAAAATCGAAATCTTTTTCATAATTCTCTTCTTCCCTGCTTATCCTCGTGCTTATCTCATACCAACGAATTCTCTATCCGTTACTTGCCAATAATCAATATCGCCAATATATATACCATTGGCGCTGTTACAATTACGCTGTCAAAACGATCCAATATACCGCCGTGTCCTGGTATCAGCTTGCCATAATCCTTAATATCATGATTACGCTTGATTGCCGAAGCTGTTAAGTCACCAATCTGAGATACACAGCCTCCACCAGCACTGATAATCGCAAGCATCCAAATAATAGCCGGATCCTGTGACAGATTCTTCGATAAATAGAGCCCAAATAATGCGCCACCCAATGCTGCTCCAAGAATACCTCCAATTGCTCCTTCGATTGTTTTCTTTGGTGACAATTTTGGTACCAGCTTATGCTTTCCCATGAGCATTCCCACACAGTACGCAGCTGTATCACATACCCAGGAGCTGATAAATACCAGCCAGACCAGATGGATTCCGTCCGGATAGGTTCTTGTCAGATAAATAAAAGAAAGCATAACCGGAACATATACAAATCCAAAATAGGTTGACATAACTTCGGTGGAATGATACCTGGGATATGCCAATACATATACAAACATACACGCTATTAATAGCATAACAGCTGTTAGAAAAAGTACTCTCTCTTCGCGAAAAAAATATAGAACGATATAATACACCGCAGTACCAACGTACCCAATCAATTCTAACGAATTTATCTTTTTCTGTTCTGTCCTTCTAACAGCACGATAGTATTCAAACAATCCTACTTCCGAAATAAAGAAAAGTAAAGCCCATAGTACAACACCGCCATAGATTAAGGCAAATGCAATAATTAGAACAAGAAAAACACTACTCATCAATCTCGTTTTGAACATAGATTACACTCCTCCGAATCTCCTGTCTCTTGCATTGTACGCATCAACAGCCTTGCTTAATTCCTCTTTTGTAAAATCGGGCCAATGAACATCGCAAAAATAGAACTCGGTATAAGCCAGTTGCCAACATAGGAAATTTGATAATCTTTTCTCTCCGCTGGTCCGAATAAGCAAATCAGGGTCTGGAATACCATATGTGTCTAGATGCCGCTCAAAGATTTCCTCTGTCACTTCTTTTCCATCCAGCTTTCCGGAACGTTCCTCTTCCAATATGGTATTAACTGCACGTAGAATCTCATCTCTGCTACCATAGTTTAACGCAACCTGAAAATGAAGTCCATCGTTATTCTTAGTAGCTTCCTCCAATTCTGCAATTCTATCCTGTATATCCTGGTCAACTCCTGTCTTATCCCCAATGATTTTTACACACATATGATTCTTCTCAGCTGTTTTCAGACATGTCTTCAGATAGTTGCGGAGCAATTTCATGAGCGCTGAGACCTCATCACTTGGTCTGCTCCAATTCTCAGTTGAGAAAGCATAAACCGTGAGATATTCAATTCCCATATGATATGCTTCTTCACAAATAACCTCTACATTCTTAGCACCTGCGGTATGTCCATAATTCCTGGGCATTCCCTTTGCTTTAGCCCATCTTCCGTTTCCATCCAATATTATAGCAACATGTTTTGGAATTTTTCGATTATTGTCCATCTTTGCTCCCATCTGATTAAATCTTCGTTGAACTGCCATCAAAACTCTGACTATTTTTAAGGGACATGACGGTTAGCGTCATGTCCCTGTCCTTATACAGTCATGATTTCCTTTGACTTCTCTTCCATCAGCTTATCCACTTTCTGAATATAACTGTCTGTAACCTTTTGTAACTTCTCTTCCAGTTCTTTTAACTCATCCTCAGAGATTTCCTTACCAATCTTCTTAAAAGCATCGTTACCATCTCTTCTTATGTTTCGAACAGCGACCTTGGCATTCTCAGCTTTTTTCTTCACGTCTTTCACCAGTTCCTTACGACGTTCCTCCGTAAGCTCTGGAAAAACAAGACGTATCGCCGTTCCGTCATTGCTTGGATTGATTCCAATATCGGATGTCAATATTGCCTTCTCAATCTCCTTTATCAGAGACTTCTCCCAAGGTTGAATCAAAATGATCCTTGCTTCCGGTACGGAAATATTACCAACCTGCTGGATCGGTGTGGGCGTACCATAATAATCAACCGTTAGCTTATCTAAAATATGCGGATTTGCTCGTCCAGCTCGAATAGAAGCATATTCTCCCGCAAGATTATCATACGATTTCTGCATTTTTGAATCGTATATTGTGATTCTCTCGTCCATTTCATTCCTCCATCAAATACACGAATGCGGCGTTATACGGTTACCTTAGTACCTGTAAAATTGCCTTTCATTGTATTTACAATACTGTCTTTTTCATTAAGTCCGAATACGAGTAATGGCATCTTGTTCTCCATAGCCAGAATCGAAGCTGTTAAATCTACAACCTGAAGCTTTTTATCAATGACCTCTTGAATAGATACCTCTTCATATTTCTTTGCATCCGGATTCTTTCGTGGGTCATCATTATAAACCCCATCTACTGCTTTTGCAAGCAGAATGGCGTCAGCATCCACCTCAATCGCACGTAATAGAACTCCTGTATCTGTAGAAAAATACGGGTGTCCGGTACCTCCTGCAAAGAACACAACCATGCCTTTGGAAAAATACTTGTTCGCTCTATCCTTCGAGAAAAGCTTCGTAAAGGAACCACATTCGAATGGTGTCAAAACATTCGTCATCATACCTTCGCTTCGGAAAATCTCGGATACATAAATACAATTCATAATTGTAGCAAGCATTCCAATCTGATCGGCTTTCGTACGATCAATGCTCTCGCTGCTCCTGCCACGCCAGAAATTACCACCACCGATGACAATTCCTACCTCTATTCCATCGTCTACGAGGGTCTTCACCTGTCTGGCAACATCCTGTATGGTAGGGTCATCAAATCCGGTCTTTTTATCTCCTGCCAGTGCTTCACCACTTAATTTCAGCAAGATTCTTTTCATCACTCTTTTACCTCATTAAAGAAGGAAGATGGACTTACCTCTGCATAACACTGTGAGCAATGTCCCTCAATAACTGCTCCGTTATTAATCTGAACAGATTTGGACTTAATATCACCCATTACAATAGCAGATGTATCAAGAATAACTGGTCCCTGAACATCAATATTACCCTTAACAGCACCTGCAATTACTGCTGATGTAGCTGTAATATTACCAACGATAACAGAACTCTGACCAACCTTAACAGGACCATCACTTACAACCTCACCTGTGATTCTTGCAGAATCAGCAAAAATCTCATATGCTCTGGAGTTACCCTGGATATTACCGGAAACATTCAGCTTTCCTTTCAGCTCTATATTACCAATAATACATCCCAATACTTCCATGGAACCCTTCGAAGTAACATCTCCATTGACTGTCATGCCTTCTGTGATAATACTGTTCTCGTCTGAAGCAGGTTCGTTGCTTCCCATCTTGTTTGTCATCATTGTTTCCATTCTTCTTTCTCCCTTTTCCTCTTTATTTTCTTCCGTATGTGCGACTGTGGTATTCTGCAGCATATCTTCGATTGATGTATGATATGTTGTATCCTCCACAGGTGTCTGTTCAGCAAAACTATCCTCCGTAATCACATCCTCTGTAAACGCTTGGGCAACAGATTCTTCCATAACTGGCTGTTCGTCTGTAGCTGTCGTAAATTGAGAAGCTGTATATTCTGGTGCTGTGTACTCAGAAGCTGTATATTCAGGTGCTTCATACTGTTCTGCAACAGGTTCTTCTGCCGCTGCAGCCTCTGTATCCTGTTCCATAACAGGTTCTTCTGTATATTGCTCAAATAACGGTTCTTCCGTAACTGTTTCTTCGTTGATAGCATCTTCCAAAGCAGGTTCTTCCATAGCCGTTTCTTCAAACGACTCTTCTGTAATTGGCTCTTCTGCTATGTACTCATCCACAACAGCAGGCTCTTCTTCTGCAAAAGACTCTTCTGTAATAGACTCTTCTGTAATAGACTCTTCTGTAATAGACTCTTCCATAATAGGTTCCTCTGATACCGTTTCCTCCATCAAAGGCTCCTCTGATGTTGATTCTTCAAATCTCAATTCGTCGACTACAGGCTCCTCAGTTGTAGCTGTAGAAATAACATCACTGGTAAGAGACTCCATAGAATCCGTATCCATAGCTGTATCATCCAGACCCTTTAATAAATTCTCTAATTGTGATGATCCGGAATCTGTATCATCCAAAAGGATATCATCACCAGCTAATGAACTGCTCTGTGTTGAAATCACCGGTTCTAATCCTTGTACTTCCGGCTTTTCATCTTCCGTATCGCGGAACTCACTTGGAAGCAATTCATTTACCGCCTGTGAAAGATCCTGCTTGAAATCCTTAAAAAAACTCATTTGTAATTCCCTCCGCTTTCTTTACATTACTTACTAATTAACCTGAACCTGTTGGACCAAGGTTGTGTTATCATCAATCGGTCGTAATTCCACACCTTTTCTCTGAAACTCTTCAATAATCTGAGGAAGTGCCTCAACTGTAGACTTACGATTACCCGAATCATGAAGTAAAACAATGGAAGTATGATACTTGCTATAACTTGACATGATATTATTCTGTATCTGTTCCTTGCTTAAAGATGTAGATGTAGCATCTCCTGATGCAACATTCCAATCATAATACTGAATCTTACGATCCTGTAAACTATGAATAAAATTTTCCATATCTTCTGCGCACATATCGTTGCTGCTTCCACCCGGGAAACGATAATAATTGGACCATACACCCGTCTGATTATAAATCAGCTCACGAATAGAATCCAAATCATTTTCAAAGCTTCCGACAGTTTGATATACTTCCTTATAATCATGGGAGTAGGAATGCATTCCTATGGTATGTCCCTCATCCACAATTCTCTTGTATAATGGTAACAACTTTTTATCTGTTTTTCCAGTCACAAAAAAAGTAGCCTTGACATTGTATTGCTTTAAAATATCAAGAATCTCCGCTGTCCTGGCACTTGGTCCGTCATCAAAAGTAAGATAAACGCGATAACCATCTACTTCTGAGTCATCCATATACACAGGGTCCCCATTATCAACTTCAATCTTTTCAGAATCGGCAACATTTAGTACACCATCCTCATTGGCCTCTTCACTTACTGCCGCCGCCTGTTCTGCCTGACCCCTAAGGTATTCCACTCGTGTCTGGTAAAGCTCTTTCATTTCTTTCTTCAAATTACGAACTTGAATAAACAAATAAATGCTTAACACATTTGGAAGTAAAATAAGAACAACCATCGCTACAATGATAATTCTCTTAAGACGTTGCACCCTCTTTTTTCTACTCACATGACACTCCTCTCCAGTTATTCGTTTCAAAACAGTAGTGAAATCAGATAACTATTTAAATGATTTTCTAATGTCAAAATATATTATAACATGGAAATACAATCTTTTGAATAGTTTTTTAAACATGTTTTTTCAATTATTTTACAAAGATGATGCATCCCATATCGAACTTATGATAGTATGATAATAGAAGGAGGTATCCAATGCAATCACTTTATGAATCAAGCGACAGTATCAGTTCTCCGCATGAAGGATTTCTTTATATAACCGAAGCAGATAATTTTCCGGTTCGTCCACATTGGCATTATTTTATGGAGCTTCTTTTTATAGTAGAAGGAACTGTAATTGTGAATGTAAACAACGAAACGTATCGAATGAGTAAAGGTGATTTCATTCTTTTTCATTCAAGAGATATTCATTCTATTGATGCACCTGCCGAATTATTTCCGAAACTCTATGTATTGAAATTTGACATCAACCGAATTACGTCCAACAGCACTTATGCACCAAGATTTCGCACAATCTTTCATAATGCAAAGGGGATATCTTCGGCACCTGTTTATCTCCCTGCTAAAATAATATGTGATACGGAAATCGAATCATTTGTGGGCGATTATGTAAATGAATTTCAAAGAAAGGATTATGGATATGACGTAGTCTGTAATTCCCTGTTGAGTGCATTACTTACTACCGTATTGAGAATTTGGCAAAAGAATGGATTTGATGTTGAGAAAGCAACTGGTGGAAAAGAGCCTTCTGAGACCATTTATACAATCACAGGATACATTGATGCTCATTCCTCCGAACATTTAACAGTCGAAGAAATTGCAAAAGTCTGCAATATGAGTTACTCCTATTTTGCAAAGAGTTTCCGTGAGTATTATGGTCAAACCTGTAAAGAATTTATTGAGTTTATACGTGTTTGTAAAGCAGAAGACTTTCTTTTGTTCACAGATTACGATCTGACCTACATCAGTCAGGAAACAGGATTTTCTGACTGTTCCCATCTAATCAAGACCTTTCGAAAGCTTCGAGGTATCACACCCAAGCAATACCAGCTTCATCAAAAAAAGAACTTAACATGAATCCTGCGTTGTCAGGTGCACCACAGCAAAATACCACCGCTTCGTATTCGCGAAGCGATGGTATCTTAATGTGAACACATATGAGGAGTTTTATCTTTTATCCTTTTTGTTCAGCAGGTCGAATACAACAGCTACTAACAATACAACGCCCTTTACAACCTTCTGGAAGTTGGCATCAATGTTCATAACTGACATACCGATGTTAATAACACCAATCAGAACTGCTCCGATAACCATACCGAATACTGTTCCGGATCCACCATAAGCAGATACACCACCAACTACGCAGGCGCTGATTGCGTCCATCTCAAAGTTGGTACCGGCTGTTGGTGTTGCTGAAGTAAGTCTTGCCATGGTCATCATGGCTGCGATAGTAGAAAGGAATGCCATATTAACATATGCGGCAAACATGATCTTTCTTGTATCAATACCAGACAATCTAGTAGCTGCTTCATTACCACCAAGGGTATAGAAGTAACGTCCAAATGTTGTCTTTGAAGTAATAAAATCATAAATCAGACAGATAACTACTACCCAAATCAAGGTAAATGGAATACCACTCTTCTGTGCAAACTTAATTGCGAACAACATGATGACTGCACATACGAGAACGATACGAACCATTAAAGCTACCATCGATTCTGTATTATATCCTTTTGAAACCTTCTCTTTTCTTGACTTCAATTGTAAGAATACAAAAATCACACAAGCAACTACTCCTACAATCACACAGGTAAGATTAAGACCTGCATTTCCGAAGAAATCAGGAACAGAACCATTAAACATACCTACAAAGCTCTCCGGTAAAGGAGAAATAGTAAGACCATTCATGATTGCCATACCCCATCCACGAAGGGCAAGCATTCCTGCCAGTGTTGCGATCCACGGCGGAATATTCAAGTAAGCAATCAGGTATCCGAGAACCACACCATAGATTAAACCTACAATAATCATGATTAAAATGGATACGCTTACAGGAACACCCTTGATTACCATCAATGTAGCTCCAATAGCGCCAATAAAGCACACCAGAGATCCTACAGAAAGATCAATATTACCTCCGGTTAACATACACATTAACATTCCGGTTGCAAGAACGAATACATAAGCATTCTGTGTTACCAAGCTGGTAAAGTTTGCTGCCGATACCATTTGTCCCTTAGTAGTTATTGCGAAAAAGAGAACCACAAGAACCAAGACAATCAGCATCGTATTTTTTCGAACTAAATCAATTGCTTTCTTCATACTTTTTGTCTCCTCCCTATTTCTTCTCTTTTTTCGTAAGAACATCAAAGATAACAGCTACTAACAGAACGGCTCCCTTTGTAACCTTCTGGTAGTTTGTGTCAACACCGATGATAACCATACCAAGGTTGATAACACCCATCAGAGTAGCTCCGACTACAACGCCGGGTACGGTTCCAATTCCACCGTAAGCAGATGCACCACCAATGAAGCAGGATCCGATAGCATCCATTTCATAACTCTGACCATATGTCGGCTGAGATGATGTCATACGTGCAATAGTAAGTATTCCGGCAAGACCTGCCAAAAGACCCATATTGGTATAAGCGAGGAAATAAACTCTTTCAACATTGATACCAGAAAGCTTAGTCGCTTTCTCATTACCACCGATTGCATATAAGTAACGACCAATTGTGGTCTTTGTAGTTACATAAGTGTAAATCAAAACAACCAGAACAACCCAAATCAATGCGGAAGGAAGTCCTTTATTTAATGCCAGCTTGTAACATAACGCCATGACTACTGCACAAATCAATACTGATTTTATAATCATGCTGCTAACCGGTGCAGATGCATAACCTTTCTTCACACGATCAATATGATCTTTTACCTGGAAGAAAATATATAATACACACGCAATCACACCTGCTAAGATACAAGTCAGATTAATTCCATTTCCATGAAGGAAATCTGGAACAAAACAATTAGCTCCACCACCAAATACATTGATAAAGGCTTCATTTTTTACTGATACAACGTGTCCGTCAAGCACTACATTGGATAATCCACGGAAAGCAAGCATTCCGGCAAGTGTAGCAATGAACGGAGGAACTTTTACATACGCGATCCAGAAACCCTGGAATGCTCCGATGATAGCTCCCACAATCAGCATAACCAGAACAGCTACCCAAATATTGCCTCCTTTGTCCATCATAGTAGCTCCGATTGCTCCTACGAAACAAACAACTGATCCAACAGAAAGGTCGATGTTACCACCAGTTAAGATACATACCAACATACCAGTTGCCAGAATGTACACATAAGCATTCTGAGCAATTAAGTTCGTGATATTCATAGGCAGTAATATTTTGCCATCTGTTAGTATGGAGAACAAAATTGTTACAACAACGAGGGCAATAACCATTGTATATTTCTTTAAACTACCTAATAAGTCTGCACTCTTCATCTTCTATTCTCCTTTACTCGATTTTAAAATACTAGCCATAATCTTTTCCTGAGTTGCTTCTTCTCTTGTCAATTCTCCTGCAATCTTGCCTTCATTCATGACATAGATACGATCACTCATTCCTAGAATTTCAGGTAATTCAGATGAAATCATGATAACAGACTTTCCTGCTGCTACCAGATCATTAATGATGCAGTAAATTTCATACTTAGCACCAACATCAATACCTCTGGTCGGCTCATCCAGAATCAGAATATTAGGATCTGCAAACATCCACTTTGCAAGAAGAACCTTCTGCTGATTACCACCACTGAGGTTACCAACATTCTGTTCAACCGTCGGACATTTTGTCTTTAATTTCTGCTTGTAATCATTTGCAACTTCTACTTCCTTGTCTTTATCAATTACACTTTTTTTACTGATGCTGTCCAGATTAGCAAGAGTCGTATTGACCTTGATAGGATTACTCAATACAAGTCCATTACCTTTTCTGTCCTCAGTAACATAAGCAAGCTTATGATTAATAGCTTCTCTGGGGCTTTTCAGATGAACTTCTTTGCCATCTATTTCAAGCTTTCCGGAGATATTAGTTCCATAGCTCTTTCCGAAGATACTCATGGCAAGCTCTGTTCTACCAGCTCCCATCAGTCCGGAAATACCTACTACTTCACCTTTTCTTACATTGAAGGATACATTGTCAACAACCTTCTGTTCATTATAAAGAGGATGGTATACAGTCCAATTTGTAACCTTCATGCTGTAATCGCCAATTTTCACACCGCTTCTCTTAGGAAAACGATCTGTCAGCTCACGTCCAACCATTCCTTTGATAATACGGTCTTCCGAAATAGCATCTTTACTTTTATCTAAGGTCTCAATTGTAGCACCATCACGGATAACAGTAATCTTATCCGCAACATAGGATACTTCATTCAATTTATGAGAAATAATAATCGAAGTCATTCCCTCTTTCTTGAATTTCAACAGCAAATCCAACAATGCTCTTGAATCCGATTCATTCAGAGAGGAAGTTGGCTCATCCAAAATTAACAGCTTTGCCTTTTTAGCAAGTGCCTTTGCGATTTCAACCAACTGCTGTTTACCTACACTGATATCTTTAACCAGTGTTCTGGAGGACTCTGAAAGTCCTACCGTTTTTAAGTACTTGTCTGCTTCACCATATGTCTCATTCCAATCGATTGCAGCTTTCTTACCGCGCTCGTTTCCTAAGAACATATTTTCTCCGATTGACATATACGGTACTAATGCCAATTCCTGATGAATAATTACAATTCCTTTGCTTTCACTATCTTTAATCTTTCCAAATTTACATACATTACCATCATAAACGATATCGCCCTCATAAGAGCCATAAGGATAAATTCCACTTAATACGTTCATCAGCGTGGACTTTCCTGCACCGTTTTCTCCAACCAGAGCGTGAATCTCGCCCTCTTCAACCTGTAAATTAACGTTGTCAAGAGCCTTAACGCCAGGGAAGGTTTTGGTAATACTTTTCATTTCCAGCAATGTTTTTGCCAAATATATCCCTCCTATACTACGTCACGTCGGAGCTAACCGTTTACCCCGCTGTGAAACTCAGAATAGCAGGCGGGCTAAAACCCGCCTGCCAGATTAATAATTCAAGTTCTATTTCAGATCGTCTTCTGTATAGTATCCAGAATCAATCAATAACTCTTTGTAGTTAGATTTGTCAGCGAATACAGGCTCGCAAAGGTATGAAGGAACAACTCCTGCACCATTGTCATAAGTCTTTGTATCGTTAACTGGAGCTTCGCCACCCTGCATGATAGCGTCTACCATCTTAACAACCTGAGTAGCTAATTCACGAGTATCTTTGAAGATAGACATGGACTGCTTGTCAGCAAGCATGTTCTTAACGTTAGCAACGTCACAATCCTGACCTGTGATGATTGGCCATTCGCCTGTGTAGTTAGCTGCAAGAGCGTTCTCAACACCAAGTGCTGTAGAATCGTTTGAGCAAAGAACTACGTCAAGCTTTGTTCCATCTGCATAGTAAGAAGCAAGGATGTTCTCCATTCTGGACTGTGCTGTAGCTGTATCCCAGTTTGCTGTAGCAACGTCTGCGAAATCAACCTGTCCAGATTTAACAACTAATTTTCCCTCATCGATGTATGGCTTAAGAACGTCCATAGCACCACCGTAGAAGAAGTTAGCATTGTTATCACCAGGATCACCTGTGAATACTTCTAAGTTGAAAGGTCCTTTTTCTGTATCAAGCTTTAAAGTATCAACAATGTACTGTCCCTGTTTTGTTCCAACCATGTAGTTATCAAATGTTGCATAGTAGGAAACTGCATCGGAGTTCATAATCAGACGATCGTAAGCGATAACAGGAATTCCTGCTTCTTTAGCCTGAGCCATAACATCTCCTAAAGAACTTCCGTCGATAGAAGCTACAACGAGTAACTGATCACCATTGTTGATCATGTTCTCAATCTGAGAAACCTGTGTAGGAACGTCGTTTGATGCATACTGTAAATCAACTTCGTATCCAGCTTCTTTTAACTGAGCTTCCATGTTGGAACCATCCTGATTCCATCTCTGTAAATCTTTTGTAGGCATTGCTACACCGATTTTTCCGCCAGCGCCACCAGCAGGTGCTGCTGCTTCTGTAGCTGCTTCTGTAGCTGCAGGTGTTTCAGCAGGTGCTGCTTCTTCTGTTGCTGCAGGTGCTGCTGCTTCAGATGCTGCAGGAGCTGCTGCTTCGCCACATCCTACTAATAATGTAGCTACCATAGCTACGCTCAGGATAGAACTAAGTAATTTTCTTTTCATTTCTTGAAATCCTCCCTTAATTGGTTTACGTACTTTTATTTAAGTACCTTCTTGTTACAAATAGATAATAACACACATCATATAGTACATGTTTGTCACCTTTCTTCACATTTTCAACTTTTAACTGTCCATAAAATACAAAAACGCTAGCACTTTTTTGTATTTTCGTGCCAGCGTTCATAAAATAATCCTATTCTCTTACATTCAGATATACATCCTCTCTAAGATGATATCCACTGTCGATAATAACCTCATCCATATTATCCTTGGTTACTGCAATTGGTTCCAGCATTACGTACGGAATCTGTTTCCCGTTATCATTCATGGAGCTTTCATTCTTCAAATCATCGCCTTCGGCCATACGAATTGCATATTCCGCAGCAGTCTGGGCAAGCTTTTCCACTGGTTTATATACCGTCATAAGCTGAGTTCCTTCTACGATTCTCTGGCAGGCTTCCAAATCGGCATCCTGTCCCACTACAATAATCTGACCGGCTAATCTTTTCTCTGCAAGTGCTCGTATTGTCTGCGTTGCCATACTATCATTTCCACACATAACACCATCCACACTCTTTAATAATTCCGTATGATCATATATATAATTGCCGGCAAGCTCTGCCTTCCATCCTTCTGCATTCATGTAATCCACAACTTCTATCTGGTGTTTATTCATCACTCTTCGAAATCCGGTATCTACATAACTTACATTATTATCTGTAGTTGGCCCGCAAAGCATAATCACTCGTTTATTTTTTAATCCCGCCCCTATCATCGCCTCGCCCATCATCTCTCCCACACGCTCATTGTCAAAGGAGATATACAAATCGGCACCTGCATCATTGATCATTCTGTCATAGGCTATTACCTTAATTCCCGCATTTTTTGCTTTCTGAACAACCTCCTTGAGACTATTCGAATCAATACAAATAATAACAATAACGTCCATCTTCTTTTCGATGAAGTATTGGATTTGAGAGATTTGTTCCTTAACATCTCCATTTGCATTTTGTACGTTTACCTCAGCTCCGTGCTCTTTCGCTGTTGATACAAAGACATCACGATCTCTCTGCCAACGCTCAATTACAAAAGAATCGAAGCTCATTCCGATTTGTATTTTATCATCCGTCTTCTTTTCCGTAACCACTTCATTGGTCTCAATCTCTCGGCAGCCTGTCAAAAGCAATGACACCAAAAGAATCACGCTGACAACTTTACGAACCATAAAGATGCACCTCCCTCTTCCTAAACGATTATGATATAAATTGTTCCTTATACTCCGTTGGTGTATAACCGGTGTTCTTTTTAAAGGAACGGCTAAAGTAATTCGGATCCGAATAACCTACAAGACTGCAGATTTCTTTCATACTTCGGTCAGATTTTGTTAAGAGTTCCTTGGCCTTATCCATTCGAATGCTGGTAACATATTCGATGAAATTCTCTCCGGTTTCATCCTTAAATATTTTACTGAAATAATACGGACTAATATCAACCTCTCTTGAAACATCATCCAGCGAAATATCTTTCATATAATGGGAGTCTATATAGTTCTTTGCACGACTGATGACACTGACCGACTGCTCTTCTTTCTTTATTACAACATTGCGGCAGGCATCTGTAATATGGTCGACAAACCAGCTCCGGACCAGATCGGTATTTGCCAGCTCCATCAGGGTCGGAAGATAATCCGAACGGGAAAGAAAATGATATGTCATTCCCCCACTAAGATATACCAAATGCTCAGCCCATAGCACAAATTCCAGACACTTTAATTTGATATCCGGGAGATGTTCTCCGTAATTATCTACCATCCAATCATAGAAACTGTTCGTTGTTGCAACAGCTTCATCCAAAGCTCCTTTTTCCACCAAATCAAAAATTCGGTTCTCGAGATCAATTGGGTAGTTATCTTCGTACTCGCAATGCAAAGGAAGATCATCGACATGTGCAACGCTTCCTGTTGTATCTATCAGGGAATTTAAAGCTTCATTATATGAGATGCTGGATTCGTGCAGCGGACGAATGGATCCAATTCCCACTCGAAAAGCAACATCAATTCTCTTTCTCAGCTTCCGAACCAGCTCTCGAGATTTTTCGATAATTTCAATACGCTCGTTATAGTCCATCTGTTCCTTCCCTGTAGGAATGAACAATGCTATTTTGTTTGCCATTAAAGCCCCCATAACAATATTAGGGAAAAATCCACGGACTATTTCACGCACCTCTACATATGCATTTTGTACTCGTACGCTGGCACCAACAGCATTTGTCATATGATTACCATCCTGGCTGTCTCCACAGACAAGTACTCCCATATATCCATAGTCTTCTTCAATGCCAAGAAGGTTCTTAAAATTTACAATGTCTTCTTCAAAGTGCTCAAGGAAAAGAATGTTGTAAATCAAACCATTCTCAATAATAGGAACAACAGTCTCCAGCTTCTCTTTTGTTAATAAATCATTGCTCCGTTTCTCTCGTTCATTGTCAATCAGAGACATTGCCCGCTTCAGTACTTCCACAATTTTTGTGCGCTCAACAGGCTTATTCAGATACTCCAAAACGCCCAGATTGATTGCTTCCTTTGCATAATCAAACTTATCATATGCACTCATAACAATAAAAATGGTGTTCTTGTTGCTCTCTTTAATCTCACGCATGGCATCTATTCCATTAATACCGGGCATCTGAATATCCATAAATGCAATATCCGGCCGAAAGCTCTCTGCAAGCTCAATCACACTCCGACCCGTTTTGGCCGTCTCAACCATACAGCTGTCGCCAAACTCTTTCATAATAATAAATTTCAAAGAATCAATTACGATTCCTTCATCGTCTGCAAGCATAATTCTGTACATATCATTCTCCATTCTGTATTACTTAACGCGTCTCTTCCCTCTTTCTTCTATAATAAATAAGGTAGCGTTATAATGATTTCCGTTCCCATATTCTCACCCTCACTTACAATATCGAATACATCCTCCGATTCAAAGAAAATTCTGAGTCGTTGTATTACATTATTCAATCCCACTCCGTTGGAATCCGTCTTGATATCGCTCACCGGCAAACGATTGGTAAGTATTTCATCAATCTTCTCCTGTGGCATTCCGATTCCATTATCTCGGATGCTGATACAAATATCCTCACCCTCCCGATATACAGAAAGCCGGATAATTCCCTGCCAGTCAATATTTCGAATGCCATAATTGACACTGTTTTCAACAATCGGCTGAAGCAGCATGCTTGGAACCTGTATTCTTGTGAGAGATTCATCTATCCTTTTCTCAAAACAAATCTCTCCGGAAAAACGAACATTAAGAATATAAATATAGTTATCTACCAATTCAATTTCTTCCTTCAATGTAACGATTTCATTATTCTTTTTTACATTATAACGAAAGAAGTCCGCTACATTCTGAATATACTGATACGTCCTGTCTCCGCCCTCCATCATGGCAAGCTGTGCTCCTGCGTTCAAGGTATTAAACAGAAAATGTGGATTGATTTGTGCCTGAAGATATTTAAGCTGTGCATCCTTCAAATGTGTCTCCATCATCAGCTCTTTCTCTTTCATCTCCCGCTCTTTTTCCATACTCTTCTTAGTCTGAATAATATACTCACGTATATTAATGAGCATCTGGTTAAAAGCGGCGCTAACAATTCCCACCTCATCCTGTGAATGTACTTCTACCAACTCCGTATCAAAATCTCCACCAGACACACGATTTGCAGTAAGTGCCAGTTCCCGCAGTGGATTCGTAATATTTTTGGTAACCATGGTGATCAAAACCATATTACATATCGCAACGCCTACCAATATCATGACACTAATGTATTCCAAAAAATGTAGCGACATGGATAAGTTCTTATAATTACTGGAGTTATCACGAAACTGTTCATTGTTAAGGCTGTAAATATAGGAACCAATATATTTGTATAGTTCGGATGCTTTCTCATAGCGTGTCTTATATTTGTCGACATTCCTTCCACGCTTTGCATCAACTGTCTGACTGGTAAGCTCCAGATAATTCTCCGACATATTGCGAATCGAGCGTTCCATCATCTGGAGACGGTTTCCGGTTATGTCTGCATTCAGCTCCCGAACCAGCTCTGCATAATCCTGTTCCGACTTATAGTATGTCTGCATCGAATCTGATGTCTTTGTATTCAGATAATCCGTCATGCTGTTTTGAACCGCAGACAATGCCGTTTCGAGTTCATTCAATCGAACATTGCTCATGTAGATCGCGTCCAATTGATTCACTAATGTATTAATGTTTTGGTACATAAAAAGATTAACCACCAGAATAATCAAAGTCGTTGCTATAAACGCAAGGATAAGCTTGGTCTGAAGTGTAATGGTTCTCTGACTATTTTTCATCCACTTCACCTCCCAGATACTCTTTTACGTTATCTGCGGTGATCAGGTTGGTATCAACAGAGTAATACTCGCTGACATAGCCCGAACCAATGTATTCATTTAATGCTTCTACGCACAGAGAACCCATTTGCTCCGTATCAACCGATATCGTAGAATAAATAACATTACGCTCCACACCCTTCAGAATTGTCTGTGAGTTATAATACCCAATAATATTAATCTTACCTACGAGATTTCGATCTACTACTGTTTGATAAACGCAGGTCGTATTTAATTCATTCAGACAGATAATGATATCCGGCGTAGTTGACTCCGTCATAAAAACATTACGAATCGATTCTTCTGCCGCAAAGGGTCCATCTGCATTAATTGCTTTCGCCTCCAGAGTAATTCTGTCTGCGTATTTACTCTGTGTCATAACCGCCTCCTGAATACCCGAGAAAACAATATTCTGACCACTGTCATCTGCCTTCTGGTTAAACAAAACAAGCACGCGAAGCCCCGGAATATCTCCGTTTTTGCTCTTCTCTGTCAAAAACACATTATCTGCAATCTCGTTGACCTGACGTCCATACTCTCGTCCCAAATTAAAGCTGTTAATCCCCACATAGCTTTTTCGAATACTTCCAGCGCAGTCACCAAATGCTGTTACCACCGGGATTCCCGCATCGGAAGCCTCATTGATCAAATCACGCATCGAGGTACTGTCATCCGCCTCAACAATGATACCATCCACGCCGGATTCAATAGCAATTCTCATCTTTTCCTGCTCCGTGTACTGGTCTCCAAGATCTGCTCCAATTACTTCAAGGTAATTTCCGGTCTCTTCTGCCTCCTGCTTTGCTCCGGCAAGGACAGATTTCCAAAAGGAAGAATTGCTGTCGCTTGTTATCATAGCAAAATAGTGCTCATATTGCTTTGTTGTATCCAGTGTGTCCTCTTTTACCGTCTCCATAATCTGAGTTTTGAAGAAGAGTAAGCTTCCTGCTGTTATTAGAGCCATAACAAGTATTGCTCCAATGCTTATCATGGTATATTTA
This sequence comes from uncultured Lachnospiraceae bacterium, assembly GCA_964481705.1. Lineage (GTDB taxonomy): Bacteria > Bacillota > Clostridia > Lachnospirales > Lachnospiraceae > CAYZUC01. The sequence continues at coordinate 29,005 of CAYZUC010000012.1, forward strand.
TTCTTCCAAAGATTCCTCATATCTGCTCTCCATGTTCCAGATGTCATCGCTTTGATTATAATAGATTCGATTCATTTTATCAATCATAGTCAACTTTAATCAGACATAAGCCCTTCGCCGGCGCAGTTTCTCCCGCTTCCAAACGATTTTTCGCCTCTAGAATCTCCTTCACACGAATAGGCTCCATTTCACCCTTTCCTACCGCGAGAAGCGTTCCTGTCAATATTCTCACCATATTTCGCAGGAAACCATTTCCGTGAAAATCCATTATCAAATAGTCTCCCTCTTTACGAATATCAATTTGATCGACATTACGAACGGTTGACTTTTTCTTTTGAGGATTCTTACAAAAGCTGCAGAAGTCATGTTCTCCTATAAGATATCCGGCTGCCTCCTGCATTTTTGCTATCTGAAGGTCTTCCCCTACTGTTAATACAAACTTTCTGTCAAATATTGGCTTGTTTTCTCCAACATAACAGGTGTAACGATATGTTTTCCCTCGTGCATTGTACCTCGCATGAAAGCGCTCGGAGGCTTCCTTCAACTCCAATATGACGATATCCTCAGGCAGATACTGATTCATATAATCACGAAGCTCCTCCGCGTCCATATCCGTATCCAGCCGAAAATTGACGACCATACCCCTGGCATGTACACCGCCATCCGTTCTGCCTGCTCCAATAACATCAATTGGAGGTTCGTTTATATGTCCCAGAACATCCTCTATTTTTCCCTGAATGGTATCCTTTCCCGGTTGATGCTCCCAGCCGTAATATCTGGTTCCATCATAACTCACGATACCTTTGTAATTCTTTTTCATCGATTAACTCCATTCCTATCGTATTAATTCTGTCCTTCCTCGACTCACTGAGTATAACATACTTTCCGTTCTGAATCATGCCCTTCGTCCGAAAAACCTGCGTTAAAACAAATTTTAGCAATCGTTGATAGTAACTTCGCAACTTTTGTATAGATTTTATCTTATATCATTGCTATTATTAGTTATTATATTATCTTGGAGGTAATTCAAATGACAAACGGTTCCAAACCCAAACAACCACTTATTACCAGTATCTATACAGCAGATCCTTCCGCACATGTATTTGATGATAAGTTATATATCTATCCTTCGCATGATTTAGAACACGACGGAGAAGATAATGATAATGGTGACGAGTATCAAATGGCAGATTATCATGTCCTTTCCATGGATGACATTACAGCTCCCTGTATAGATAATGGGGAAGCCCTTCATGAGAAGGATGTACCATGGGTAGGCACGCAAATGTGGGCACCTGACTGTGTACGTAAGGATGGTATTTACTATCTGTACTTTCCTGCTCGTGATAAAGATGGCGTTTTCCATATCGGAGTAGCCACCAGTAATTCTCCTGTAGGTCCATTCAAGCCGGAAGATAACTATATTACCGGCAGCTTTAGTATTGATCCTGCTGTTTTTCCGGATGATGACGGAAAGTTCTATGCTTACTTTGGTGGGTTATGGGGCGGACAGCTTGAAAAATGGCAAACCGGTTCCTTCAAAGCAGATGCAGTCGGTCCTGCCGGCTCCGAACCAGCTCTGTGTCCAAGAGTTGCTGTGTTGGGCGATGATTTAAAATCCTTCCGGGAAGATTCAAAACCACTTGTCATTCTTGATGAGAATGGAAATCCTCTGACTGCCGGCGATGAAGATCGTAGATACTTCGAAGGTCCTTGGATGCACAAATACAATGGTCTGTACTATTTCTCCTACTCGACCGGTACCACTCACAGTATTGTATACGCTACCGGAACCGACCCTATGGGACCGTTCACATTCCGTGGCAAGATTCTGGAGCCCGTGGTTGGATGGACGACTCATCATTCCATCGTTGAATTCCGTGGTAAATGGTATCTTTTCTACCATGATTGCACTCATTCCGGCGGAATCAATCACAGACGTTGCGTAAAATACATGGAATTACAGTATCGTGAAGACGGTTCTATCATCACAATGGAGCCATAGTGCAAAGAAATCTTATCTTGCATTTATTTCAAAATAATGTATAATACCTATAGATTATTTGTTGCGAAAGGAGCTTGATTATGGGTATCTTCCTAGTATGCGTCATCAGTATTTCTATTATAGCTGCCATCATTGCTGCCATTGTTTCTTCGTGTTCTGCTGCAGCCGCCAATGAAGATGATGATGAGTATTGATTTTCAAGACTTCTTTCATAAATACACATATTAGAGCAATCATTCCATGGTTGCTCTTTTTTTTACACAAGATGACTATTCGTAAGAAAACGAATACTTTAAATTACTTTGAATGGGGATTTCTATGAAACTAACCGATTTGCTAAAATACAACAAAATAGTAATTCAATGTCATGACAATCCGGATGCAGATGCAATAGCCTCTGGGTTCGCTTTGTATACCTACTTCACCAAAAACGGAATTGATACCAGATTGATCTATAGTGGCAGCCTCCAGATTCACAAGAGCAATCTGCTGCTTATGATTCGAAAGCTTTCCATTCCAATCGAATATATTGTCCCGGATTCTATTGTATTTCATGATGAATTGTTGATTACCGTAGACTGCCAGTACCGTGCCGGCAATGTAACCTTCTTTCAGGCTGAAAACACTGCAATTATCGATCACCATAAGATTGAAGTACGTCAGCAACAGAATACTCTTATTATGAGTAATTATGGAAGTTGTTCTACGATTGTCTGGCAACTTCTAACTGAGGCCGGTATCCATATGATTAATTACCGTGACGTATCTACTGCTCTTTACTATGGACTATTCACCGACACGCAGCAATTCTCCGAAATCTATCATCCTGCCGACAAGGATATGCGAGATATTTTAGTATTTTCCAATGACATCTTTTATCAGCTTCAGAACTGCAACCTTTCCGCAGAAGAACTGGAGATTGCAGGAATCGCCATGTTACGAATGATATATAATGATAACAATCGTTACTCATTGATAAAGTCTCAGCCCTGTGACCCCAACATTCTTGGTTTAATTAGCGATATGTGTATTCAGGTTGACAACGTTGATACATGCGTGGTGTATAATCAGCTGGATGATGGGATTAAATTCTCTGTTCGTAGTTGTGTAAAGGAAACAAATGCCTCTGATTTCGCAGCGTTTCTCGCAAAAGACATAGGCTCCGGTGGTGGTCATTCTAACAAAGCCGGTGGATTTATCAGCAGACGTAAATACGAGACTGCTTATCCCGGCTATCACACAGAAGCATATTTTTCGGAAAGAATTCAATCCTATTTTAAGAGCTTCGACCTGATTTATGCAAAAAAGGCACGATTGGATGTCTCTGGTATGAAAAAATACAGAAAAAAACATATCCCTCTCGGATATGTAATTCCTTCTGAAATATTGGATGTCGGTACTCCGATTACCATCCGTTCTCTGAGTGGAGACTTTGATATGGTCATCTCTGATGACGTGTTCATCATGATTGGTCATCAAGGTGAAGTCTACACCACGCATCGTGCACTCTTCGAGGATGCTTATACTGCATCCGGAAAAGCATTTAAGCTCAATTCCTCCTATAAGCCTACACTGAAAAATCGTGTTGACGGTAATATGTTTCTTTTGGAGAAGCACGTTCATTCCTGTGTTCAAAAGGGGGAAACAATTATCTATGCATCCATTCTAAACAAGGCTGTAAAGGTATTTACCAAGCAAAACGAAGAACGCTATATGTTAGGTAACATTGGTGACATAATCGCCGTGCGTTGTGATGACTTGCAGGATGTCTTTGTCCTTGAAAATCGTATCTTCTATAAGATGTACGAAGAACTCTAGACCTATTGCTTTTCTTTCTCCTGTTTCTTGATTTGTTTCCACAATGCCAGACTTTCTTCCGGCGTTTCTGCAACGACATCTCCAAATACATGGGGATGTCTACGGATCATTTTCTCACTGACCATCTGGATGACATCATCCAAGGAGAAGGCTCCGCGTTCACTTGCTATTTCACTATGCATAAGAACCTGTAACAGAACATCTCCAAGCTCCTCACACAGATTCTCATCATCTTTATGATCGATCGCCTGCAGTACCTCACCGCATTCCTCGGTCAGACATACCTTCAATGATTCATGGGTTTGCGCACGATCCCACTTACATCCATTTTCGCTTCGTAAAACAGAAATAATCTCTCGTAATTCTCCAAAATCATGTGGTTCCTTCTCAACAAACTTTTTGTCCATTCATTACTCCATTCTAACCAATTGGTTCCAAATACTTCTGAAGCATATTAATCAAATCAGTTCCTTTGACCGGTTTCGCAAGAAAATCATCAAATCCCATCTTCAGATAGTTACCTCTAGCATTATTGACAGCATTGGCAGTCAATACAATAACAGGTGTTCCTTTACACATATGTTCTATGCTTTTCATTTTCTTCAAGGTCTCAGCTCCATCCATAACCGGCATTCTATGATCCAGAAAAATTAAATCAAAGTGTTCCTCGATAATCATTTCCAAACACTCTTCACCGCTTAATGCTGTCTTGACCTGAACCTTGGTGCTCTTTAACAGCGCTTGTTCTACCATAAGATTTGTCTTGCTATCATCTACAAGAAGTACCTTTGCATCTGGTGCCTGAAAGCAAGTCTCCTCCTGCAAGCTCTCTGTTTTCGGAGCTTCTATCCGATTATCCGGAACCCGCTGCGGTATGATTGCTGTAAAAACACTTCCTTTTCCATACTCACTTTGAACAAGAAGCTCTCCATTCATCAGTTCAACCAAACGCTTTGTAATATTTAATCCAAGTCCAGTTCCCTCAATGGATCGATTTCTATTCTCATCCAATCTTTCAAAGCTGGTGAACAAATGACTAATCTCTTTTTCCTTGATTCCAATTCCGGTATCCGTAACTGAAATTGTCATTTTCGATATATCGTTATCTTCTTCCCAGACCACCTTAACAATTACCGAACCCTCTGAGGTATACTTCACTGCATTGGAAATCAAATTTGTAGCGATTTGACGAACACGAACATCATCTCCGATCAGCCAGGACGGAAGCTGTTCGGATACTTCCATCGAAAAACTAAGTTTCTTCTCCTCTGCTTTTATATGGAACATGCTTTCCAATTCCTGCAGCATATGTTTTATTTGATATGGTTCTTCATGTATTTCAATTTTATCCGCTTCAATCTTAGAAAAGTCCAGAATATCATTAACAATTGCCAAAAGCGCCCCAGCAGAATCCTGAATATTTTTTCCATACTCCTGAACCATTGGATCCTGATAATCTCTTAAAATAACTTCATCAAAACCGAGAATTGCATTTAGCGGAGTTCTGATCTCATGTGACATGTTCGCTAAAAATAAACTCTTTGCCCGGTTCGCTCTGTCTGCTTTTTCCTTCCACAATCTCATCTGCTGCATCTGGCGTACTGTCTTTGTTACATCAAAAAACAAAGCAATATAACCACCCAGATTTCCATTCTTCATAACTTCATTTACGTGAACATTATAATACCTGGACTTTAGAACCATCTGACAATCTCTCTTCTCACTTAGAACCTGTGCCAATAAACGGTTATCAAGTTTACATCCCGGTACGCCGTTCTCCAATTCTGGAAAAAGCTTGATTGCAGCGTCGTTCGCCTCCAAGAAACGCAATGCACTATCAACAATAATGATTGCATCTTCAATTGTAGTCAGGATATTTTCATGAGCAACCTCTACAATATCAAAAAGACGTCTCTTAATTATGGCATAGCTGAAGATTGTTACTCCAACAGCAACTCCAGCTGGTACAACATCAAATTCATTCTGGTGTCCGATAATACCAATAAGATGGCCTGCCATGGGAATACCGGAAGCAAATACAAGCAGAAGATAATTGTATTTCATTCTTCGGTCCTCTACTCTTAAAAATGAGCGTAACGAAACACACATGCTCACAATCAGAGAGGAATACACAAGAAGCGCATTCGCTATGTAGAGGATTCCCTTTCCTAAAACTACATGAGGGAAAAGGCCTGTACTCACGAACGTAACAGACGAATAATAGAAATGATTATCCTTATAGGTTATTACCTAGAATAGCACAATGCTTGCAAAAAAGAACCAAATCCAACTGATGACACGACTAAACTTCACATTGCTGAACTCTAAATTAAAAGCCATAAGAAACAATGTGATATAGGCAGCACCTACATATTCAATTCTGAGCGCCATCATAGCTTCTTCGAGGCAGGTAGAACGCATCTCCATCAAGTAGCCGTAATTCTGGAGAAGCGCACAAATAATCGTCAGCAGTAGAATCCTCGACTGCTTTGTATTCTTTTGATATAACAAAATAACAATACTAATAAAACAGATTAAAACGGCAAGGATTTGAATGATTAGCGTTATTCTATACATATTGTAATTTCCTTACTCCTCTGCTACGTGCATACTATTGGTTCTTTGGTTCTCTCCCAATCTGTTTGCGAATCTCTTCGTTTAAACGTTTGGGATCAATGGGTTTTGATAAGTGGGCATTCATACCGGCCTTTAATGTTTTCTCACGATCATCATTGAAAGCATCTGCTGTCATTGCAATAATCGGAATGGTTTTGGAATCCGGCCGCTCGGAATCTCGAATCAGCCTGGTCGCATCAAGACCATCCAGAATCGGCATTCGAATATCCATTAGTATAACATCATAATAATTCGGTGTCGATGCATGAAACATTTCAATCACCTGTTGACCATCATGTGCCACCTCTACGATGCAGCCGTCCCTTTCCATCAGCTTCTGAGCCACAATAATATTCATATCATTGTCTTCTGCTAACAGTACATGAACTCCCTCTAAAGTTCCAGCCGTTGTCCCCTTCTCATCACTCTTCCTTTTTTCATTTTCTATTGAAGATGCATAAATATCTACCACAAACTCCGTCCCCTTCCCCAGAGTACTCGTACAGGAAATACTTCCTCCCATAGACTCCAAAATACTTTTTACGATAGTCAGGCCAAGACCTGATCCCCTCATCTTACTTCCATTATCCCCCTCCTGAGAAAATGGGTCAAACAATACTTTTAGAAACTTATCACTCATACCACGTCCGTTATCACGGATAAAGAACCGCATTCCACATTTATCCATTCTATCTGGAATATGAATGGATGAGAACTCGATTACTCCTCCTTCCTCCGTGAACTTAACTGCATTCGACAATAAATTGAAGAAAATCTGATTAAATCGAAGCTTATCCACACGAAAATGCTCAATCCCGTTCTCCATACGCATTTTGAAATCAATCTTTTTCTCGTCCATCAATGGGCGGAAGATCGTATCTACGTTTTTCAGGAACTCCTTCATGGAATAATCTTCTTCGTGAAGCTCGACTTTACCACTTTCAATCTTGGTAATGTCTAACACATCGTTAATCAAACCCAGAAGAAATTGACTGGATGTGATTATATTGCCCAGGTACTCCTTTGTTGCCGGAGAGCTTTCCTCTTCTAAAGCCAATTCTGCCATTCCCATAATTGCATTCATAGGAGTTCTCATGTCATGACTGACTCTTGAAAAAAACTCTGTTTTCGCCTCGTTCGCCTGACGATACAATTCCAACTGTTTTTCAGTATCCTTATACTTTCTGAGTCCTTCCTTCTGAGAAGATATATCAACAAGGGTAATAATACATCCCAGAACTCGATTATCTGACGTTCTATAAGGAGCAACCCTCATAAAAAAAACTTTCCCTCGATTGGTCGTTATCTCGCGCTCATCTGGCAAAAATTCCTTAATGACATTCTGACAGATTTCCAAGATATCCACAAGCGGAAAAATGTACGAAAGGAACGTTAACGGACGTCCAATATCCTGCTCCTTCACTTCAAATTCTTTTGTCATATAGTCTGAATAACGTCTGATATTTAAATTGGTATCCACGTAAACGATTCCTACCATGGTAGAAGAAAGGAAATTCATAAAGTCATCATAGAGATCTTCGTACTCCTGCAGCTTTTCATGGTATTCATTATTCACCGAGAACAGCTCTTCATTTACGGATTGCAGCTCTTCATTGGAATTCTGCAGCTCTTCATTTGCTGTAAGTAATTCTTCATTGGAAGTCTGTAATTCTTCATTCACATTTGCTTGTTCCGACATACTGTTATTAAGCTTTTTCTGCATCTCGGCAAGATCACGTTCCAATTTTGAAATAATCTGTGCTGTCATCTGTTCCGATTCAAATGGCACAGCCGTGGGGATTGGTGCCTTTTCTGTGGTTTCGGAGAAAATGAGCATATATTTATGGATTGTCTTCTCTTTCTCCTGAATAGGAACTATGCTGAGATGTATGGTCTGAGAGCGTTCCTCTCCCCGAAAACACACATCTCGATATTGAACGGTATCCTTACTCTCTTTTCCCTTTGTCACAATCGCGGAAACAGGCACCTTCAATCCTTCTGAGATAACCGATAGCAAATCTCTTCCAAACCTTCCTCTTGGAATATGGACAATATTGGAACAGTCCCCATATGTTTTCAAAACCTCATTATTCTCATTGATCAAAATCAACGGTGGGAGGAAGGGCTTAAGAATTGCATGGTCAAATGTAGGTTCCTCTTCTTCCTCCGGTGCATTCAGCTCTCGATTCTCCATGAAACGCCTGTCCATCTCTTCTGATAAACTATTCTGCAAATACAAAGATTGCATCTGATGAATCGGCTTTCCATTTTTTAGGCGCACCTCACTTTTGTGCTTAAAAATACCGGCAGCACTGTCCACACTTGGAAAAGCTTCCGCATATGACCCAACATTTTCTTCTTTTCCAAGAAAAAGATATCCACCTGCATTAAGAGTATTATGAAAAATAGTAAATAGAGTATCCTGTAATATAGCCTCAAAGTGAATGAGCATATTACGGCAGGATATCAAATCCAGCTTTGTAAACGGGGGATCAGTCAGGATATTATGAGGTGAAAAAACAATCATACTGCGAATCTCCCGATTTATTGCATAACATCCGTTACGATACTTGAAGAAATGTCGTAGTCTTGAAGTAGAAACCGCCTCTAAAATGGTGTCATCGTAGATTCCCTTGCCAGCAGTAAAAATTGCATCTACATCGACATCTGTAGCAAATATCTTAATAATCCGTTTACAATTTAATTCGCTCATCGCCTCCATAAATAAAATAGCAATGGAATACGCTTCTTCACCGGTGGAGCAACCCGGCACCCAGATGCGTATCGTATCTCCTTCTGTGGTTCTTATAAGCAAATCTCTGATAACCTTTTCTTTCAGTACCTGAAAGCATTTACTATCACGGAAAAATCTGGTTACACCAGTCAAAATATCTCTCGACAATGCCCGTACTTCATCCGGAGAACGATACAGGAGATCGACATACTGATTCATATTTTCCAAATGTGCAAGAACCATCCGCCTCTCGACTCGATGTAAGATCGTACTTTTTCTGTAATAATAAAAGCTTACTCCACTAACTTTTTGAAGAACAGAAAAAACACCTTTCAGTGATTCTTCCTCAACGTTGGCTTCTATCCCATCATACGCCAACCTGCCTCCATCTCCCTTTGAAATATGTGCAAGCTCCATTCCCAGCGCTTCCGGTGATAGCTGTGCATCAATGAGACCCGTTTTTATAGCACTCTTTGGCATGCCATCAAATTCAGCGCTTTCTGTATCCTGTACAAAAGCATATCCACCACATTCTTTCATTCTTTTCAGTCCGTTTGTTCCATCCGAGCCTACTCCAGAAAGAATAATACCAATTGCCTTCTCCGAAGCATAATCTGCCAGAGATTCAAATAAACGATCAATCGGATATCCTAAATACAACTCCTTCTGCTGACTCACCTTACATTTTCCGGCGGCTATCTGTATCTCTGTACCCGGTTGATTTACATAGATACAGTTTGGCTTCAAAATCATATCATTTTCAATGGGAATCACTTTCATCTTAGTAAACCGAGAAAGATACTCTCCCATCACACTTCTATAATCTGGCGATAGGTGTATGAAAATAATATATGTGCAGCCGGTATCTGTGGGCAAATTCGTGAGTAGACCCTTGAGAGCCTCGAGTCCTCCGCTCGATGCTCCAATGCCAACAATATATCTTTTATCTGTTTGCGCAATCTTTCTCATAGTCCCCTCCGACCCAAGAAGCGTCTACATTGCTATTGTAATAAGGCCTTCTCATTTTTCATACTATCTGCGTAGAACTTGACTGTAATGTAGAAGGTTGTGCCGTGATCCATCTCACTTTCTACGTCTACCTTACCATCCAACGAACGTATCAGACTATACGCAATAGAAAGTCCAAGTCCCGTTGTGTAAGCCTCGTCCTCCTTCTCACCCGTGTACGGTTTGAACAATTCCGGAATTGCTTCTTTTCGAATCCCTTTTCCGGTATCCGTTATCATTAGGCGTATTGCCACTCTTTCCTGTCGCAGTACTTCACCCGATATCTTCAGACAAACAGAACCATTTTTTGGTGTACTTCTCAGAGCCTGATTCAGAAAACTATTTAGTATCTCCTGTAATGCCGTCTTATTTCCAATCAGTCCCGTCGGCATATCTTCTTGTATCGATAGCTCAAAGGTAATACCTGCATCTGAAAATTTTTCCATTGCATCCGGTTTGAGAGTTTCGACCATATCGCGTATATCAAATCTCTCCAATACATTATCCTCCAGAATTCTCTCTCCTCTGGAAGCATCTGATATATCATTCACGATGGAAGCCATATGCTGAACCGCATTCGCAATCTGTTTCAAATTGTCGATCAGTTTCTCTTTATCATCCACATTTCGGATCGTCATCCCGGACGTCGCCAGCAGTGTATCCATAGGCTTTTTTATCTCATGCGCTATATGTGACAAATAGCCACTCTTTTCCTCATTTTCCAACTGGATCAGGGAAAGCTTTTCCTCCGTATTCAACAGTTTCTCCAGACCAATCTTCTGCGTTGTAATATCAACGAGTGAGATAACACAGCCAAGAATCTTATTCTCTGTCGAACGATATGGGGCAACACGCATCAAAAATACTTTCTTTCTGCTCGTTTTTACTTCCCTTTCGTCCGGTACCAAGGTCTTCAAAACATTGTCACAGATTTCCGAAATATCAATATTCGGAAAATGATAGGAAATAAACTTCAGAGATCTTCCAATGTCATGATCCATCACACTGAACTCAGTCGTTACATAATCTGTATAACGCCTGATATTTAATTTATTGTCGACGAAAATAATACCAATTAATGTAGTAGACAGGAAGTTGGCAATATCATCGTTCAAATCGTTAAGCTCTGTCATCTTCAGCTGATACTCAGAATTAACGGTATATAATTCTTCATTTACGGACTGCAGCTCTTCATTGGAGCTCTGTAGTTCTTCATTGGCCGTCAGCAACTCCTCGTTTGCCGCCTGTAATTCCTCATTTACGCATTCTTGTTCCGCGATACTTCGATCCAGTTTACCCTGAACTTCGCTTAATTCAGACTCCAAATCCGAGATTCTCTGGGATGCCACGCGATCGATCTCATATGGAATCGCATCTTCCTGTTTACCATGAGACTGCATCTGCGAAAAAATAATGGCAAATAATCCCTGCCCTACCCGGTTACCGCTACCAATCGGCGTAACGGTCATATTAACGATACCATCCTCGCGTTCTCCACGAAAATGAATATCTTTGTATTGGACTCTTTGATTACTATTCCGTGACTCCTTCAGCAGTGTTGATACAGGAACCTTCAAATCCTCTGTGACAATATCATAGACAATATCGCTGAACTTACCGACTGCTACATGTACAAAATTACTATTTTCGCCAAACAGGTGAACCACTTCATTCTTGTTATTGACCACCAGACAGGCCGGCATAAAATGCTCCATCAGTGTAAGATCAATCTGTTCATCCTGTGTGACTGTTTCAGCAGCGACAGACTGATTCTGATACCGTTCCATGTCAGCTTCCATAAAATCATTTTCGAAATAAGTGGTCTGTAAAAAAGGAACCACCTTGGTACCCGCAATATGTACTTCCTTTCGGTGAGAAAAGATCTTAGCCGCCGCGTCTACTACCGGAAACGCCTCCGTAAAGGCACCGATTGCCTCTGACTTACCTAGAAACAGATAACCATTATTTCTCAATGCAGAGTGAAAAATCGCAAAGAGATCGTTCTGTAATACAACCTGAAAGTAGATTAGCATATTTCTGCACGATATCAAATCCAACCGTCCAAATGGAGGATCTTGAAAGACATTATGAGGAGAAAAAACAATCATCTTGCGTATCTCACGATTCACCGTATAGGTATTACCTGAATGTGTAAAGTACTTAGAAAGACGTGCCGGAGACACATTATCAATAATACTGTCGCTATAAACGCCTTTTCCTGCAAGCGCAATGGATTCTACATCCAAATCGGTTGCAAATATTTTGACTGTACGTCGTATTTTCAGTTGTTCCATTACCTCACTGAAAAGAATTGCTATGGAATATGCTTCTTCTCCGGTCGAACAGCCTGCTACCCATACACGGATATTTTCCTCTTTGCTGCTGTTGAGAACGATGTTTTGTATTGCTTTTTCCTTTAGCATTTGAAAAAAGTCAGGATCTCGGAAAAAACTCGTCACTCCAATTAGAACCTCTTTCGATAAGGTTTTCACCTCATTGGGATTCTCATACAGATAGTCGACATATTCTCCGAGAGTGTCCTTGTGAGTTAACATCATTCGACGCTCAATTCTTCGAATAATCGTAGAATTCTTATAATGCGTAAAATTAATATTGCTCACCTTGCGAAGAACATAATAAATCTTTTTCATCAGTTCTTCATCCATCTGCTTCTCTGTCTTGTACTGCATTAATTCCTGTATCTTAGTAGCGTTTGCTATATGCATAAGTTCTAATGCTATTCCTTCCGGACTGAGCTGTGCATCTACCAATCCGGTTCGCATGGCACTATTTGGCATTCCATCAAATTTTGCCGTATTACAATCCTGAACAAGAATCATACCATCATTTTCTTTTACAGCCTTAATTCCATTTGTGCCATCGGAACCCGTGCCGGAAAGAACAATTGCGATTGCACCTGATCCTGCTTCTTCTGCGAGAGAGCGAAAAAACATATCAATGGGAAGATTCAACTCATGCTCTTTTTGAGACGAGAGAAGTATCTTTCCCTTTGAAATCCTCATATTTTTACCTGGTTGAATAATATAAACACAATCGGGACGTATCTCCATGCCGTCCTGAACTTCAAAAACCGGCATTTCCGTGTATTTCCCAAGTATCTCACTCATCATGCTCTTATAATCAGGGGATAAATGTTGAACGATAATATATGGAAAGCCTGTATTAGACGGTAAGTCTGACAGTAGCTTCTGTAGTGCCTCCAAGCCTCCTGCCGACGCACCAATACCTACCAGATATTTTTTCCCGATGCTTTCCTCCTGATTGCTCTGTTCCTTTTCCTTTACTCCCTTTTCGTTACCCTTCTTAATCACGTTGCTCCCTCCTACAAATCTTTCGTATTTTCTACCGCTTGGATTTTTATTGCAAAAATGCAGTGACTGGACGCCAAAAGAAAGCTCATGTCCAAATCACTGCATATTATCACAAATAACCTATTGTCTTCGTCATATCTATCCCTCCATAGAATTTATCATATCCCCATATATCATAAATTCAAATAAATACGAGGTAATTATACCATAGAATGACAAAAAATACACGAAAATCACAAAACTTAAACGGTAAAACTGGATACATTGTTCTCCATATCGATTACGATTGAGGACAATTCACTTGTAGCATCCGAGATATCCTTGATGGTTCCGGAAACGAGCTCTGTAGATGCCAATGTTTCCTGTGTACTAGCCGCATTTCCTTCTGCAATAGCGGAAAGATTCTCAACCACCTTAACAACGCTCTCACGTTCCTTATCCATTGCCTGAATTACGGTATGAATCGCCGCCACACCATCTTTTGTAATTCCGATATCTTCATACATCTTCGCAAACTGTTCTTCGGTATAATCAAGCTGTTTTACCTGCTCCATAATAATGGTCTTCATCTCATTCATGGAGTTTACTGCTTTTTCGGAATCTGTGAGCAATACATTAATAATATCATCAATAAACTTCGCAGACTCATTGGACTGTTCTGCGAGCTTCTGAATCTGACTGGCAACAACTGCGAATCCACGTCCCTGCTCTCCTGCTCTGGCCGCCTCGATAGAAGCATTAAGGGAAAGGAGATTGGTCTCCTCTGCAATGGATGTAATCAGCTGGGCAGCATCCTTGATCTTAACTGCGGATTCATTCGTTGAAATCGTCTGTATGCTGATATCCTCGATTGCCTGCTTGGTATTATCGTTTGCTTTTGCCAGTACTTTAACGGTTTCAAGAAGTGACTGTCCGGTCTGTTGAATATTATCTGCCGAGTCGCTTAGGTTCTCTGTCTCTTTCATCGTTTCTTCGATCTTACTGCCAATACCCAATACGTTCTGCGTTGCCTTTTGCGTATCGACTGCCTGTCTGGATGTGCTCTCCGCAATTTCCTGAACGGCTGCACGTACATCCATGATAGAATCACTCGATGTATTTACATTATCCAAAAGTGTCTTTGACATCTCCGCCAAATGTCCACTTTTGCCCTGTATGGAGCTTACGGTATTACTAACTGCATCCGCCAGATGAATGGTCGCATCTGCGATAACTCCAATCTCATCCTTACGGTTACTGTACTTTTCCAGCTTTCTCTTTAAGGTCAGATCCAGAGTGCTGATTTCTGTAATAACACTTGCAATCTGCTTGATATCTCTTGTTTCGTAATTTACAGAACCCCATACAGAGAGGGAAACCACAATCGCAACTACCAGACAAAGTATTGCAAGAATAATAGATATATTCGTGACTCCTGCAAATGCAACCGCACGATCCATTTCAACTACCATAACCCAGTCTCTGTCTGCCAGATAACTGTATACTGCAAGTATCTTTTTACCGTTTACCTTATACTCACAATTGCCGTTTGTTGCTCCCGAGTTCTTTGCCTTATCAATAATGCTTAATACATTCTCATCCTCAATTGGCGTACCAATCATCTCATCATCCTGACAGAAGATATACGCACTATTTTTTGCATCTAACAGCATGTAATTGCTTTCTTTTCCACTTCCGGAATTCAGTTCATTCAAGGAGTCCCGCAGACCGCCTGCGTAAATAGCGCTACCAACATAACCAAGTGGAGCATCCCCATCATAGACAGGATAATACATAGATATTACTTGTTGTCCGGTTGATTTTGATGCCATAACTCCTGTATTATAGACAACTTTACCAGGATATATGTTATCATGTAATGCTTTCAATGCATCACCCTCTCGAAGTGTTTTTCCAATTACGGCTGTGACCACTGATGTAATAACCGTGGAATTATAATCACCAAGATAGATATTCTCCAACTGCTTATTAATTCCTGCATAATCAGCTGTGAATTTCTGTGCCTTCTCAATCACTGCAGCATCTGTTGGATTCTGTAATGCATCCCGCAGCTCTGCAGCTTGTGCAAACCCGGCTAGATAATCCTCTGCTGACTTCACATAACTATTCACGATTTCTTTCTGTGCGTCCAACGAACTTCCCATATCAGACAACACCGTTTTTTCCATAGTTCCCGAGATAAAACTATTTACGCAGAACCATAGGACTGCCAATCCAACCACCAAAATCAACACTACAACACGACTTATTTTCGATGCCACTTTTTTGCTCTTCATATGTATGCCCCCAATCCAAGGTTAGTATTTCATATCAATTACATTGTATTGTATTTATAGTAAATATGCAATATTTTTTGTATATAATATGATATTATTTCGTCATTTTTCCGATATTTTGCATTTGTTTCAATTATATTTCGACGGTTTAACGTTAAATTAACAAAAGTAATAAAAAAGATATTTCCACCTGCAATGGAAATATCTTTACTCTGTAATCACTGCCTCAACAAATCCAAGAATTCTCGCTCTTTTTATATTATCAGAACGTCGAAACGCTTCCAAAAGTACAATTTCGTCTTCTGTTAATTTTGTGCTAAAATCACCGCCTGTACTTTCACCTGTTGCAAAAAACTCCTGCATCGTAATATGAAAGCCTTCACACATTCGCTCCAAGGTCTCTATCTTCGGCATGGTATCCCGATCCATCATATTATAAAATGTGCTTAATGATATATCACATTCTTTTGCGAGCTTATAGCCTGTCCAGTCACGTTCATCCAATAACTGCTGTATCCGTTCATGAACCTGTTCAACGGTCATAGAATACCTCCACTTAACGTTATAGTATATGCTATGATTGTATAAGCTCATGACAAAAAATAATATTCTCGTGTTGTATTTTTGCTATTCCCCTTCTGTATAATCTTCTGACAAAAATACGGAAAATAAAACTAAGAATATATGAGTCTTGATAACATATTAAGTTTTCAAATTAAAGGCAGCTTCTCTACTTATCGTACCACCTCTGAATATAGAATTATCGTAATTACATACAATTGATTGTACTCTCATTCCATCAAAATTACCACCTTGCTTTTTTCTGCCAATTCACCTAATTGTCATAACATTCCATATTTCTTGCTGATTTGACAGTATAATGATATAATAGTGATAATTTATCACTTCGGGAGGTGGGGTTATGTTTCGACATGATAGGATTCTCGCTTTACTTATTGTAACTTGTATTACAGTTGGAGGGTGTAATACTACAAGTTCTTCCAAGAATAACGGAGTTATCGTGACGACCAGTTTGAAGGACAAGCCAGTACTGGTTGGCAGCATTCCTTGTGAGTTTCCACTCACTAAGGAAGATACTTCTCTGAATGTTATGATAAGTAATCATAAAAATGCTCCTGCTGAGAATATCTACGTATGGCAGCAATATGAGAAAATGACGGGAGTAAAAGTTAACTGGACTGTCTTAGAAAAAGATAAACGACAAGAAATTATTTACAATACACTCATGAATCACGGAGCAACGGATTTGATTATCCATTGCCGCGTGGATACGAATCAATTGATGCAGTATGGTACCGGAGGCTATATTTATGACCTTGCCAAAGATGATCTACTGAAAAAAAACGCACCGAATTGTTGGGCTTTCCTACAATCTCATCCTGATGCACTCGCTTCTGTTATGAGTCCGGATGGAGCCATCTATTCTCTTCCCCAAGTCAACTCTGGTGCAGAATTACGTGTATCCCGTAAAGTTTTTATCAATAAGAACTGGCTTAAAAAAGTAAACATGGATGTACCGACTACAACAGAAGAATTCTACCATGTATTAAAAGCCTTTCAAGAACAGGATGCTAATAATAATGGTGATCCGAATGACGAAATTCCTTTTTGTTCTCAGGATTGGATCAGTGTAGAAGATGTATTCTCCGGATCCTTTGGATTGATTAATCGAGGCATCCACAACAACGTCGTAGATGCGGATCCTGATTCTGGAAAAGTAAGATTAATAGCATCCTCGGATCCCTATCGACTTTATCTTGCATACATGAATAAATTGTACTCGGAAAAACTCTTAGACAACAACATCTTTCAAATCACGATGGAGCAGTGGCTTAATTACGCAGAAAATGATCGTATTGGTGTCTTTGCTAATACGAATCTCGCTACTCTCCCT
>CAYZUC010000013.1:0-44567 GCA_964481705.1 uncultured Lachnospiraceae bacterium
AGGAGACAAGATTGATGCAAATGACAAGACGGCTGTAGAAGCAGATCTTACTGCATTAAAAGAGATTCTTGCTAAGTACCCTGAGGCTGAAAGCATCACGGAGGATCAGGTGGCAGAGATCAAAGCAGCTCAGGAGAAATTGATGCAGAGCGCTCAGAAGCTGTTCTCTAAGATGTATGAGCAGGCACAGGCAGCAGGAGGAGCTCAGGCAGGTCCGGATATGGGTGCTGGTGCAGGCCCTGACATGGGTGCGGATGCAGGTCAGGCTGATGATGTGGTAGACGGAGACTACAGAGAAGTGTAATTTCGAATCGAGGAAAAAATGGCAGATAAACGAGATTATTATGAGGTGCTTGGAGTAGATAAGGGCGCCGATGAAGCAACAATTAAAAAAGCATATCGTGTCCTTGCGAAAAAGTATCATCCTGATATGAATCCCGGAGACAAGAATGCAGAGGTGAAGTTCAAAGAAGCTTCCGAAGCATATGCAATATTGAGTGACCCGGATAAGAGAAGACAGTACGATCAGTTTGGTCATGCAGCCTTTGAACAGGGCGGTGGAGGAGCTGGTGGATTCGGAGGCTTCGACTTTAGCGGAGGCGACTTCGGCGATATCTTTGGAGACATTTTTGGAGATATTTTTGGAGGCGGACGTTCGCGTGGAGGCGGTAGCAATGGTCCAATGAAAGGGGCCAATATCCGTTCACAGGTTCGTATCACCTTTGAAGAAGCGGTCTTTGGTGTGGATAAGGAGCTGGAACTTACTCTCAAGGATGAATGTCAGAAATGTCATGGCACGGGAGCGAAGCCTGGAACCAGTCAGGAGACCTGTAGTAAGTGTGGCGGTAAGGGTAAGATAGAGTATCCAACACAGAGTCTCTTTGGAACCATGATCAATGTTCGAACCTGTCCGGATTGTAATGGTTCCGGTAAGGTAGTTAAGGATAAATGTCCGGACTGCTATGGAACCGGTTACATTGCATCCAAGAAGAGAATACAGATTTCAATTCCTGCAGGTATTGATAATGGCCAGTGTATCCGTATTCGTGAAAAGGGTGAACCGGGAAGAAATGGTGGACCAAGGGGAGATCTCCTGGTAGAAATAATGGTTTCCAGACATCCTATATTCCAGAGACAGGATATGAACATCTTTTCCACTGCCCCGATTTCGTATGCTCAGGCAGTTTTGGGTGGAGAGGTCATGATCGACACCGTAGATGGCAAGATTATCTATGAGGTTAAGCCGGGTACTCAGACGGATACCAAGGTAAGACTTCGTGGCAAGGGTGTTCCGATGAGAAGTCGTGGAACGCGTGGAGATCATTATGTAACTCTTGTGGTACAGGTGCCGGATAAGCTGAATGGAGAGGCAAAGGAATTGTTGAGGCAGTTCGATGCGTTAACAGGAGATTCCCTCAACGCAGTGAAACGACAGACCGAAGATGGTTCCAAGCCGAATAATGATGGAACCGGAAACGGTGGAAAAAAGAAAAAAGGATTATTCAAGTAAAGGATATGTTATAAAAGGCTCCGACTGTATAGGAACAGTCGGAGCTTCTTTATGAGCAAATGTATCTATATGTGATTAAATATATTCATTTCGGTTACATACCTTGAGATTTTCAAGAACCTTTTTAATATCAGCAGTGGAATTGCGATCACAAATAAGCGTAGCATCATCTGTATCGACAATAACGAGATCTTTTAGACCAACAGTAGCAATCAATTTCTTATCGCCTTGGATAATACAGTTTGTGGTATTGATGGTAATAATATTACCGGCTACGATGTTGCCCATTTCGTTGGATTTCTGAATACGCTCTACTGCAAGCCAGGAACCTACATCATCCCATCCGAAGTTACCAGGAACGGTGAAGATATTCTTTGACTTTTCCATAATACCATAATCGATGGAAATGGAAGGAAAGGTTGGAAAAACACGTTCCAGTATCTCATGCTCTGCGGAAGTGCGGATGGCATCCTGAATCGTCATTAACCCTTCATAGGTATCAGGCATAAGATTTTCAAATCGCTTCATAATAGAAGATACCTTCCAGATAAACATACCACTATTCCATAGATATTCATTACTGGAGAGATATTCCTTTGCAATTTCCAGTGAAGGCTTCTCAGCGAAGTGAAGAACCTCGAATCCTCTGCCGCTGGTCTTGTCCGGATTGAACTTAATATATCCATATCCGGTCTCAGGATAATCCGGAGCGATTCCGATGGTAACAAGATTATCTCCTGCTTCGGCAATCTCACAGGCATCCTTTAATGTATTTGCAAACATGGAATTGTATTTAATCAAATGGTCGGAAGGAAGCACGAGCATAAGGGCATCCTCGTATTTCTTGCCGATATGGGCAGCACCTAATCCAATACAAGGAGCTGTATTACGTCCAATAGGTTCGCAGAGAATATTCTCTGTAGGAATATCGGGAAGCTGTTCCTGTACTAAGGGTTTATAATCCTGATTGGTTGAAATATAAATATCCTCCATATCCACGAGGGGAAGAATTCGCTCCACAGTGAGTTGGATTAGGGTTTTACCATCATCGGTAAGGGATAAAAACTGCTTTGGAAGATTCTTTCTGCTGCGTGGCCAGAAACGCTCACCACGACCACCTGCCATAATCAGTGCTGTTACTTTCATAATCTACTCTCCATTCTGTTGCATGATTCTAAAATTATGCGACTCACTTTGATACTAATTGCCTTTTTGTACTGCTGCCTGGCAATTGTTCTTACTTTTTACACCGGTATCATCATATCATATTCTTACATGGATTAACATATCTGATTTCTCTGACTTGTAGAATACCAGATTTTATGGTAACATTCAAGTTTAGAAGATAATGAGAAAATACAGTTGACACTTGTATTGGAAGAAATACAGGAGATGTCAAGGCTCTTGCGGGCTGAGAAATGGAGTAAGAATGAAGTGGAATAAGTATCGACTCAAGACAACAGAGGAAGCAGAAGATATTGTAATCAGCACCTTGATTGATCTGGGTATAGAGGGCGTAGAGATTGAGGACAAGGCGCCACTGACTCAGACAGAGAAGGAGCAGATGTTTGTTGATATTTTACCGGAGACTCAGGTGGATGATGGAGTAGCTTATCTGAACTTCTACTTAAGTGACGAAGAGAATCATGAGGAACTCCTGCAGCAGGTTAGAGATGAACTCGAGGGTATGCGTAGCTATCTGGATGTCGGTGAAGGGACTATTCGCATATCTGTCACTGAAGATAAAGACTGGATAAACAATTGGAAACAGTATTTTAAACAATTCACGATAGATGATATTTTGGTAGTACCATCCTGGGAGACAGTTAAGCCCTCCGATGAGGACAAGATGATTATTCATATTGACCCAGGTACAGCGTTTGGAACCGGTATGCATGAAACAACACAGCTGTGCATTCGGCAGCTCAGAAAATATGTGACTTCGGATACAGTTATGCTTGATGTGGGTACTGGAAGCAGTATTCTGTCTATTATGGCTCTGAAATTTGGAGCAAAGAGCTCGTTGGGAACGGACCTGGATCCCTGCACCATTCCTGCATGTAAAGAGAATATGGAAGTGAATGGTTTGAAGGACGCGGATTTTCGCTTGATTATTGGTAATATTATTGATGATAAAAAGGTTCAGGACGAGGCAGGCTATGAGAAGTATGATATTGTCGTCGCTAACATTTTGGCTGATGTGCTTGTACCATTGACTCCGGTCATCTATCATCAGTTAAAAAAAGGAGGAGTCTATATTACTTCCGGTATTATCAATGACAAGGAAGAGACAGTTGTGAAGGCTGTCAGAGCTGCAGGCTTGAAGATACTTGAGGTGACTTATCAGGGAGAGTGGGTTTCTGTTACCGCTCAGAAGGAATAGGAGAAGACGTGTATCAATTTTTTGTTGATCCCTTGCAAATAGAAGAGAAATATATTCATATCACAGGACAGGATGTCAATCATATTAAAAATGTACTGCGTATGAAGCAGGGAGAAGAACTGAATGTCAGTAATGGCATCGATTCGAGGGAGTTTCGTTGCCGGATAGAAGAATTTTATGATAATGAAGTATTATGTAAACTGGAGTTTATCAAAGAGGCTGACGTAGAACTGCCCTGTAAAGTATATTTGTTCCAAGGTCTTCCCAAGAATGATAAGATGGAGCTGATTATACAGAAGGCAGTGGAGCTTGGTGTATATCAGGTAATACCAGTTGCGATGAAACGATCGGTTGTCAAGCTGGATGCAAAGAAAGAGAAAACCAAGGTAGAACGCTGGAATACCATCGCACAGGCCGCCGCCAAACAATCAAAGCGCATGATGATCCCAGAGGTTACAAAAGTGATGACGATGATGGAAGCAGTTGCGTATGCTGCAAATTGTCAGGTGCGACTCGTTCCGTACGAACTTGCCAAGGGTATGGATCAGACAAGAGAAATCCTGGGAAATGTTCAGCAGGGACAGGATATAGCTATTTTTATTGGTCCAGAGGGTGGATTTGATGAGGATGAGATTGCGGAAGCATCCAAGGCAGGAATCCTGCCAATTACACTTGGACGTCGTATTTTACGGACAGAGACAGCAGGGATGACAGTACTTTCCTGGCTGGTTTATCTGCTTGAGAAGTAAATGTATTCGTTCTCCGGACAAGTGCACGGAGTAATGAGATAGATGAGAAAATGATGGAAGAATTATTTGGAAGGAACCGGAATGGAAGCTTATTTAGATAACTCTGCAACAACAAGATGTATCCCGGAGGTCGTGGATACAGTAGTGAAGCTTATGACACAGGATTATGGTAATCCCAGTTCCATGCATAAAATGGGATTTCAGGCAGAGACCTGCATTCGTCAGGCAAAGGATACATTTGCACGACTTTTAAAGGTACAGGAGAAGGAGATTTATTTTACCTCTGGAGGTACCGAATCGAATAACTTGGCGATCATCGGAGCAGCGCTTGCAAATCGACGTCGTGGAATGCATTTGATCACAACCAAAATTGAACATGCCGCGGTATCAGCCCCTATGCATTATTTGGAAGAGCAGGGATTTTGCGTTGATTATCTCGACGTAGATGATTATGGACGGGTTGATGTTTCGCGTTTGGAAGAAATGATCACGGAGGAAACGATTCTGGTGTCCATTATGCATGTAAATAATGAGATTGGGGCGGTTGAGCCAATTGAAGAAATTGGTCCCATGATCAAAAGAAGGAATCCCCAGTGTCTATTCCATGTGGATGATATTCAGGGATTTGGAAAGCTGCCACTTTATCCGAAAAAGAGTAAAATTGATATGCTTTCTGTCAGCGGACACAAGATTCATGGACCCAAGGGAACCGGTATTTTATATTTATCGGAAAAGGCAAAAGTTATTCCACAGATTTTGGGTGGAGGTCAGCAGAAGGGAATGCGCTCTGGAACAGAAAATGTACCCGGTATCGCAGGACTGGCAGTGGCAGCGGATGCGATGTATTCTCATATGAGTGAGAATGTAGAGCATTTGTATCAGTGTAAAGCTCGATTTATGGAACAGCTGGAGATCATGGAAGGTGTCCACGTTAATGGTTGTACCGGAAGAGACAGTGCACCTCATATTGTGAGTGTCTCCGTACAGGGAGTGCGAAGCGAGGTGCTCCTGCATTCATTGGAAGAGGCAGAGATCTATGTATCTGCAGGTTCGGCGTGCTCTTCCAATAAACCCGCAGTCAGTGCGACATTAAAAGCAATTCATGTGGAGAAGGAAAGTCTGGACTCAACGATCCGTTTCAGCTTTTCCGCCTATACAACGGAAGAAGAAATTGATTACGCGGCTAAGACACTTGGGGAACTGCTTCCTGGACTTCGCAAATATAGTAGAAAGTAACTTGAGCTGCGCAGAAAGGCGCAAGAATGGAGATAAAATGAACTACTCAGCATTTCTGATTAAGTATGCCGAAATTGGTATCAAGGGAAAGAACCGTTATTTGTTTGAAGATGCTTTGGTACGTCAGATCCGTCATGCATTGAAGAAGACAGAAGGAGAATTTGATGTCACCAAGACGCAGGGACGTATTTACGTGGAGTGCCTCAGCGAATATGATTTTGATGAATTGGTTACAAACTTAAAGCATGTATTCGGAATATCAGGTATTTGTCCTGTTGTTCATATCGAAGATCAGGGCTTTGACGATTTGAAGGACAATGTGATCCGTTTTCTCGGAGCACAATATCCGGAGGGAAATTACTCTTTCAAAGTAGCAGCAAGAAGAACGCGTAAGAATTATCCCAAAGAATCTATGGAGATTAACTGTGATTTGGGAGAGGCAATTCTGGACGCTTTTCCGGAGACGCATGTGGATGTACATCATCCGGATATCTTTGTGTATGTCGAGATTCGTGAAAGGATATATATCTATTCGAGAATTATTCCGGGACCCGGAGGAATGCCGGTAGGCACCAATGGAAAAGCAATGCTTCTGTTGTCCGGTGGAATTGACAGCCCGGTAGCCGGTTATATGATTGCAAAAAGAGGCGTAAAAATCGATGCTGTGTACTTCCATGCACCGCCGTACACCAGTGATCGTGCAAAACAAAAGGTAATTGATCTTGCCAGGCTCGTATCTGTCTACACTGGCCCGATTTATCTCCATGTAATCAACTTTACGGATATCCAGCTTTATATTTACGAGAAATGCCCTCATGAGGAGCTTACGATCATCATGCGCCGTTATATGATGAAGATTGCAGAGCATATTGCACAGGAGACGGAATGTCTTGGCCTGATTACCGGAGAAAGCATTGGTCAGGTGGCAAGTCAGACACTTCATAGCCTTGCATGCACGAATGAGGTATGTACCATGCCGGTATATCGTCCGTTGATTGGATTTGACAAGCAGGACATCGTGGAAATCTCAGAGAGGATTAATACGTATGAAACATCCATCCTTCCCTTTGAGGACTGCTGTACCATTTTTGTTGCAAAACACCCGGTTACCAAGCCAAATCTGAATATCATCAAACGCTCAGAACGGAATCTTGAAGAAAAAATTGATGAGCTTGTGGAAACGGCCTTGGCGACAGACGAATTGATTATCGTTGAGTAAACAGATACGGATTAGAATGTGAGGATAGATCATGAGAATAGCTTCCAAACGTGAAAATAGAGTATTGTTCCTTGTGGGATTTGTTCTGGGATGTCTCTGTTTCTTATTTGTATACGGAACAGATGTCTTACGGTTTTCTTATGATGGATGGATCTTTCACGGAGATACGGACTTACGTCAGCATTATCTTGGCTGGTGCCATTATCGCCTGAGCTCCTGGAAATTTCCTTTGGGTATGATCGACTCTCTTTCTTATCCTACCTCGGTGTCTGTGCTTTGGACAGATTCCATCCCTTTGTTTGCAATTTTCTTTAAGCTCCTTAATGGAGTATTACCCAAGACATTTCAGTACTTTGGACTTTTTGGTATTTTATCCTTTGGATTGCAGGGCGGAATGGCAGCAATCCTATTAAGGAAGGCAACAGACCGTATTCCGGTGTGTATTGCTATGTGTATTCCTTTTATCCTGAGCTATCCGATTATTCAGAGAACCTTTTATCATACATCCTTGGCAGCACAGTGGATTATTTTACTTGCCATCTGGCTCTGGATGTCCGATATTCAGAAGAAATCCCAAAAGAAACAAATGCTTGTATGGGGTTCCTTTGCCGTTTTATGTGTATTCATTCATTCTTATTTTCTTCCGATGGTTGCCTGCATCATGTGTGGCAGTCTATTGGAGGATATTCTTCAAGGAGGAAAGATTAGAAAGAGTCTTGCGGTAATTGGTTCCTTTATTATTTGCGGAGTAGTTTCACTCTATATACTGGGCGCGTTTGCGGGCGGAGTTGCAGCAAGTTATGGGATTGGTCAATTTGAGATGAATCTGAACAGCTTTCTCAACCCACTGGGACATAGCAGATTACTACCGGAACTTGCGATGCACTTTGATACACAGTACGAAGGATTTGCTTACCTCGGTGCAGGAATGCTGCTACTGGCTCTTATATTCACGGTTATCGTTTTAGCAGGAGTGTGGAAAAAGCGCAGTTCAATGGAGAAAGGAAAGGAGTTTTTTCGAGCGCATGCAAGAAAGCTTTCTTATCTTACTGTGTTTGTAATCTTTCTTCTCGTATCTGTCTGTCCGAATATTTCTTTGGGGAGTACATTATTGGTACGTATCCCTTATCCCAGATTTGTGAATACCATAACCGGAATCTTCCGTTCCAATGGTCGATTCGCATGGCCGATGATATATCTGCTTTTGTTTGCGGCAACTTATTTATTGAGACAGAAATTATCAGCACGTATTTTTTCTATTGTTATGATGGCGTGTGTCGTGCTGCAGGTTTTGGATTTAAGCTGCTATGTCGAGGAAAAAAGAGCGATTTATCATGTGGAAGAACAGCAGTACAGTTCTATTTGGGATGTAGAGGCCTTGAATCAAAGGATAGATGAGTATCACCGATTTATTCTCTTTGACAATAGCAATGATTTGCTTATGACAACCGCATATTACACGTATCTGCATGATATGACCATGAATCGTTTTTATTATGCAAGAGATATTGATAAACAGGTGGAAGAGAATCTAAAGCCATACGAATTGGAGCTTCTGGAACAGAGACCCGAGTCAGATTGTCTTTATGTTTTCGCGCCGAAGGAATATAAAAAATATGGGAACAGTGGACTTCATTTTTATAAGGTTCAGGATTGGGTAGTGGGCTCTTTGGAGGAAATTCCTGATATGAAAGAAGTGAAACCAAAACAGAAGAAAAAATAAAGGCAAATGCGCCTGCATTTGCCCCCCGAATACTATTGACATGAAACTAGATCATGTATGGTTTTAAAACATTAAGTACATCTTCCGCATTATCCTCAGCATGGATGTTTAAGTCGATAGGCTTGGATAAGTCTAAACTAAAGATACCCATGATAGATTTTGCGTCAATTACGTATCTACCTGATACTAAATCAAAATCATAGTCGAATTTCGTAATATCATTTACAAATGATTTTACCTTGTCAATAGAGTTTAAAGAAATTTGAATTGTTTTCATGATAAAACCTCCTTTTTTTTCTTTGTTCACGCTTAATATTAAAGGCACGGTGCATAAAAGTCAATATAAAAACATCACTAAAAAAATCGCGGATTCGTGTGGAATATTATCTTTAGTGATGAGTAAAAATCTGAATTTGAGGTATGTTTTTGTACAAAAGTGTGAAAAAAGCAATTTCTCAGCAAAAACACCTCGGAATGGAGAAACAGAGAGCAATGAAAAAAGTAGCTTTGCACAACTTGGGATGTAAGGTAAATTCCTATGAAATAGAAGTCATGCAGCAGATGCTGATGGAACAGGGTTTTGAGATTGTACCCTTTGAAGAGAAGGCGGACGTGTATATTGTTAATACCTGTTCTGTCACCAATATCGCTGACCGAAAATCCCGTCAGATGTTGCACAAGGCGAAGAGAGAGAATCCGGAAGCCATCGTGATTGCCGCCGGCTGCTATGCACAGACACGGCCGGAGGAAGAAATCCTCGCAGATGGAGTAGACCTGATTGTGGGCAACAATAAGAAGAAAGATATCGTGTCTATAATCAATCAGTATTTTGAGGGAATCTGTCAGGAGACGAAGATTGATATCAATCATACCAATGAATATGAACAAATGACATTGACCAATACAGCGGAACATACACGGGCATATATTAAGGTACAGGATGGTTGCAATCAGTTCTGCAGCTATTGCATTATTCCCTATGCCAGAGGAAGGGTTCGCAGTCGAAAGAGACAAGAAGTACTGGATGAAATCAAGAATCTTTCAGAGAAAGGGTACTGTGAGTTTGTCCTGACAGGAATTCATCTGAGTTCCTATGGATTGGATACGGAGGATACACTGATTGATTTGATAGAAGCAGTTCATAAGCTCCCCGGTGTACGCAGGATTCGTCTGGGTTCCCTGGAGCCGCGTTTTGTCACGGAGGAGATTGCAAAGAGAATGAGTGGTCTGGAAAAGCTTTGTCCACATTTTCATCTCTCGCTCCAGAGCGGATGCGATGCAACGCTTGCCCGTATGAATCGTCATTACACTACGAACGATTATATGGAAGGAGTCAGATACCTGCGCAAGTATTTTCAAAAGCCGGCGATTACGACAGATGTCATTGTAGGATTTCCGGGAGAAACAGAGGAAGAGTTTGCCTTGACCAAAGAATTTTTGCGAAAGGTGGAATTCTACGAAATGCATGTCTTTAAATACTCGAAACGTCAAGGAACCAGAGCGGCTGTGATGCAGGCTCAGGTGCCGGAAGAGGTGAAGACATTACGTAGTAATGAGCTTTTGAAAATGACAGCTGAGGATAAGAGGAGGTTTGAAGAAGAGATCATCGGTCATACGCTGGAGGTGCTCATGGAGGAAGAAACAGAGGTCGAGGGAGTACGCTGTCAGACCGGTCTCTCGAAAGAGTATGTCAAGGTATTTTGGGAACAGGAGGGGAATTACTTCGGTAAAATCTATCAAGGGAGAATTGTCGCCCGAAACGAACGTGGCTGCTTGCTTTTTCAGCCGGACGAAGGTCAATAAAGTTCTTATAGCAAAGAATGGATTGAATTTTGTTAGGGGATAGAGTAAAATAGGAGTAGTGCCTTAACGGAAAACAGAATGATAAAGGATTGGAGAGAAATATGAAGGATTTGGGGAATACACAGTACTTTAAAGTGGAAACAGAGCCTGAAACTGGTGTAAAAGTTGTCTTGTCGACCGTGTATGAGGCGCTGACCGAGAAGGGATATAATCCCATCAACCAGATTGTTGGTTATGTAATGAGTGGAGATCCCACGTATATTACGAGTCATAATAATGCAAGAAGTCTGATTATGAAGGTCGAGAGAGACGAGCTTGTAGAAGAGCTGCTAAAAGATTATATTAAGAACAACGGATGGAAATAATTTAGAAACAGAGGTAATGAATGAGAATTATCGGATTGGATTTCGGATCCAAGACAGTAGGGGTTGCGATGAGCGACCCGTTGATGATTACTGCACAGGGCGTTGAGATTATACGTCGAAGCTCCGAAAACAAATTACGGCAGACATTGGCAAGAATTGAGGAGATTATCACAGAAAATGAAGTCACTCAGATTGTCATTGGACTACCAAAGAATATGAACAATACGGAAGGTGAACGAGTTCAAAAGACAAGGGAATTTGCAGGTATGCTTGAGCGGAGGACGGGACTTCCTGTTGCATTCTGGGATGAGAGACTTACGACTGTTGCTGCGGATAAGGCTATGATAGAGGGTGGCATTCGCAGGGAGAACAGAAAGAACTATGTAGATGAGATTGCCGCGATATTTATCCTGCAGGGTTATATGGACTATCTGAAAAACATGGAGACCGGATTGCGGAAGGATGAGTGAAAATAAAAGGGTATAGAATGGAGTTATATGGAAAAAATATCATTTCAGCCTGAGGGTATGGAAGAAGAAGTAGAATTTTTTGTGTTGGCAGATACTCGTATTAACGGAAGAAACTATATTTTAGTAACAGATTCAGAGGATGGTGATGGTGAGGCCTTGATCTTAAAGGATCTTGCAGCGGAAGATTCGCCGGAGAGTCTGTATGAGATTGTTTCAGATGATGATGAGTTGATGGCAGTAGCAAAAATATTTGAAGAAACATTAGATGACGTTGAGATTGAACGGTAAAAGAAATATGGAGGTATAATTGTT
Source organism: uncultured Lachnospiraceae bacterium (assembly GCA_964481705.1). Taxonomy (GTDB): domain Bacteria; phylum Bacillota; class Clostridia; order Lachnospirales; family Lachnospiraceae; genus CAYZUC01. The sequence goes on from CAYZUC010000013.1 coordinate 11,771, forward strand.
TGAAGAAAGCAAACAGAACAACAGATTCAAAGCTGAGAATAATCCCCCTTGGCGGTTTGGAACAGATCGGGCTGAATATTACAGCATTTGAATTTGAGGATAGTATTATTGTAGTAGATTGTGGTCTCGCATTTCCAGAGGATGACATGCTGGGTATCGATTTGGTTATCCCGGATGTTACGTATTTGAAAGATAACATAGATAAGGTAAAGGGCTTTGTGATTACTCATGGACATGAGGATCATATTGGTGCATTACCCTATATCTTAAAGGAAATTAATGTACCTATTTATGGAACAAAGCTGACGATGGGACTGATTGACCGTAAGCTCGAGGAGCATAATCTGATGAAGTGCACCAAGAGAAAAATCATTAAGCATGGACAGTCAATCAATCTTGGACAGTTCCGAATTGAGTTTATTAAGACAAATCATAGTATTGCAGATGCTTCGGCACTTGCGATTTATTCACCTGCCGGTATTGTTGTCCATACCGGTGACTTTAAGGTGGATTATACGCCGGTATTTGGAGACGCCATTGATTTGCAGCGGTTTGGCGAGATTGGAAAAAAAGGAGTTCTTGCTCTGATGTGTGACAGCACGAATGCAGAGCGACCGGGATTCACGAATTCAGAGAAAACAGTCGGAAAAATATTTGATAATATTTTCTCTGACCATATCAATACAAGAATCATCATTGCTACTTTTGCATCCAATGTGGATCGTGTACAGCAAATTATCAATTCTGCTTATAAGTATGGCAGAAAAGTAGTAGTAGAAGGCCGCAGTATGGTCAATGTTATGGAGACGGCACAGGAACTGGGTTATATCAGTGTTCCGGAGAATACGCTCGTCGATATCGAGCAGCTAAAGAATTTCCCGCCCGAGAAAACCGTTATCATAACCACTGGTTCTCAGGGAGAGTCCATGGCAGCCTTGAGCCGTATGGCTACCAATATTCATAAGAAAATCACCATTATGCCGGGAGATACGATTATCTTTAGTTCCAATCCCATACCCGGAAATGAAAAAGCGGTAACCAGAGTTATCAATGAGCTATCCATGAAGGGTGCGGATGTTATTTTCCAGGATGTCCATGTATCCGGACATGCCTGTCGTGAGGAGATTAAATTGATCTACTCTTTGGTACATCCAAAATACGCAATTCCTGTTCATGGTGAATTTAAGCATAGAAAAGCACAGGCAGCAATCGCCGGAGAGCTTGGTATCCTGAAGGAAAATATCTTTATGATGGCATCCGGTGATGTATTGGAAATGGATGAGGATTCAGCAAAGATTACGGAAAAAGTGCCTTGTGGTTCCATTTTTGTAGATGGAATCGGGGTAGGCGATGTAGGAAATATTGTTTTACGCGACAGACAGCATTTGGCAGAGGACGGAATTGTAATTGTCGTGTTAACTCTGGACAAGGAAATGGGTCAGATTGTTGCCGGCCCGGATATTGTATCGCGTGGATTTGTATATGTACGTGAGTCCGATGAATTAATCGAGGATGCTACAGAGATTGTGGATGATGCACTCGAGAAGCTGACGGATCGTGGAATTACCGATTGGGGTAAGATCAAGACCACCATCAAGGATTCCCTTGGTGATTATATCTGGAAGAAAACTAAGAGAAGACCAATGATTCTGCCAATCATTATGGAAATCTGATCGGACAGAACTCGGTCAACGGATTGGAGATAGATTGAGAACATTAGGTGAATCTGTTGATGATTTTATCCAGGCGATTCTGGAGACACCGGAATATCAGCATTATCATGAAGAAAAAGAGAAAATGCACCAATGGCCGGAATTAAAAGAGAAAATTGACGAGTTCCGCCGTAGAAATATGGAGATCCAGCAGATTCGTGATGAGAATCGATTTCTGGATGAAATGGAAAAGTTCGAGCGCGAGTTTGAGGATTTTACTTCGGACAGCCGTATTCATGAGTTTTTAAAACGCGAGTTATCCTTTTGCAGAATGATGCAGGAGATTAACCGCAAAGTGACAGACAGCCTAGATTTTGAATAGGTTTCCGGGAGGAAGAATCATGAGTTTCAAGAAAGTTCTACTAAACATCATAGGCTTTTCTTTACGAATTATTGTGTTGATGCTGATTGTGATGTTTGTATATAAGACAAGTCTGAAGGCATATGAATTTGGCTTTCGGGTTTTTTCAGAGCAGCCGGTCACAACGGGAGATGGCAGGGATATCGAAGTGACGATTCCGATGGGCGCGAGTGTATCGGATATTGGTGATATTCTGGAAGAAAAGGGCTTGATTCGTGAATCTAAGCTTTTCTTCTTACAGGAAAAGCTGTCGGCTTACCGTGGAAAATTGCAGCCGGGCTTTTACTGCCTAAATACCTCCATGAAAGCAACAGAGATGATGGAAATAATGGCTAAGAAGGACGAAGACAGTACAGAGGATGCAACAGAAAGCGTTCCGGCTACCGTAGAAGCATCTACAGATACAGTATCTGGATATGGAGATGGCGAGAGTCTGAATGGTCTGGAGGGTACTGTGGACCCGGCAGGAGAAGAGGGAGAAGACAGTGATAGTCAATGAGAGAATCACAGCCTATATTAATTCTCTTGACCGTGGAAATACTCCACTACTAAATGAAATTGAAAGAGAAGCAATCCAGACGAGAGTACCGATTATTCGTCGAGAGATGCAGAGCTTGTTGAAGTTCCTGCTGGAATCAAAGCAGCCGATGCAGATTTTAGAGGTCGGAACAGCGATTGCTTTCTCGACAATTCTTTTGGCTGAGTATGCACCGGAAGGCTGCAGGATAACAACAATAGAAAAGTATGAGAAAAGAATTCCGATTGCCAGAGAGAATATCCATCGCGCAGGAAAAGAAGGTCAGATTACATTGATGGAAGGTGATGCTGCCGATATCCTTAAAAAACTCGATGGCGAATACGATATGATTTTTATGGATGCTGCCAAAGGGCAGTATATTCATTTTTTACCGGATGTTATGCGTTTATTAAAAAAAGGTGGGATTCTTGTTTCGGATAATGTATTACAGGATGGTGATATTATCGAGTCAAAGTTTGCAGTAGTCAGACGTGACCGAACCATTCATAAAAGAATGCGTGATTACCTGTATCAGCTGAAGAATCATGAACAGCTGGTGACTACCATTCTTCCGTTGGGAGACGGTGTAACACTGAGTACGAAGAAAGGTTAACAGTATGAGAAAACCGGAATTACTGATTCCAGCAAGTTCATTAGAGGTGTTGAAAACAGCAGTTGTCTTTGGGGCAGATGCTGTTTATATAGGTGGGGAAGCATTTGGACTCCGTGCAAAGGCTAAGAATTTCAGCTCGGAGGATATGAAAGAGGGAGTTCGTTTTGCACATGAACATCAGGTAAAGGTTTATGTGACGGCAAATATTTTGGCTCATAACGGAGACCTCGAAGGGGCTAGAGAGTATTTTAAAGAATTAAAGGAGATTGGCCCGGATGCTCTTATTATTTCAGATCCCGGTATGTTTACTATTGCAAAAGAGGTGGTTCCGGAAATAGATATCCACATCAGTACACAGGCGAACAATACCAACTATCTGACTTATCTTTTTTGGGCAAAGCAGGGCGCTACACGTGTGGTATCAGCAAGAGAATTATCTCTTGAAGAGATTCGTGAGATTCGGGAACACATTCCGGACACTCTCGAAATTGAGACCTTTGTACATGGTGCCATGTGCATCTCTTATTCGGGCAGATGTCTACTAAGTAATTACTTTACCGGAAGAGATGCCAATCAAGGGGCTTGTACTCATCCCTGCCGTTGGAAATATGCAGTGGTAGAGGAAAAGAGACCGGGAGAGTACTTACCTGTATATGAGAATGAAAGAGGTACTTATATTTTCAATTCGAAGGATTTATGTATGATAGACTATATTCCAGAGTTGATTGCATCCGGGATTGACAGCTTTAAAATAGAAGGCCGTATGAAGACAGCTCTTTATGTGGCAACCGTTGCCAGAACCTATCGAAAGGCTCTGGATGATTATTTTGAATCTCCGGATAAGTATAAGGAGAATCATTCCTGGTATCATGAGGAGATTTCGAAATGCACATATCGTCAGTTTACTACGGGCTTTTTCTTCGGTAAGCCTACGGAGGAGACCCAGATTTATGATAATAATACGTATCAAAAGGAATACACCTATTTAGGTATTGTGGAAGAGGTGGATAACGAGGGATACGGTAGAATCGAACAAAAGAATAAGTTTTCAGTTGATGAAACGATTGAGATCATGAAACCAAATGGAGAGAATATCTTTACAAAGGTGTTGGCTATTCATACAGAAGACGGAGAGGAAGTATCGAGTGCGCCACATCCAAAGCAGATTCTTTTTGTCAAGCTGGACAAAGAACCGGAAAAGTATGATATTCTTCGCAGGAAAGAGGAAGAGTGATGAAACTACTGACAGCAATCGTTCCTTGTTACAATGAGGAACAGGCAATCCCCTATTTCTATCAGGAGATGCAAAAGACAATTGAACAGTTTGGTGAAGAGTTTCCAGACGTCGAGTTTGAACTGCTTTTTATTGATGATGGCTCACGTGACCGTACTTTGCCGGTTTTAAAGGAACTTCATGAAAAGGACTCCCGTGTGCGTTATGTTTCCTTTTCCAGAAATTTTGGTAAGGAAGCTGGAATCTATGCCGGACTTGAAAAGAGTAATGGCGATTATGTGGTGATTATGGATGCAGACCTTCAGGATCCGCCAAGCCTTTTGCCACAGATGTATCGGGCAGTAACGGAAGAGGGCTTCGACTCCGCAGCTACGAGACGTGTGACCCGTAAGGGAGAACCGGTGATTCGTTCCTTTTTTGCAAGGATGTTTTATCGCCTGATTAACCGTATGTCCAGGACAGAGGTAGTAGACGGCGCCAGAGATTATCGTATTATGTCACGTCAGATGGTCAATGCGATTTTAAGTATTAAGGAGTATAATCGTTTTACCAAGGGAATCTATGGCTGGGTCGGATTTGAAACGAAATGGCTGGAGTATGAGAATGTGGAGCGTGTGGCAGGTGAGACAAAGTGGTCCTTCTGGAAACTTCTCATGTACGCTTTGGAAGGAATTATCGCTTACAGCACAACGCCTCTTTCGGTAGCTACGATAGGTGGAGTTTTGATGTCCGGTGTATCGATTTTATGTATTCTGTTTATTATATTTAAGAAACTGGTATTTGGAGACCCGACAGGGGGATGGTCTTCCATGGTTTGTATCATGCTTCTCATTGGCGGTTTACAGCTGTTTAGTATTGGAATCGTAGGACAGTATCTTGCCAAGACATACTTAGAGACCAAGAACAGACCTATATATATTTCCAAGGAGGAGTCCGATTCATGAAATTGATCATACAAATCCCTTGTTTGAATGAAGCAAAAACATTGGAAGTTGCATTAAATGATTTGCCAAAGAAAATTGATGGGATTGATGAAATTGAATACCTGATTATTAATGATGGAAGTACGGACAATACGGTAGAGGTAGCAAGGAATTGGGGAGTTAATTATGTTGTAAGCTTTCCAAAGAATAAGGGTCTTGCCAAGGGCTTTATGGCTGGTATGGATGCCTGTATTCGTAATGGAGCCGACATTATTGTGAATACCGATGCAGATAATCAGTATTGTGGAGCCGATATTGAGAAGATTGTTCGACCGATTATTGAGGGGACAGCTGAGATTGTCGTAGGAGCACGTCCCATTGACCAGACAGAGCATTTTTCTCCGCTCAAGAAAAGGCTGCAGCATTTTGGAAGCTTTGTGGTTAGAAAAGCCTCTAAAACTGATATTCCGGATGCGCCAAGTGGATTTCGTGCGTACAGCAGAGAGGCGGCCCTTCGTACCAATGTCATTAATAATTATACGTATACCTTAGAGACTATTGTTCAGGCTGGAAGAAACAATATGGCGATTACTTCGGTTCCGATTCGTACAAATCCGGAACTGCGTTCTTCCCGTTTGTTTCACAGTATGTTTGGTTATGTGAAAAAGTCTATGCTGACAATTCTTCGTGCCTATATCATGTACCGTCCACTTGTAGTATTTTGTTTGATTGGCGCTATTCCGTCAGTTATAGGACTTGCTATCATGATACGTTTCCTCGTGTATTTTTTCCAGGGAGCAGGAAATGGTCATATTCAGTCTCTGATTTTTGCCAGTACGTTATTAATGATTGGATTTATGACTTTTATTATGGGACTTCAGGCAGATATTATTGCTGCAAATCGTAAGATTCTCGAAGATATTCAGTATCGTATTCGCAGAATGGAATTTGGCAATCAGGCAGAGGAAACGGATGAAAGAAAAGAGTAAAGAAATTGTTATCATTGGGCCGGTCTACCCATACAAAGGTGGTATTTCCCATTATACAGGACTACTGTACCGGGCAATGAGTAAAAAATACAATGTGACAATGATGTCATATTCTATGCAGTATCCCAAGATTCTATTTAAAAAGGAACAAAGGGATTACACCAATGATAGCTTTCGGGTGGAGGATGCCAGATTTGAAATCAATACAGCGAATCCTTTTAATTGGCTTCATGTGGCGGCTCAGATCAATCGGTTAGACCCGGAGCTTGTGATTATGGAATGGTGGCATCCTTATTTTGCGCCATGTTATTATATATTGGCGCATGCGATTCGAGCAAAGATTTTGTTTACCTGTCACAACGTATTTCCCCATGAACGTTTTCCCTTGGATCGTTTCCTTACACGACTGGTATTGAAACAGGGAGACAGCTTTATTCTTCATGCGAAGGCAGAAGCAGACGAGCTAAGGACGATTCGGAAGGATGCCAATTATTTGGTAAATGTGCATCCAACCTACAACGCATTTTGCTTTGAACATATGAGCAGCGCCGATGCCAGACAAAGGCTGGGACTTGATGAGAAAGAGCGCGTTCTTTTATTCTTTGGCTTTGTACGGCCATATAAGGGACTACGTCATTTGCTGAATGCAATTCGAATCCTGAAGGAATCTGATTTTGGAGTCAAGCTGTTAATCGTCGGTGATTTTGGTGGAGCGAAGGAAGAGTATCAGAGCCAGATAAAAGAAAATGGGATTGCAGACTGCACACTGATTCATGACGAATACACTCCTGATCGTGAAGTGGAGAAGTATTTCGCATCGGCAGACCTGGTTGTTCTTCCCTATGAGTCGGCAACACAGAGCGGTATTGTTCAAATAGCCTATGGCTTTACAAAGCCGGTAGTGGTTACGAATGTCGGGGGATTGCCTGAGGTCGTAGAAGACCGTAAAACTGGATTTATTGTGGAACCACAGAATCCGAAAATGCTGGCAGAGGCGATTCGCGAGTATTATGAAGAATGTGACGCAGACGAATTGAGAAAGCACATCAAAGAAGCAGAATATCATTTTTCCTGGGACAGAATGGTAGAGAGCATCGAAAAACTACAGGATTGGAAATAAAAAAGAGCTGAAATCAGCTCTTTTTTTCGATTGCCTTTTGCTTGGAACGAATTTTATTGTGAAGGTAGTATACAGGGCGACGGAACAGATTGAAAAAGCCATCGATGACTCGGTAGGTTCTCATGTGCTGTTCGTAACGGGCTCCAATATATACGGTATTCCTTCTTTTAGCAACGGATAAATCCTGTGTAAAAATAGGCTCCAGAAATTGCATGGTATAGGCGGGCGTAAGATATTTTGAAAAGGTCGTATCTTCTGTAATAATCGGTTCTTTTATCATTTGCAGGAAAAGATCAGGGTTCTCTTCTATCTCACGGACTCGGTCCAAAACGTCGTCGAAAGAGGAATAGTCGTGACAGTTGATGAAAGCTTTTGGATTAAATTCCTCTGCAATCTGAGGATTGCCCCAGTAGATTGGAATCGTGGCGGAAGCGAAAGCCTCGACGATTTTCTCAGTGGTGTAGCCCTTGGCTGAAGAATTCTCAAAGCATAGGGTAAAGCGATAATCCTTTGCAAAAGCAATCTTGTCTGCAACCGGTCCTCCTACATTATTGCGGTAACGTCCACCGGAATCCACCCGCTTATAGCCATCTAACAATGCAATCATGCGGTCACGGGCGGGATCGGAGAGGCTGTTGGAAATAACGTAATTACAAAATCCCTTTTTCGAACGATAGAATTCATCGGAAAGCAGGTGCTTCTTGCGTGCGGGCTCATAAGCATGTGGATAAAAAACGTAGAGAGGAAGTCGTAAATATCGATCATCAAACGTAATATTATGGAATCCGATGGCATAGTCAAACAGGTTAAAGTCAGGATAAATATTTTCGCCGGTGAAGAAAATCTTGACGCAGCGGTACTTCAAATGAGAATTCCCAAAGGTTCCACAAAACAGATAATCCGGTTCGTCACTGATTTCAATATCGAACTTCGAAGACAGGAGCTCGTAAAAATAATTCTCCCTTTTATCAAAGGACTTCCAGAAGTCCACAAAATTAATTCGGATCTTTTTCATATCTTACGGTCCATTCCTTCCTGTTACTCAATAGTATGATTATACACCAGGCGCGTCGCGTATGGCAATATACTTGTGATATGGGGATTTATGTGGTATCATTTACATTTAGGATGATGGAATTTTGGGGTGTAAGGATATGTCAAAAGTAGCTGTTGTGGTTCCCGTATTTCGGGTAGAAATCAAATATCTGACCGAGTGCATCGAGAGCATTTTGAATCAGTCCCTAGATGAGATTGAATTGATCCTCGTAGATGATGGTGCGCCCGGAGCCTGTGCAGATGTGTGTGATTCCTATGCAGCGAAGGACAGCAGAGTTCGTGTGATTCATCAGGATAATCAAGGCGTGTCAGCAGCAAGAAATGCCGGAATCGAGCAAGCCACAGCGAAATGGATTATGTTTGTGGATTCGGATGACTATATTGACCGGGATAATTGTCTGGAAGTCTATAAAAAGGCAGAAGAATCTGACCTGACTATTTTGTTATGGGGTTCCGTAAAATTTGACGAATCAGGACAAAGTGATTATGTCCCCTATGTACAAGACATACCCCTGTTTTCTGACGAACAAAAGCAAGAGCTGCAGTATAAGATACTGGTGGGTACGCTTCCGAGCTATCATTATCCGAGCGGCAAATCAGCTACCGGTGCTACCTGCTCGAAATTATATCGCAGGGACTTTTTAATAGAGAATAAGCTGCAGTATAACACCAGTCTTGTGCGTGCCGAAGATGTGAATTTTAATATGCGCTGCTTTCAAAAGGCAGAGAGAATTGGATATTTGAACCGCAAGTTTTATTACTATCGTCAGCTTAAGACCTCTGCTATATATCGCTACCATGAAAATGGCTTACAGGTATTTACCGATGCACTTCTGGAGCTGGAGCGCTTTGGACGTGAATACCGGAAGGAAGATAGATTTTGGCAGATTTACTATATGAGATGCATCTTTTTTCTACTAGAGAGTATTGATATTGATTATTGTCACAAGGATAATCAAAAATCATACGCAACCCGCATGCGGGAGCTCCGACAGGCGACAAAACAGCACCCGTACAACGAAGCTATTTGTCAGGTTCATACGAAGGGAATGTCTTTTGCTAAGAGCATTCCTGTTTATTTGCTGAAGTGGAAGCAGATTTCCATGCTATGTCTGTTTTACCGGATTTATCACCACTTGGGAGGAAAATAGGATTGGCAGAGAATTATTGCAAAGTATCGGTAGTAACCATTTGCTATCAGGCAGAGAATTGTATCACAGCCACCATGGAGTCGGTTTTGAGTCAGGATTATCCGAATCTTCAATATGTCCTGAAGGATGGAGGCTCTACGGATGCAACGAATCAGATTATTGAAAGCTTTCGCTCACGATTTGAAGAAAAGGGCGTGGAATTTATTCATATCTCTGAACGGGATGGTGGTATCTACGATGCCATGAATAAAGGAACGGAGAGCTGTACAGGTGAGTTTGTAAACTTTATGAATGCAGACGACCGTTTCAGTTCCTCGCATGCAGTCAGCGATGCGTTTATAGGGAGAGAGGTTCATAGCGTCGATATTTTGTACGGTGATGCTTATGAGCAGGAATTTGGAAATTACTATCGTTACCCGAAGCGTATGGAAGAGATTGAACATAAAATGCCGTTTAATCATCAGGCATGCTTCATCAGAACAGAATTGATGCTGAAATATCCTTATAATACACAGTATAAAATTGCCGCTGATTATGATTTTCTTTTAAAGAGTTATAAAAATGGCAGAGTATTTATGGATACGTGTAGTGATATCGCGATTATTTCCAGAGATGGAGTATCTACTGTGGATATTAAGAATACTTTTCTTGAAACTGTGGAGGTTAGAAAGAATTACGGTATCATAGAGATGACAGAGAAGCAATACAGACGTAAGCTGATGATCGTGAATGGAAAGCAATTTGTCATGAATCATTTTCCAAAATGGAGTCTTCGGTGCATTCGCAGGCTGCAACGAAGGACAAGAGGCCAGAACACAAAAATAGAGTTACCGAAAGAGTAGGTGAGAACATGATTTCCAGAAAAATGCAAGAAATAGGATCGGGATTTTGGCGTTCATTTTTATTCCCCTTTGTTCGTGTGATTCTGGAGATTCAGACTCACAGTGTTATGAAGCAGAAATCTTACATCAATCAGGGCACGATTCTTCACGGACGTAATTACCTTGGTAAGTATGTCTACCTGACGCATGTAGACTTGGGATTCGGTTCCTATGTCAGCGATCGTGGTACGCTGAAGAATGTAAAGATAGGAAAATATACTTCTATTGGTACCGATGTGAAAAGTATCAGTGGAAAGCATCCCATCAGAGAATTTGTTTCCACACATCCTGCTTTTTATTCAGCAGATGCGGCCATGGGATTTACGTATACGGATAAGACTACTTTTGACGAGTACACGTTTCTCAAAGAAGAACCGGGCTATCAGATATCCATTGGGAATGATGTATGGATTGGAAACGGAGTTTCCATAATGGAGGGAGTTGTGATTGGAGACGGTGCTGTGATTGGTGCAGGAGCACTTGTTACAAAGTCGGTGGAACCCTATGCAATTTATGTTGGAGTTCCCGCTAAGAAGGTTGGTGTTCGTTTTAACGAAGAACAGGTTGTAAAACTCGAAAAGATAAAATGGTGGAATCAGGACGAGAAGACATTACGAAAACAGGCAAAGGAATTTGAACATGTTGATTCTCTGATTCGTACATTTTATGGACAGGAGGAGAAATGACGACTCCGGCAATTGTTGTGGTTGCATATAACCGGCCACACTCTCTTAATAGAATATTGCAGTCCATTGCGCAGGCCGAATATGAACAGGAAGGGATTCCGTTGATTATCAGTATTGACCACAGTGATAAGGACGATGTAAAGAATGTAGCGAAATCCTTTATCTGGACGCATGGACCCAAAAAGGTAGTTACACACGAGGAATCACTGGGCTTAAAACAGCATGTCCTGCAGTGCGGAGAATTAACTGGCGAGTATGGCTCGATCATTATGCTGGAGGATGACTTGTTTGTGGCACCTTCCTTTTATACCTATGCGTCTGCAGCATTGGAATTCGTGAAGGATAGACAAGATATCGGGGGAGTTTCCCTGTACAATCATCGTTTGAATGTACATGTAAGGGAACCCTTTGAAGCGATGGAGGATGGTTATGATAACTGGTATTTCCAATTTGCTTCCTCTTGGGGACAGGCGTTTACGGTCGATCAGTGGCGCGGCTTTACCGAATGGATGGAGAAGCACGATGGAGAATTGATTGCAGCGGATAATGTACCGGTGAATGTTTCTTCTTGGTCGGACAAGTCGTGGTTGAAATACTATATTAAGTATCTGATTATAACCGGTAAGTATTTTCTATATCCGCGCATTTCGTATACAACAAATTTTTCGGATATGGGAACTCATAAAATGGGGATATCGACAGATTTACAGGTTCCGCTTGCAGGAAAAAACAGACATAGCTTTTCTTTTTCTACCACAGAGCAGTCAGAGGCAGTTTATGATGCTTTCTTTGAAAATAAAAGACTTGCTACACAGCTTGGCATTCAGGAGGATTTTGCTGAAATCGACCTTTATGGAAGTAAGCCCGGCAGCAGGAGATATCGTCTGACGTCCCAGCTGCTTCCCTACGAGGTTATCAGGAGCTATGGCAGGCTCTTAAGACCAATGGATGCAAATATCATATATGGTATTTCGGGAGAAGATTTTTTCCTGTACGATACGAAGAAAAAAGGTACACCACCGAAAAAGAGGTCGGAGGCATATAAGCTTCTGTACTATTATCGTGCGTTTAAGGCAAAATATATGAAAGAGATTTTGAAATTTCGACTAAAAGAAAGATAATAGACAGAAGGAATAGCGAGGAAGATTTATGTGCGGAATATTTGGCGCAGTTCATACAAAATTGGATAAAGAGCTTGCAGAGAAATGTCTGGATACTATCATTCACAGAGGACCGGACGGAAGCGGTCTCTGGCAGGAGGATGGTACTACGTTAGGTCACAGGAGACTTGCGATTTTGGACTTGACCAATCATGGAGGTCAACCGATGTCCTATGCCAACGGACGCTATCAGATTATCTTTAACGGAGAGATTTTTAATTTTATTGAGATCCGAGACGAATTGCTGGCGAAGGGCTATTCCTTTCAAAGTGACAGCGATACGGAGGTTATCCTTGCCGCCTATATTGAATGGAAAGAAAAATGTCTTGATAAAATGAATGGCATGTGGTCTTTTGCAATTTGGGATTGTGAAGAAAAGGTTCTTTTTTTGAGCAGAGACCGATTTGGCGTAAAACCACTTTATTACACGAGGATGCCGGGATGTGAGGGCGCCATAGCATTTGCCTCTGAGCAAAAGGCGTTGATGAAGCTGATGCCTGAGGTCAAGGTAAATCGTACGATTGTTACAGATGTCAAGAATATAACCAACTATGAAGCAACAGAAGAATGCGTGATTCAGGGAATTAAACGTTTTCCAGCCGGTCATTATGCATATGTACGTGAAGATGGAATGGAACTTCATTCTTTCTGGAATACATTGGAGCATCTGGTGGATGTTCCGGACACCTATGAGGAGCAAGTGGAAATGTTCCGTGAGCTTTTTGTAGATGCCTGTAAGATTCGAATGAGAAGTGACGTAACGATTGGTACGGCGCTCAGCGGAGGTTTGGATTCCAGTGCAACGATATGTACGATGTCTCATATTGCCAACAATCTGTCCGACCAGAGGGCCAATCATGATTGGCAGCATGCCTTTGTCGCTACCTTTCCAGGAACGACAATGGATGAGAGCATGTACGCAAGAAAGGTTACTGATTTTCTTGGAATTGACAGCACCTTTGTAGAAATTGACCCAAGAAAGGCAATTGATCGTTTGGATGAATTTATCTATATGTTTGAGGATGTTTATCTTACCAGCCCGATTCCCATGATGCTGTTATATGGGGAGCTTCGTAAAAATGGGACGCTCGTAACCATAGACGGACATGGTGCGGATGAGCTATTCGGCGGTTACACCTTTGACTTTATCCATGCACTAAAGGATGCAAAGACGAAAGAAGAAAAGGACTGGATCACTACGGCTTATCTCGATAGTTTTCCAAAGGATGGTTCTAATCTTGCTTTGAATATCCCATCAGCGAAGGGATTGATTCATGATTTTTATAGGAAGGATATCTGGCGCAATGTAATCCGTAAAAAGAAACAGTATCGTCCGAGAGTCGCAGGGAATCCAGTATACGAAGGCCTGGATCACCTCAATAAGATTTTGTATGTGTCCTCGCACGAGACCATACTGCCTACCTTGCTTCGTAATTATGATCGTTACAGCATGGCAAGCGGCGTGGAGATTCGTATGCCGTTTATGGATTATCGTCTGGTGACGCTTGCTTTCTCCATTGGTTGGAAATCAAAGCTACATGGAGGCTTCTCGAAATCGATTGTACGAGATGCGATTGCTCCTTATATGCCGCAGGAGATTGCTTACCGCAAGACCAAGATTGGATTTAACACTCCAATTGTGGAATGGATGCAGGGACCATTACGGGAATACTTCTTGGATACGATTCACGATGTCTCGTTTTCACAGTGTGATCTCATCCATCCGGAAGAGGTAAAGCAGAAGGTACTGGGAGTTATTGAGAATCCGTCTGCTACTTTTTCTATGGGTGAGCAGGCATGGAGCAGCTTATATCCCTATTTATGGGAGCGTGCAATGTTTCATAGAGACTAGATCTTCAAATTGCTTTGTTGGAATAATTGACAGAAAGGCTTGGAATTCAATTGAAAGAAAGTATAAAGAAACTAAACGATATCTTTTCCCGTCCCCAGAAGCTGAAGTTGTCGCTTTTACTGGTGGTACTGTTTATTGGAGCAGGTCTGGAGCTGATTGGTGTTTCTCTGATTATGCCATTAATCTCTCTGATTACTGACCCGCAAAAGGTTTACTCGAATCAATATATGAGCTATTTTTATCAGCTGATGCATATGAATTCGGCAACAGAGTTCTTTGTGTTTCTGGTAAAGGTCATCATTGCCTTTTACATTCTGAAGAACATTTATCTGATTGGAATGTATTATTTCCAGTATAGCTTTATTTATCATAATCAATTAAAGATTGCAGGCAGATTGATCGATTGTTATTTAAAGAAACCATATACCTATCATCTCGATAAGAATTCTTCCGAGATGATTCGTAATATCATGCTGGATACGGAGCGACTCTTCCAGCTGATTCTGGGAGTTTTAAATACCATATCGGAATGTCTTCTTTGCATCTTTTTGGGGATTTATCTTTTGGTGAGTGATCCGGAGATGACGATTACGGTGGGACTGGTTCTCGTGGTATTTACTCTTATTTTCCAAAAGCTTGTCCGCAAGCGTGTCAATGAGTATGGACTGATCAATCAAAAGTATGATGGTAAAATGCATCAGTCTATCAATCAGGCATTGGGCTCGGTTAAGGATATCAAGATCCTTCATCGTGAGAAGTACTTTGTGAATGCCTTTGTGAACAATGGCAAAAAGAAGATGAAAGCGTTAATCAACACGAATTTCCTGGGACAGGTTCCGAAATATCTGATTGAGGCTGTGTGTGTCAGCAGTATTCTGATCGTTATTGCGGTTAAGCTGGAACGCGGGACTGATCTGACGACAATCTTGCCTCAGCTGGGAGCCTTTGCAATTGCAGCGTTTAAACTTCTTCCATCGGTAGGAAAAATCAATAATTATGTAAACCAGACAGTTTTTTTAAAGCCCTCCATTGATTCTATTTACAGGGATTTAAAAGAAACAGAAGATATGGTGAAGCATGAGATTATCGACAAAGACGATAAACACAGCAATACGGGCAAAGCAGATCGGATTCGCGTTGAGAATCTGTCTTATGGATATCCCAATACGCATGAGCTGGTCTTAAAGGATGTAAATTTTGAGATTCCGCTTGGCTCCTCCATTGGATTGGTTGGACCGTCCGGTGCCGGTAAATCAACAATGGCCGATGTGATTCTTGGTATTCTCTTTCCCAAACAGGGGCATGTTTTTTATGGTCAGATGAATGTTCATGATTATCCGCTGCAATGGTCACAGAAGCTTTCTTATATTCCACAGGCAATTTATCTTGCGGATGATACGATTCGGAGTAATATTGCATTTGGAATCGAGCCGGAGGATATTGATGAAGAAAAGGTATGGAGCGCCTTGGAGGAGGCTCAGCTAAAAGAGTTTGTAGAGAGCCTTGAAGAAGGTCTCGATACGGAAGTCGGAGAACGAGGCGTGCGATTGTCCGGTGGACAGCGTCAGAGAATCGGTATCGCACGTGCATTGTATGGAAATCCTGAGATTCTGGTACTGGACGAAGCAACCTCAGCACTCGACAGCGAGACGGAAAAAGCGGTAATGGAGGCAATTGAACGTCTTCATGGTAAGAAAACACTGATTATTATTGCGCACCGGCTAACGACGATTCGAAACTGTGAGTATATCTATAAAGTAGAAAATGGAAAAGTGTTACCATGCACTCTGGATGAGCAGTAATAAAACAATATAGGACAGCATATGAGATGTGAGGATAAAATGAAAGATCCAAAATTGAGTGTTTTGTTTATTACGTATAATCATGAAGATTATCTGCGTCAATCTCTCGACAGCGTTCTGATGCAGGAAGTAAATTTCGCATACGAGATTGTGGTGGGTGAGGATTGCTCTACGGATCACACACGTGATATTCTTCGGGAGTATCAGGCGAAGTATCCGGATAAGATACGTTTGCTTTTTCGTGAAAAGAATCTGGGGCGCCCTACCTTAAATGTATATCAGACGGGTATGGAGTGCCGTGGCAGATATCTTGCTTTCCTGGAGGGGGATGATTATTGGACCGATATTCACAAGCTTCAAAGGCAAGTGGACTTTCTGGATTCACATCCCGGTTATATGGGAGTTACGCATACCTGCAAGGTGGTTGGAAAGCAGGGTGAGGATGTCTTTGATGTGGAAGCACTTTCTCTGTATGAATGGAGCGGGGACTATACATTTGAAGATTATAAGCATCAGACCAAATGGCCGGGACAGACAGCGACCGTGGTAAGCCGCAATTTCTTTCTGGAAGGAAAGTATGATTATCGTATTTTGTATCAGGCGCATGATTTTCTGGATGATGGTGTCATTTTGCTGTTTCTTTTGCTGCAGGGTAAGATTTTCCGTATGGATAGCGTCATGAGTGCCTGGCGCTTTGTGAAAAAGGAAGGCGAGGGCAATTGGAATTCTCTCAAATTGCAACGCAACGCGATGGTAGAGGATTGCTATACCAAGCAGAAACTGTTACAGTGGTGCGAGAAATCAGTGGGACTTAGTGCTTATGGAAGAGCTATGGCGAAACGTGATTTTGTTACCGCACTATCCATCTGGTGCAGGCATCCCAATAAAGGGAATTATGAATTGGTGAAGCATATGTATGACTACAACATTGTACATGTCAACAGGGATGACCGTAAGGGAAGTCTGGTGCTGTATTCCCTGGGTACCATCCTTGCGAACGTTTTTGCAAAATTGACAAAGAAAAAGAAATAGAACGAGGAGTTATGTATGAAAAAATCAGAGAAACCAATTTTGGTAACACGCTCTTCCCTGCCTCCTTTTGAGGAGTATGTGGAAGCGATTCGACCGATTTGGGAAAAAGCGTGGCTGACGAATTTTGGTGAGAATCATAATCAGCTGCAGCAGGAGCTTCGGGATTATCTAAAGGTTCCCTGTGTGTCTCTTTTTACCAATGGTCATATGGCGCTGGAGCTTTGTCTGCAGGCCATGAATCTAAGTGGTGAGGTTATTACTACTCCATTTACGTTTGTATCGACGACGCATGCGATCATACGAAATGGACTGACTCCTGTTTTTTGTGATATTAATCCGGAAGATTATACGATGGATGTCAGTCAGATAGGGTCCTTGATTACAGAGAAGACTACAGCAATTGTCCCGGTTCATGTATATGGAAATATATGCAATATCGATCAGATTGAGGCAATTGCACAAAAGCACAAACTAAAAGTAATATATGATGCGGCGCATGCGTTTGGAGAGACTTATTATGGGAAAAATGTAGCCGGTTTTGGAGACGCCTCTATGTTTAGCTTTCATGCGACAAAGGTATTTCATACCATTGAAGGCGGAGCCATCACGACATCGGATGAAGCTTTGGAAAGACGTTTGTTTCGTCTAAAGGATTTTGGAATTCGAGATGAGGAGACGATTGACAGTGTCGGTTCCAATGCTAAAATGAACGAGTTTCAGGCGGTTATGGGTCTGTGTAATTTACGTCATCTGGCAGGGGAAATCGAAAAACGCCGCAAGGTGGTAGAAAGATATCATGCGAATCTCGATGGAGTGAAGGGCTTGAAGCTTAATAAGATCCGAGAGGGAGTACAATCCAACTACGCCTATTTTCCGGTTGTATTTACAGAAGCATTTTCGCGTAATAGAGATGAAGTTTTTGCTGCTCTCCGCGAAGCGAATATCTACGCCCGAAAGTATTTTTATCCACTGACCAATTCCCTACAGTGCTTTGAGGGACGATTTGATGTGAGTGCTACACCAGTGGCAAAGAAAATCTCGGATGAAGTACTAACACTTCCCATGTCGGCTTCGCTCACAATGGAAGAAGTTGATTTGATCTGTGAAGTGATTCTTGGATAGTAGGGGTTTACTATGATAATCGTACGTTTTACAAGTGGTCTTGGTAATCAAATGTTCCAATATAATATGTACCGTTACTTGAAGGAACGGTTTCCAGATGTGCCGGTAAAGGCAGATGTGACGTGGTTTTATGCAAATAGCGAGCATCAGGGCTATGAACTGGCAAGGATTTTTCGAAGACCCGATAATCCCGCATTTGTTCTGGAGGAAGCGACCGTTTGGGATATCATTTGCTGTAGTGGTTTAATTCCCTGCTTTGTTAAAGGAAAGGGTGCCAAACGATTTGACCATCTGAAATATTATCCCAATCGTATTTTAAGATTGTTTTCTGAGAAGCACTTTCAGAAGTACCGGATTGATCAGACAGGTTTTGAGGACAATGAGATAATACGGAAAAGAATTGAGAACCTGGATCCTAAGAAGAATTGGTATATTACCGGCTTTTTTATAGAAGAGGTCTACTATAAGAACCGTTTGGAGTGTATTCGGAAACAGTTTTGTTTTCCAACGCCAAAGGAAGAAAGAAATCAAGAGATGCTGAAACAGATGAATCATACGGATTCCGTCAGTATTCATGTACGTCGAGGTGACTATCTGTCTGCGCAGTATCAGAACAGCTTCCGAAGTCTTTCCATGGAGTACTATCAGAAGGCAGTGGATGAGGTACGGAAGCTGACACAAACCCCCACCTTCTATGTC
Organism: uncultured Lachnospiraceae bacterium; assembly: GCA_964481705.1. GTDB lineage: Bacteria > Bacillota > Clostridia > Lachnospirales > Lachnospiraceae > CAYZUC01. Next base: position 30,681 of record CAYZUC010000013.1, read on the forward strand.
TTCTCGGATGACAAGGAGTATATCGAAAAGGCTTTTGACTGGCTTACTCCCAAGGTTATTGTAACGGGCAATTCCGGACAGGACAGTTATAAAGACATGATGCTGATGAGCAGGTGCAAATACAACATTATTGCAAATTCTACATTCTCTGTGTGGGCCGGTTTACTTAATGCGAATCCGGGTGCAAGAGTTTTTTATCCATCTGCTTATATGAAGGAAAAGGATAGCGAAGAAAAAACGCTGGAAGGATGGATACGGCTATAGACAAAAAATTTATTTGCTAGTATAATCGTAGCTAATAATCAGACTCAGAAAGAAAGATAGTGTGAAAATGAGTTTTCATACGATAAATTTGTGCTTGCGCCCAAAGCTTGCGGCGTATTGACAAGAATGGAGAATACTATGTACGAAAATACGAATATTGCTGAGATCTTTGGCGAGGACGTCTTCAATGATGCCGTAATGGTAGAACGACTTCCCAAGAAGGTCTATAAGGAACTAAGAAAGACAATCGATGAGGGAAAAGAACTGGACCCCATGATTGCAGAGGTAGTAGCTGCGGCCATGAAGGATTGGGCAGTAGAAAAAGGAGCAACCCATTACTCTCACTGGTTCCAGCCATTGACTGGGGTTACTGCAGAGAAGCATGATTCCTTCATTTCGGCACCGGATAAGAATGGCAAGATTTTGATGGAATTCTCCGGCAAAGAGTTAATCAAAGGGGAACCGGATGCATCCTCATTTCCTTCGGGTGGTTTGAGAGCGACATTTGAGGCTCGTGGATATACCGCCTGGGATTGTACCTCTCCGGCATTTATTCGTCACGGCGCTGCAGGCGCAATTCTTTGTATTCCCACTGCGTTTTGCTCTTATACTGGTGAAGCGCTGGACAAAAAAACACCATTGCTTCGTTCCATGGAAGCGATTAATACACAGGCATTACGTTTGTTAAGATTATTTGGAAATACCACTTCCTCCAAGGTAACTCCATCCGTTGGTGCAGAACAGGAATACTTTCTGGTAGATCGTGAAAAGTATCTTCAAAGAAAGGATTTAATCTATACCGGACGTACTCTTTTTGGTGCAATGCCTCCCAAGGGGCAGGAATTGGATGATCATTATTTTGGTAGTATTCGTACTCGCGTTGCAGGCTTTATGAGAGAGGTCAATGATCAGCTGTGGAGACTCGGAGTGTCAGCAAAGACACAGCATAATGAAGTAGCTCCTGCGCAGCATGAGCTTGCGCCCATTTATTGCGAGGCGAATATCGCAGTTGATAATAACCAGCTTGTTATGGAGGTTATGAAAAAGGTAGCAGAAAAACAGGGATTAACCTGTCTGTTGCATGAGAAGCCGTTTGCTGGTGTAAATGGTTCCGGTAAGCATGATAACTGGTCCATCGTGTCCGATGATGGAATTAATATGCTTGATCCAGGAAAGACGCCTCATGATAATATACAGTTCCTTCTCGTTTTGACATGTATTTTAAAAGCTGTTGACGAACATGCAGATCTGCTTCGTGAATCCGCAGCAGACGTAGGGAACGACCATCGTCTTGGAGCGGATGAAGCACCACCGGCTATTCTTTCGGTTTTCTTAGGCGAGCAGCTCGAAGATGTATTGACACAGTTGATCAGCACCGGTATTGCGACCAGTTCGTTACAGGGCGGCAGGCTACATACCGGAGTAAAAACACTTCCGGGTATAAAAAAGGATGCAACAGATCGCAACCGTACCTCCCCGTTTGCATTTACCGGTAATAAATTTGAGTTTCGTATGGTTGGTTCCTCCGATTCTATCGCAAGTCCCAATACCGTACTGAATACAATTGTTGCAGAAGCATTTGCAGAAGCATGTGATGTTTTGGAAAAAGCGGATAACTTTGAAGAAGCAGTACATGATTTGATTAAGAAGTACGCGATTGAGCATCAAAGGATCGTATTCAATGGAAATGGATATTCTGAGGAATGGGTTAAGGAAGCAGAGGAAAGAGGACTTCCCAACATCAAGTCCATGGTGGATGCCATTCCTGCTCTGGTTACTGATAAATCCGTTGAATTATTTGAGAAATTTGGTATCTTTTCCAGAGTTGAACTGGAGTCTCGCGCAGAGATACAGTACGAGGCCTATGCAAAGGCAATCAATATCGAAGCGAGAACGATGATTGATTTAGCAAGTAAATCCTTGATTCCTGCTGTGATACGCTATGCAAAGGCAATGGCAGATACAGTAAATACCATTATGGCAGCAGGCTCTGACTACTCGGTAGCAAAAGAAATCTTGGATGAAACTACAGCACTTCTTGCAGATGCGAAGATCGCACTGTCAAAACTGGAAGAGGTAACACGGGAAGCATCCGAAAAATCGCAGGGAAGACAACAGGCTGTATTCTTCCGTGATTATGTGAAGGTTGCGATGGAAGAACTTCGTTCCCCTATTGATCAGTTGGAGATGATAGTGGACAAAGAGTTCTGGCCAATGCCATCCTATGGAGATTTGATATTCGAAGTATAAATAATGGGGTATCCGTTCCTATGAACAAAAAATTATGGGTAATAATAGCTGTCATCCTGATTGCAGCTTTTGGTTTTCTGAATTACCAGGTTGATGATGAAGTGTATTATGGAGTGAATGAACTGGTCGACATCGATAAATCGGTTGACCGGTCAGAAGGTGTTGCGAGAGTGGCACCTGATTTTAAAGGCGTGTATGCAAGTACCCCGGTCTTGAGTCTAAGACCGGGGAATTATACTATGGAAATCGACCATCAAGGAACAGATGGTACCGTAACCGTAAGAAATAATGGAGAAGCTCTGGGACAGTATGTATTGCCGGCAGATGAGCTAATAACGAAGCTGTCTTTTTCACTGCCGTCATCTTCGGATCATTTGGTAATTGAATTTTCTGCTGCCGGAGATGGAGAATTTACTTTCAAGCATATGAATTTCTATTCGGATCGTGTATTCTACACAGACAGTATCGCAGGTGCGGTATTCTTGATTTTGCTTGCAGCAGCTTTGATTTTTTTCCTGCAGTCGAATGGTTTTCAGGAGAAATCAGACCAGAAAAAATCGTTTCTCGTTCTGTCTGCTGTGCTTCTTGTATTTGTGTCGTATCCATTATTCAATAATTTCCTGAATTACTCGCAGGATCTGAGATTCCATTTAATGCGCATTGAGGGAATCAAAGAAGGACTTCTTGGTGGTCAATTCCCGGTCTATATTTATCCTGGTAATATGAAAAATCATGGATATCTGGGTGCCTTATATCCGGATCTGTTTTTGTATATTCCGGCACTATTACGTTTGCTTGGTGTATCAGCAGTTACTGCGTATAAGTTCCTGCTCTTACTGATTCAGATAGCTACCTTGTGTATTTCTTATTTTTCATTCCGTGTGATTAGTAAATCAGAGAAAATAGCAATAGCGGCGATGGTCATGTATATGCTGTCTCCTTACCGACTATTGGATATCTATATTCGTGGGGCATTGGGGGAGAGCCTTGCCTTGCTATTCCTGCCCTTAGTCTTGGCTGGATTATATGAACTTCTTATTGGCAATACGGATAAATGGTATTACATTGTGCTGGGCCTCAGTGGTGTGGTGCAATCGCACATCATAAGTGGATTACTGATAGGCGTTGTATGTATCCTGTTTGTACCCTTTTATCTTAAGAAAATCTTTGCGGAAAAACGAGTTGTCGCCATTATTAAGGCTTTTCTAGCCACTGTTATTATTAACATGGGATTCCTCGTTCCGTTTTTCTACTACTATCCATCCGAGCTGAAAATGTCAGTTTTGCGTATGTTTGGTTTTTATGAAATGGCCGCCTTTCCGTCACAGCTTTTTATGATGGATGCAACCATGAATTATGCCGAGGTGCTTAAGAGTGGAATCAGCGGTGAACTCGTAACAGGAATTGGTATGGTAGGTATAGTGGGAATCGTTCTCGTGATTTTATACCTGGTATTACAAAAAGACAGAAACCCGGAAGAGCATCGTTTTGTGACAGTATGCTTTATTACCGAGTTGTTGTATATTCTGGCAGCGACATCCTGGTTCCCGTGGGAGACGCTTCAAAAGATACAATTCATTGATAAGATCGTGGTTATGATACAGTTCCCTTGGCGTCTGCTCGGAGTTGCAGCGGTATTGGGAGCAATCACTACTGCTATCGTTCTTTTCCGGACGGATTTTCTGAGAAAGCATTTATACAGTTTATGTGTTATTTTCGCTTTGCTTGGCATCCTTGGTTCTGTGAAGATTATGGATACTTATTTGGAGCAGGATGTACTGTTTACTAAAATGTCCGGTAACGTCGGTGACTCCTTTCATGGAGAATATACACCGGAATCGGCAGATTTGGACAGTCTTACTTGGCAGGATGGCATGCAGTTTGCTGAGAATCAAATTACAGTAACAGAATATAACAAGAAACGTGCCGGCGCATCCTTTCGATATCATGGGGAAGGGGGCAATGTGACCTTGCCGCTTCTGTATTACAAGGGATATCGTGCATTTTTGGATGATGGAAGCCCGCTCACTGTTTCGGAATCCGAAAATGGGCAAATCTGTATCACTCTTCCGTCTGACGATTCTGACCGAAATGTGGTGGTTTCCTATCAATATCCTTCCCTTTTCCTGCTGGGATATGGTATGTCTTTGATTGGCGTAATTGCTCTTGTTTTGATGATTTGTTCTGAAAAGAAAAAAAATAAAAAAGTTTCTTGCATTATATAACCCTATCATGTATAATAGCCTTTGTTGAAGGGCTATCGCCAAATGGTAAGGCAACGGACTCTGACTCCGTCATCCTGAAGGTTCGAATCCTTCTAGCCCTGTTATAACGAAAAGTTGTGATGCAAATCACAACTTTTTTGTTATAACAGGGCTTGACCATTACGATTATTTTTTTGAGGAGGAACATAATGAATAGGTTACTAATTGTTGTAGATATGCAAAATGATTTTATTGATGGCAGTCTTGGAACTGCAGAGGCGGTTGCAATCGTACCAAATGTAGTTCGAAAGATTAAAGAGTATCGAAAAGAACGTAATACCAAGATTTGTTTCACACAGGATACACATTCCGAAGATTATCTGAATACGTCTGAGGGGAAGCTGCTTCCAGTAAAACATTGTATTTATCGTACAAAGGGTTGGGAAATCAGTCAGGAGATTCGCGAGGCCTTTGCAGATGATGAACTGTTACAATATCAGACCATCTGTAAACCCACCTTTGGAAGCCTGAATCTTTTACATATAATACAAGAGGAGTACATAGAGCAATGTATTCCGATTGATGAAATAGAGATTGTTGGACTTTGTACCGATATCTGCGTTGTTTCCAATGCATTGATATTAAAAGCGGCGTTATATAACAAAAGTATTGTAACAGTAGATGCTTCCTGCTGCGCCGGTGTAACACCTGAGAAACATAGAGCAGCATTGGAAGTTATGAAAAGCTGTCAGATTCACGTGATTGGGGAATAACCGAATAGAGTACCTTATATTTACGCAGATTTTACTTATCATACTCCGATTTGGCATGACAAAAGGAAATAGACGTGTTAAAATTGACGCATGGGTTTTATATGAATGTGAGTATTGTGTGAAAAGAAATTACACACAGAATGAGTGCGCAAGAGAAGCATAAGAGTGAGGTCACCATGTACAGTTTTGACAGCAGAGTACGTTATTCAGAGATTGATGCGAATGAAAAGATGACATTAGCGTCTATTCTGAATTATTTTCAGGATTGCAGTACGTTTCATTCCGAGGATATCGGAGTGGGACTTGAGTTTTTAAAAGAGAAAGATATGTTTTGGGTTCTTTCCTATTGGCAGATTGATATTAAGAGATATCCATCTCTTTGCGAGAAGATTCGTATCGGTACGTACCCTTATGATTTTAAAGGATTCTTAGGATATCGAAATTTTGTACTTTTTGATGAAGCAGGAGAGCAGATTGCTTATGCGAATTCAATTTGGAGTCTGCTTAATATGAAAACAGGTCATCCGGGTCGCGTGACAGAGGAGATGAAGGCGGCGTATGTTCTTGAGGAGAGACTTCAGATGGAGTATGAACCCCGCAAGATTGCCATTCCGGGAGATGGAGTGAGAGAAGAAATCTTTGAAATCCGTCCCAATCATATTGACAGCAATCATCATGTAAATAATGGACAGTATGTTCAGATGGCAATGGATTATTTGCCGGAAGGATATGAGATTCACCGTATGCGTGCAGAGTATAAGAGGTCGGCGGTGCTACATGATAGAATACAACCAATTATAAATCGTGAACAGGATAAGGTCATTGTAAGTCTGTGTGATGAATCCGCAGAACCGTATGCGGTAATGGAGTTTAAATAATGTTGGAATTAGGAAAAAAACAAACACTGATAATAGTAAAGAAACTGGACTTTGGAGTATATCTTGCGGAAGATACCGGCTCCGAGGAACGCGTCTTACTTCCCCAGAAACAGGTGCCGGAAGATGCAAAGATTGGCGATGAGCTTGAGGTTTTTCTTTATCGCGATTCCAAGGACCGTATGATAGCCACTACGAACCAACCGGGGATTTTGCTGAATGAGATTGCAAAGCTTCGCGTGGCTGAGGTCGGTAAGATAGGAGCCTTTTTAGACTGGGGATTGGAAAAGGATCTCTTGATGCCTTTTCGGGAGCAGACCTATCGGCCAAGGGAAGGTGAAGAGTGTCTTGTCGCTCTTTATCTTGATAAGAGCAGTCGTTTAGCGGCAACGATGAAGGTGTATCATTATCTTTCAACAGACGCACCCTATGCTGCCGGTGATACCGTAGAGGGTCTGGTTTATGAGATTAGCCAGGAGTTTGGAGCTTTTGTCGCAGTTGATGACAGGTATTCCGGATTAATTCCTGCTAAGGAGTTTGCTGGAGAGGTAAAACCGGGTGAGCGTATTAAGGCGCGTGTAACAGCAGTAAAGGAAGATGGTAAGCTGGATTTAAGCATCCGGGAGAAAGCGTATCTTCAGATGGACGAAGATGCTGAGACGGTTATGAGAGTCATTGAGGAGTTTTCCGGCGCACTGCCATTTAACGATAAGGCAGATCCTGAGGTAATCAAAAAAGAGATGAAAATGAGTAAAAATGCTTTCAAGAGAGCGGTAGGAAGACTACTGAAAGAAGGACGTGTTGAAATAACCGACAAGTCAATCAGAAAGATAAAGTAAAACATTAGTAGAGAGGAGAAAACAATGAAAAAAGAAGTAATCAGTACAAAGAAAGCACCTGCAGCAATCGGACCTTATTCGCAGGCAATTGAGGTGAATGGTCTTATTTACACATCCGGTATGATTCCCATTATTCCGGAGACAGGAGAGATTATCAGCGGTGGGATTGAAGAACAGGCAAAACAATCCCTGACGAATGTGAAAAATCTTCTGGAATCCGTAGGAAGTGATATGAACAAGGTTATCAAAACTACGGTATTTATCAAGGATATGAATGAGTTTTCCAGAATTAACGAAGTATATGCAACTTTTTTTGAAGGCGATTTCCCTGCAAGAAGTTGTGTGGAGGTAGCGAGACTTCCCAAAGATGTACGTATTGAAGTTGAGGCAATTGCCATTAAATAAAGCAAGAACATCAACATAGGAACTACAGTTACGCAAAAGCGAGAACAAGGAGAGTAGTTACCGAATAATTTAAAAGGAAAAGGAGAAAAGGTATGAAGGTACAAAACATTAAGAACATTGATAAGTTTTTTCAGGTAGTTGATAGCTGTGAGGGTAAAGTAGAATTGGTAACCGGTGAAGGAGATCGTCTTAATCTGAAATCAAAATTGTCACAGTATGTTTCGATGGCTAATATTTTCTCGGATGGAACGATTGACGAGCTTGAGATTCTGGCATACGAACCGGCTGATATTGATAAGCTTGTAAACTTTATGATGAATGAATAGGTAGTTGGAGAGGATATGAATAGTAGAAGGGCCGGATTAGTTTTTTTGGTCCAGATAGTGATTTCAATTGGGGTTTCCCTAGGCTTAAGCTTTGGGATTCCCTCTTTTGATATTCCGATTGTCTGGAACTTGATTTTAAGTGAATTACTATTAGTACTTCCTGGAGTAATTGCTTTGCTTGCATTGAAAAGACCAATCCGCGAGACGGTCTCGTTTCGTGGAATGAAGCTTACATCATTTTTACTTGTTATCGTTTTTACGGTATTAATGATGCCTATGATAGCATTTGCAAATGCATTCAGTATGATATTTACGGATAATACAGTAAAGGCTATCAGTGGAGAAATATTGGAGAAGCCATATTTACTGATTCTTTTTCTGATAGGAATATATGGTCCATTTTGTGAGGAGTTTGTATTTCGGGGAGTTATTTTTGGAGGCTTGAAGAAAACAGGCAGGATTCTTGGCGCTATACTTTTACAGGGTCTCTTGTTCGGCATTATGCATTTGAATTTTAACCAGTTCTGTTATGCATTTATTATCGGCATTGCCATTGGTCTTCTGACAGAAGTGACAGAGAGTATCTGGTCCGGCTTCCTGATGCATGCGTTGATTAATTCCAGTAGTGTAACTTTGATGTATTTGACCAGTTCTATTATAAGTAGTGCTCTGGATACAGAAACACAGATGTCTAAAAGTGAGCTTATTCCGGTAGTCGTGATTTTGGGCGGTTTTGCTTTTGTTTCCACTGCTTTGGCAGGGGCTGTCATGTATGCGATTTCGGCGAATGAGAATCGTAAAGAGCGATTTTTACATGTGTTCTCAGGAAAGAAAGCAGAGGTACAGGAAACACTTTCTTGTGAAATTGATGTGACCCAAGACAACAGATTGGTTCATATGACTACGATTTGTGCGATTGTGCTTGGAATTGGTTTCATCATTTTGGGTGAAGTTTTAAAATACTTAAATTGGGTATAGAAAAACCGGCTGGTTCTCAGCCGGTTTTCTTTAAAGGGAAATATCAATATTTCCCCCAATCTCAGGATTTACGGATTGTTCCATCATCTTCGCCATGCTTGCGCTTGTCTCGTCGACGGTGTCAAGAGTCTTGGCCAGCATTGCGATTCCGAATTCCGTCTGCACCTGATTCGTTGCCATAGACATCGATAATGCAGGTATATCCATTGTAAATCCTCCTTTCAAGATGAAATTCTCCGAAAGTACCAACGCCCTTGCCTTCCCGGCTGGACGGTTCGCCTCCTGAGTGCGTCTGTCTCACACTTGAATACCTTATTAATCTGCTGTTATTTTGGGGCAGCGGCTGGTCGTCTCTTTTCGCGAAAATTAGGGGTGGGAATCGCGTAAGTTTTATAGACTGCCCAAGCTTTGCTCGAATTCTGTGTACGACGCCGGCTTCGACAGATGCGACCGCGGTGTATGCCTATCGCACACATTCAGAGAACTTAGCTTCTGCCCTACTAATGGGGCATCTTAGCGATTATGATTAACAGACTGCGGGCAATAACTCGCATTAACTTTACTGGTAACGAAAGACAACGAGCTCAAACAGTTTGCCCGCAGCCTGATTTATCGCACACTGCCCCATAAGTAGGGCGACGAAGCAGTTCATTCATGTGTGAGATAGGCATACACCGCGGTCGCATCTGTCGAACCTGCGGCGAATACAGATAATCGAGCGAGCAAAGCGGGCGGTCATAGAACTTGCGATTACCGCACCTTCGCGAAAAGAAACGGCCAGCCGCTGCCCCAAAATCACAGCAGATAGACGAAACAACTAAGTGTGAGACAGACACATACAGGAGACACACCGTCTAGTCGGGAAGGCAAGGACAATGGATGCTATCGAATTTACATCTTACTTATATGTCGACATGGTGAAGCTGTTTAATTAGTCTTTTGGAGTTTAAATAATTCGAAGGTATAGCGGTCAAAGGAGAACGAGCCACGGTTTTCGGCTTTGTAACCGTGAGCAGCTATCTCTTCGAGGTGTGATTCTTGTCCGGGGACGGATAAATACCAGAGGGTGCCACGCGACTTGGAAGCAGAATCCCAATCCGTCTTATGGAAATCAGGGAAATAGTAACGGAAGCAAATCTCAATCTGGTAATCCTCCTCATAGATGAGATAGCTGTCCTCGGGTCCCATATTTGCGTTAACAAATATAATCATATCTTCAACGCCCGGTTTATACTCAGCCTGAAACTGTGCAGAGTAGGTCTTGCCGGTAGTCAGCAGCAGGATAAGTAAAATAATAACGGTATATTTCTTGGAAAGATGCCCGGCAAAAACGGCAAAGCCCAGCCAAAACAATCCAAGCGAGGGAACAAGATACCGATCAGAAAAAATATTTCCTGAGAATAGTAAGGAAACTGCCGCACCAAAGGTGAGAGTTCCATAGAAACAGAGTATTCCCCAAAGACCCGGAAAGAGAATCGAAGGACGACGCTCTTTTCCTAAAACAAAAACCGGGACAGCAAAGAACACTAACAACAACGCGATCGAAAGAGGAGTAAACTCTGTTACAAACGGATAACGGAGACATTTTAGCAGAAAAGCAGGTGTGATCTCCGGCATCGAAAAATAGCCATTCACCTTTTTCATCTGCTGCAGCGTAGTGAAGAAGCAGGGAAGATATGCCAAAATGGTAATGGCAAGTAGAACCAACCATTCCTTGCATCTCTTTCGTTCTGTTACAAACAGAGCGATAAGCAGGAATAAATAAACCATTCCAACGGATACAAATGCAAAATGATGTGTATATCCGGCTCCCAGACTAAATAGAATAAAACAGGCAGCAGACAGCTTACGTCTGGTCTGATAATAATCATAAGCCCATACACCACTGGCTGTCACAAAGAAAAGTCCCCAGCTGTACATGCGAATCTCGACACCATAATATAGAAGATAAGGCATCCCCCACATACACAAAAGAAAGATAACAGCAGTACGAAAACCAAAATGCTTACGGATCAAAGTCGGTCCCAGAACCATGGTTAAAATCATGGGAAGGACAGAGTTGAATTTCATGACATAAGAATGGTAACCAAAAAGCATGGTCATCAGCTTGTTTAAAATATTATACAGAGGCGGAAGCGTGTCATTTGCCGATGCTTTTAAAACTCCGGCCATATCGGTTCGAATCAGGGCAGCGGAAAAAGCTTCATCCAACCATAGGTTATTATTAAAAATCAGAGAGATGTAGATACAGGAACCTAAGAGTACAAGTCCCCATACAATCATTTGTTCCTGCTTTTTACTTACTGACATAGGATTTTTCCTTTCAAAATCATTTCTTGGGATGATTATACCATAATCCTGTGGTAGTTGAAATATGTACAATTAATTGGTATAATGATGGCGTTGGTGTTGTATTCACGGGAGCGGATGGAGAATACGACTTGTGAATTCAGGCAGCGTAGAAGGGATATCCTATGAGACGAATTAAGGTATTGGGAATTGAATTAAGGGATTATTCTGTAAGAGAGTCGATGAAGTTAATCACTCAGTATTTAAATAATGGAAGCCTGGACACCGTTGGCTTGCTGACCACGGATTTGCTGGTGGATGCCAAGGATGATCCGGAGCTCAAGAGTTACCTGGAGGAAATGGACATGACAGTACCGGTTATGGAGGATATTCTTCACGCCGGGGGCTTGAATGTGAGAAGCAGGGAGAAGGAAGTACAGAATAATGTCTTTCTTCGTGAGCTGATGCGACGTCTTTCCAAAGAGAAACGAAAGATTTTTCTAGTAGCCGAGACGGATGCGGAACTTGTTCATCTACGGGAAGCCATGCTGAAGATCGATAATAAGCTTACTTTTTTTGGAAGCTATGCTTATGAGAATCTAACTGGGACAGAGGAAGCAATTATCAATGAGATTAACAGTGTGATTCCGGATGTAGTGGTTTCTTATTTAAAGTCACCAAAGCAGGAAAGGCTGATTCATGAGAACAAAATGAAGGTCAATGCTCAGCTTTGGGTTGCTATGCGGGGCATTGCTTTGAGAACTACGCAGACAGGTGAATTAAAGCACGGCGGTCTACATACACTAATTGACAAAACTATATTTAAACGGGTGGTGTCAAGGTATGCAGATAAAAAGGAAGAGTCTTGATTATGCGAAAATAGTAGCCGGAACATTTTTAATGGCATTTGCCATTATCAATATTTATGATCCTGCCGGATTTGTAACAGGAGGATTTACCGGAATAGCGATTATTGTAAAAGGAATGACTGTGGGTATTTTTCCCGCGGGCATTCCTTTATGGTTTACCAATTTATTTTTAAATATTCCTCTTTTTATCATGGCTATTACAAAAAAAAGAGGTGCATTCATTCGTAAAACTATAGCAGCAACGATTTTACTGTCTGTCTGGTTATGGATTCTAAAGCCAATGCACCTGATAGATCAAGACTCTCTGCTGACTGCGCTTTTAGGAGGAAGTATTTCGGGAGTTGGAATTGGACTTGTCTTACTGACGGGAGCTACGACGGGAGGAGTCGATTTGATGGCGGCACTGATCCATGACAAATACAGGGGCTACTCGATTGTACGGATTATGCAGGTAATTGATGCACTGATCGTAATTGGCGGAGCATTTTTGTTTGGTATTAATGCATCGCTTTATGCAATATTAACAATCCTGATTGTTACCTATGTTTCGGACTATCTTTTGGAAGGAGGAAAGTCTGCGAAGGTGCTCTATATCATCTCGGACGAGCCGGAAAAGATTGCAAATGTTCTGATGGACAAACTGGGACGCGGAGTTACAGGGATTCATGCGGAGGGAATGTACTCCGGTAATGAGAAAAAGCTGCTTTATTGTGTGGTATCCAAAAAGGAACTGATTATGGCGAAGGATGCGGTCAGTGAGCTGGATTCGAATGCTTTTTTAATTATCAGCGAGGCAAGGGAGGTATTTGGTGAAGGATTTGTGGAAAATGCATAATTTTGCCTTCCCTTTTTTAGTGTTTTGTATTAAAATATAGTTTGGGTAACGAAGTTTTCATAAATCGTATATGGGGTACGTTTGTGGATATTGTATAGAAACAAGACAAGGAGTGGAGAAGATGATTTCTAACCAGATACTTCAAACAACGATTGAGGGTCTTAAATCAATCACAAGAATCGATTTGTGCATTATTGATACGGAGGGCAAGACACTGGCTACCACGTTTCAAAATGCCAACACCAATGAAGATGACGTGATAGCATTCGCAAAATCTCCGGCTGATTCTCAAGAGATTAAGGGAAACCAATTTTTTAAGATATTTGATGATCAGCAATTGGAATACATCCTACTGGCAAATGGCGGAAGCGATGATGTCTATATGGTGGGAAAAATTGCAGCTTTCCAGATACAAAATCTTTTGGTAGCATACAAGGAGAGATTTGACAAGGACAACTTCATTAAGAATCTGTTGCTGGACAATTTACTCTTGGTTGATATCTACAATCGTGCAAAGAAGCTTCATATTGAGACTGAGGTTCGACGTATCGTAATTTTAGTGGAGACTGCTTCTGAGAAGGATACCAATGCACTCGAAAGCATCCGTGGATTGTTTGGCGGCAAGACCAGAGACTTTGTAACTGCGGTAGATGAAAAGAATATTATTGTGGTCAAAGAGCTGGAAGCCATGGAGAATTACCTGGAAGTGGAAAAGGCAGCCGAGACAATTCTGTCTACATTGACCAAGGATGCTCATACTAAGATACATATTTCCTATGGTACAGTGGTAAATGAACTGAAGGATGTCAGCCGTTCCTACAAGGAAGCCAAAATGGCACTTGACGTCGGCAAGATTTTCTTTGATGACCGCGATATTGTAGCATACAGTTCGTTGGGGATTGGACGTTTGATCTATCAGCTTCCCATTCCGCTTTGCAAGATGTTTATTAAGGAGATTTTTGATGGTAAATCACCGGATG
>CAYZUC010000014.1:0-43730 GCA_964481705.1 uncultured Lachnospiraceae bacterium
AAGTGTCTTAATTTATGAGACCATTATATACAAAACAGGATTAGCTTTATAAAAAAATGGAAAATTAGTTTTGATAATGCTATACTATATCTGTCTATTGTATTATGAATGACATATGAGCGAGTGAGTATTGACGTGGAGGAATTTTGATGGAAAACTTTTATCTGAAAAGAATGAGGTTATCAAATTACAGACGATTCGAAAATAAGGAAGTCGTGCTTAATCCTCAAATGAATGTTCTGGTTGGTAAGAATGCAGCTGGAAAGACTACTATTTTGGATGCAGCAACAATTATGATGGGTGCTTATCTGGCAGCTTTTAAAAAGTATGTGCCAAGTAAAAATGTAGTGAATATTTTGAACAGTGATGTTTTATTAAAAGCTATAAAAATCACAAATCAGGACGTAGTATATGCACCAGCAATTCAGCAGTATCCTTGTAGTGTGGAATGTCAAATGAATTGGCTCGATAAACCATTTAAGAGAATTTTGGAGAAAAAAGAGGGCAGAACGAAATTTGACGGTAAGAATCCAATGCAAGATCGTGTGATTAAATGGGAGAGCGCAATCGAGAAGGCGGATGGTTCTGATCAGTCTCTTGTGTTACCTTTAGTTCTTTATCTTAGTTCGGCTCGGCTTTGGAATGAGAATAAAAGTGGAGAATATGAGCAGATACCTAGTCGAATGGAGGCTTATCAGAGGTGTCTTGACAAGAGAAGGAGTAGTCAGGGAGCATTTGGTTATATAAAGATATTAACCAATATGGCTGTTGAAGAAAATGATGGTAAATCGTATCCGGCTTATCAGGTAATAATGGATGCTGTTAGATATAGTTTGGAAGAGGAATTGGAGAGCGGTCAGTCGGTTGTTTATTCCTCTAGGTTTGGAGAAATTGCTGTTAAGAATCAGGACGGTACAGTGATACGGTTTGCGTCATTGAGCGATGGCTATAGAAATGTCATAAAAATAGTTACCGATATTGCAACGAAAATGTGTATTCTTAACCCATATCTAGGTGCAGAAGTGTTGAAACAAACGCCGGGAATTGTTGTGATTGACGAATTGGACCTAAGTCTTCATCCAACTTGGCAAAAGAGAATTGTTAGAATTCTGAAGGTTCTATTTCCTAAAGTACAGTTTATATGTGCGACTCATTCCCCTTTTATTATTCAGTCATTGGATGAGGGAGAGTTAATTGCATTGGATTCGATCTTAGATGAAGAGTATTCAGGTCAGAGTATTGAGGATATCGCAGAGGATGTTATGAACGTTTCAATGCCACATTATAGTGAGAAAAAGGAAAAAATGTACAGAGCTGCCGATGCATATTTTAGAGCATTAAAGGAAAGCAAGTCAAAGGAACAGATTGAAAAACTCAAACAGACAATGGACTATTTATCAGCTGAGTATAGTGACAATCCAGGTTATTGTGCATTAATAAAACAGAAATATTTGGAGAGAAAAGTTGGAGTAGAGGAGTAAAATGAGACCTGTGGATAAAGGGGAGTCCCCTGAAGTACAGTTAAAGGAATATCAGGATGCTTTGCCACATTTAGAAAAGAGAATTGGACTTTACTGTTCCTACTGTGAGATGCCCATAAAGCATGTTCCTGAGGTTGAACACATTGAAGCGAAATCATCTGGTGGGGCGGAGTTGGAATGGACTAATTTATTATTGTCCTGTAAGTATTGTAACACGAGAAAAGGAACGTTTGTGAAAGCTGGAGAAGGAGATAAATATTTATGGCCTGATCGAGATGATACGTTTCACGCATTCTCTTATCAGGAATTAATACCGGAAGTTAATTCGTATTATCTAAAGAATAAAAATGATGGAAGTTATGAAAAGGCAATTGGACTTTATCAGTTACTTAAACTAGACAACGAACCAAGGGCTGGAAGTAAAGACAGGCGCTTTTTTCAGAGAAATGAGGCTAGAAATAATGCAAAGGAAAGTAGAAGAGTCTTAAGTAAGATGCAGACAACTGAGGATCGAAAGGATATGATGATGGCATGTATTCGCCTTGCATTAGCTACAGGGTTCTTTTCTGTGTGGATGTATGAATTTCAAGGTGAGGAGGAGTTCCGTAGAAAACTGGTCGAGGCTTATATTGGCACAAGAAAACCATGTTTTACTGAACTTTTTAGCTAATTTATTATATTTATATCGCTAATGAAGTAAGGTATTATG
Source organism: uncultured Lachnospiraceae bacterium (assembly GCA_964481705.1). Taxonomy (GTDB): domain Bacteria; phylum Bacillota; class Clostridia; order Lachnospirales; family Lachnospiraceae; genus CAYZUC01. The sequence continues at coordinate 2,191 of CAYZUC010000014.1, forward strand.
AGAATAGGAGGACATCATGCCGCAAACTACAAAGTCTAACTTGCAGTCATCGGACAGGTCAGAAGAATATCAGCCGACGGAGGAATTGACCAGTCCTTTGTTTGACATGATTCCTCCGAGATTTTTTGTTCCATTGTCTTCACCGAACCGTTTGGTTTACTGGGATTGCATACATAAGCTTTTTACAGTGATGGATTCGCAGCTTTCTTTTGGAATCGAACGAGAGATTCTGGCAGATGAGCTGCAGTTTTATTTTGAGCAGAATCAGGCAGCAGAATTTGCAGAGGAGGAGCTTGCGGGAGCGGATCCCAGGAAGAAGGCAAATGAGATGCTGCGGCTGCTGGAGAGCTATGGCTGGCTGGAGGTAGAGACGGACAAGAGCTATATTCAGCGTGTGAATTTTTATGATTATGCAGTAAATATTATTAAGACTCTTCTGGAGATTTCCAATGGGAAGAAAGTTGAGTATCAGGGTTATATCTATGTCATCTACAGTCTGGTGAAATCCAATACGGATCATTCGGCAGTTGTCTTACAGCAAATCATGGAAAATACAGATTTACTGATCACAGGTCTAAAGAACCTGAATTCCAACATCAAACATTATATTGACGAGCTTACGCGTCATAAGACGGTGGCTGAGATTATGAATGCGTTGTTTAATGATTATATTACAAACATCGTGGACAAGGCGTACCATCGACTTTTGACCTCCGATAATGTATCAAAGTTTCGGCCTGAGATTATGGAGCGCCTGGAAAGTCACAGCCGTAGTAAGTCTTATATTTCACAGACCTCAGAGGAACTTGCTGCTTTACGTGAAATCCCCATAGAGAGTGCAGAGGAACTGACTTATCAGTATTTACATGAGATTATTGAAGCATTTCGAAACATGGATGATATTCTGGCAGAGATTAACCAGAAGAATACACAGTATCAGAGAGCGGCTATTAATCGTGCGAAATTTCTTCTGGCTGGAAGTGAGGATGTCAGAGGACAGCTGAAGGAGGTTTTGTTCTATTTGAATGAACAGATTAACGAACGGAATCTGGATTTGAATGGGATTTATGAGATAGAGTATGTTGATCAGCTGGTACGTTTGTTTGGAAGTAGTTTTTTGGATGAAAAGTCTTTTTACAGTCCGATTGAAGGGAAGAAGGAATTCCATCCACAGGAGCTTGAAGAGACAGAGCCGGATTTGCTGCTGCGTCAGGACAAGCTGAGACGTATGACAGAAAAGATGCAGAGGATTCTTAGTCCCGAGCGAATTGAGAGCTACGTGAAGCGTCAGATGGGAGAGCGTAACCAGATACGTGCATCCGAGCTTCCGTTGGAAACAATAGAGGATTTTATGAAAGTAATCTATATCCGATTATATGGAACACGAAAGAATATGGGCTATCATGTAGAGAGAGAAAAGGACAAGCTACATTCTTATGATAAGTACCGTTTTCCAGATTATACGATTCAGAAGAAGGAGAAGTAGGCGATGAATCTTCTAGAGGGAATGCTGCAAAGAGATCAGGATGAGTTTCGCAGAATTTGTAATAAAATGATTAATATTTGCTTTTTATGCAAGCAGAACGAAACGACGAAATCCGATTATTATTTTGTGATAAAGTACAAGGATAAATTTGAGGACCTGTTAGGGGCACTGGGTTACCGAATCGAAATCAATGAAGAGTATGGAGTGATTCAGCTTACCAACGGGTTAAATACGAATCGTCAGAATCTAAAGCTGTATGAATCGATTATTCTGCTGCTGCTTCGGATTCTTTTTGATGAGAAAAAAAGAGAGCTGTCGATGTCGGATGAGGTGATTGTCAATCTCGGAGATATTCAGGACAAATTTTTAAGCTTAAAGATACGCGACAAGATGATTGATAAAACCACGATGGGAAATACGCTTCGTATGCTGAGGAGATATCAGCTCGTAGAGCTCTTGGACTCTGACTTAAAAAGTGAGGAATCGCGTATTTTGATATACAATTCGATTCTGATGGCAGTGCGTGTTGAGGATATTAAAATGGTATTCGAGAAGATAGAGACTTATCGAAGGGGGAATCGAAACGATGAAGAAATTGACGAGACTGAAACTGATTAACTGGCATCGATTTTCAGATGTAACAATTGATTTTGGCGATTCCACGTTGCTGTCCGGTGAAAACGGAGCGGGTAAGTCTACCTTGTTAGACGCAATTCAGTTTGTGATTACGTGTTCAGCGAATCATTTTAATAAAGCTGCTCATGACAATGGAAAGCGTAAGCTGACGGGATATATCCGGTGTAAGACAGGAAGAGAGAATCATCCTTACGAACGTACAGGGGAGATTAGTGCCCATATTGCTTTGGAATTCTATGAGGAGAGTAAGAAGCAGTATTTTGTTGTTGGTGCAGTGATTGATTCTGCGACGGAGGGTCAGGAAACGGTTGTCAGGTATCTGATGGATAATTGCATGTTGACCGAAGAGATGTTTAAGAACGGAAAAACTCCCAGGACCATTACGGAATTTCGTACCTTTAACAATAAAAATATTAAGACCTTTGCAAAAACGAATGCAGAGGCTAAGAAAATGCTCAAGCAGCGTTTTGGCAGACTGGAGGACAAATTCTTTCAGCTGATTCCCAAGGCATTGGCGTTTAAACCGATTGATGATATTAAGGATTTTGTATACTCCTATGTGTTAGATGAAAAGGAGGTAAATATCGATACGCTTCGGGAAAATGTCAGAAGCTATCAGGAGCTTGAAAAGACACTGGAGGGTGTGAAACGCAGGATTGAGAAGCTGGGAGAGATTGAGCAGCTTCATAAATCTGTGACGGATTGTATGGAATCTGACAAAATGTATGAGTATTATCTTGCACAGTCAGATTTGGATATCATGGAGGAACAGATTCGAAAACTGTCCGATAAAATCAAATCAGAAAAATATCGTCATGGAGTGTTGACCAGTGCTCAGCTTGATCTGCAGAAGGAATATAATGATAAGAATGAGATATGTACGAATCTTCTGGTGGAAATGCGTGAGAATAAGGAATTTCAGGTACTGGAAGAACAAAAAAGAAAGTTGGGTGAGCTGGAGGAAAGACAGAGTCTGCAGACAGAGGAGCGAAAGCAGCTGTTAGTGAGTGCAAGGGCGGCTTTGCAGAAATCAAACCACTTACTACAGATTCCGGATGTTGATGCATGTATGGTTCAGTATGAGGATATGCTTCGCAATCTGAAGGACATACAAGATGTCACTGCAGTTACGGAAATGGTTGACAGGGTTATTCAGTATAAAAAGGTTATGTATAAAAGGCTGCAGAAGAGACTGTTGGAACTGCAGGGGGAAATAACGGAGCTTTCTGAGAAAGCAATGGGATTGAAACAGAAGGTGAAGGAGTTGGAACGTCAGCGTTTTTCCTATCCACCAGCGGTTGGCCTGTTGCGCGAGAAGATAGGCCAGGAGTTCTTGCGTATTGGCAGAGTGTCAGAACCAAAGGTTTTGTGTGAGCTGTTGGAAATTGCTAATGAAAAATGGCGAAATGCAGTAGAGGGATATTTGAATACACAACGTTTTTATATATTGGTAGAGCCGGAACACTTTGATATCGCACTGGGTGTCTATGAAAAGCTCAGAAAGGAGCATAAGGTTTACGGAGTAGGATTGATTAATACCGGAATGCTGGATGCCTATGATACGGTTGCAGCAGATAGTCTTGCTTCTATGGTCGAATCGAAAAATCTATATGCAAGACGTTATATCAACATGATTCTGGGCAAGGTGCATATCTGTGACAGAATCGAGGAGTTGAAGAAGCACGAGGTTTCCATTACTGCGAATTGTATGCGTTATCAGAATCATGTAGCGAGCGCGATTAAGCCTTCTATTTATGAAGTTCCGTTTATTGGTAAGAATGCGGTTCGGATTCAGCTGCAGCAGGCGAAGGAGGAGCTGGACAGACTTGCTTTGTTGAAAAAAGAGCTGTCAGAGAAAGAAGCTGCCATTCAGAAGAATCTCGAGTACTTGGATACAGAGTCCGATGTGGATGTGAAATATAAGCTGCCTATTCTATCAGAGCTTAGAAGAACTTGTATTGCGGTCGAAAAATGCAGAGAAGAAACGGAAAAGCTGGAGCAGCATTGTTCCTTTATTGAAAAGAAGATACGTGTTGAGGAGCTGCAGGCTGAGTGTAGAAGACTGCAGGAAGAGGTATCAAAGAGGGATCGTGAAATAGGTTTCTGTGAGAAGACGATTGCGGATACAGAGCATGCCGTGATAGATGCAGAGGCAGAAAAAACAGCCCGACAGGGAATGGTTGCAGAGCTTTCGGCAGAGGCAGGTGATGCTGTCTTGATCTGGAAGCGTGACTATGAGAAACAGACCACGGACAAAACCTATGAACAGTTTCGGTTTAATTTTGACAAACGCCGCAAAGCAAATAAGACGATTCAGGATAATGTGGCTGCTAAAATGGTAGCTGCAATGATTGATTTTAAAACCGCATTTGATTTTGGTGCCGGTGCGACCTATGAAGCATTTCCGGAATACGCCGCAGTTCAGGATCGTTTGGTGAATTCGGAGCTTTTGAGTTATGAGGACAAGGTGACGAAGGCAAGAATGTCTGCAGAAGAGGAGTTTCGGGAGCAGTTCCTGTCAAAGCTGCAGGAGAATATGAAGCAGGCACAGGGAGAATTTAAGGAACTCAACAAGGCATTGCGGGATATTACCTTTAGCAATGAACGATATGAATTTCTCTTTTTACCCAGCAGGAAATACAGTAAGTATTATGAAATGATTATGGATGATTTTAATATCGTTCAGGGAGAGTCCATTTTTAGTGGCATTTTTCACGAGAATCATAAGGAAGTCATTGATGAGCTATTTACCAGACTTGCATTAGACCAGGATAATGGTGTCAGAACATTGGATGAATTTACGGATTATCGTACTTATATGGACTATGATATTAAAATTCTGCATGAGGATGGGAATTATTCTCTGTATTCCAAGGTATGTGAAGAGAAGAGTGGAGGAGAGACGCAGACTCCGTTTTATGTGACGGTCGCGGCTTCCTTTGTTCAGCTTTACAGCAATAATATTGGTGGGGAAGCAATTGGACTTGTGATGTTTGATGAGGCATTCAATAACATGGATGATGAAAGAATCGGTGGAGTCTTGGAATTTCTGAACCGGCTGCCATTACAGATGATTATTGCTGCACCACCGGATAAAATTCAATACATCGGTCCAAAAATGGAGGAGACACTTCTTGTTTTAACAGATGATAGGGTAAGCTTTGTAGAGGAGTATCATTATGATGTTGTGGGAAAAGCAAATATTAAATAAGCTGCTGGATTCCTATGAGGGCAGTAAGCTTTCGAGAGGCGAGAATCAGATAAGCGTCCATATAGCGTATGTGTTTCAGAAGAAGAGTATTCCGGAATATTTTGATGAAAGCTCTACGGCTTATGAGGAGATACATGCGGTAGTCAGACAGCTTCAAGAACGTGGCTTTATCAGAGTAGAATGGAAGAATAACAAGCCGAATCATATTATTCATCGATTGATTTTGTGTGAGGATATGATTCCAGAAGTGTATACCTACCTGAAGCGCATACCAAAAGCAAATAGGGAGGTAACAACGCTTGATATTCTGAAACAAATGCAGAAGGAGGGTCTGGCGTCACTTACGGAATCCTTTGTCGTGCGTATGATACAGCGGATTCAGGAGGGAAAGACGGTGCGGGAGTATTTGATGCTAGAGGATACAAAGGAAACGAAAGCATTGATTCATGCGCTAAACCGGACAGAACAGAACACAGAAGAGTGCTTTATTCGTGAGTTCTCCATTCGGATTTTTCATGACAGCAAGCGATATGAGATGTTGATTCCTAAGATATGCAGGATTTTCCGGGAGGAGAATGACGATTATGAGAATCAGGAAAATGATGAGATTCTTTCGGAGTATCAGATTTATCATACTCCAAGCTATGTTTATCTGAAGGGAGATGTACGACTGGAGAGAAGTGGTCAATCGGTTGATGTAAATGTGTTTGAAGAAGGCTTCGGATTTGCGGTAAATAATCAGAATCTGTTTGATCTGCAGGTGACGGCAGACCATGAGATCAAGGAGGTCTATACCATAGAGAATCTGACTACCTTTTTCCGTTTTCGTAAAGAAAACAGTTTGATTATATATCTTGGTGGATATCATAATCATGTCAGGAGAGCCTTGCTTGAAAAGATATATGAAGCGTTTCCAATAGCTGCTTATTATCACTTTGGAGATATAGATGCAGGCGGATTTCAGATTTATTATCATCTAAGAGAAAAGACTGGAATTCCTTTTCAAACCTATTGTATGGATTTACGGACGCTTCAACAGTACGAAAGCTTTGGTAAAAAGCTGACGGATCATGATGTTACTCGTCTGCAGAAGCTAATGAACACAAAGATGGGTGCCGAGGAAAAAGAATGTGCCGAATACATGGTGGAGCATCGAGTAAAGCTGGAACAAGAATGCATTTGAATAGTACGAAAATAATTAAAACACTTCAAATAAGGCAGACATTTTAAGCTTCGCGCCAGCACTTGCTGAATTTATAAAGAAATAACGTGTATTATTTAGAAAAATGTGGTATTATGAGAAGGTACTTGTTACAAATTACTTATGGTAATGGAGGGATAGTGAATGAAGAACAAACGCGTTTTAACAGTATTTTTAACGACAGCTCTTGTTTTTACGAGTGTACCGATTCCGGCGATGGCTGAGAACAGCACACCGGCACAGGAGGAGTATTCCTTTAGTGCAGAGGAAAAGGCGGCAGCACACCAGCTTGCGGATCAGATTACAGTGAATACATATCAGCCGCAGGCGGTAATCGACGAGGTAGATGATAAGCTTCCGACAGAATCGGAATATAAACTTGGTGAGATTGATACGGGATTTCGTGCTCCTTCGCCCAAGCAGTATCTGGATGAGAAGATTGTGTCACAGGAGGTTCCGTCGTCTTATGACCTGAGGGATCATAATCTGGTCACACCGGTAAAGGATCAGGGAAGGTATGGAACCTGTTGGGCATTTGCAGCGACAGCTTCTTTGGAGTCCAGTCTGATTAAAGCATATCCGAATCATTATACAAAGGACACTACAGACCTTTCTGAGATGGGAGTTGCCTATTCTGGAACACATGTGTCAAAGACAAGCAATGATTTATGTGATTTTCTGCTGACCTTGGATGGCAGGAGTATAGTAGATAATCGATTAAGAAGAAAGCTGTACGGCGACATGCAGTATGGTGGACTCCAGGATTTACCTGACATTGGTTATCTTGATGGTGGTGGAAGCAGCTTCATGCCTATCTTTGGAACCTGCCGAAATTGGGGCATCCTTGAAGATGATGCCGATATTCGATATCCTCTTCAGGATAGGCCTGGTCATCGTGATCTGGCACGGACCCAGACGGAAAACGTGAGAAATGTGGTTGAGGATAAATCGAGTCAGGAAGCGATCTTGGATGAGTGTCAGTATGTTCCTATGGAGGATGCTCAGCTGGTTAAGCAGATGCTGATGAGCAACGGATGCGCAGCAGTCAGCTTTTATGTGGATAGTGATAATGCCTGCTTTTCAACAAAGCCGGATCCAGATGACCCGGATGAGACAATAACCGACCTTGCAAATTATTGCTGTATTGGTGAGACAAGCGCCAATCATGCAGTTACCTTGATAGGTTGGGATGATGATTATCCGGCATCCAATTTCAATGGTATAGACAGACCACAGAAAAATGGTGCGTGGATTTTGAAAAACAGCTGGGGAACATTTAGTGATTGGGATGGTTATTTTTATATTTCCTACGAAGATACCTCCTTGATGAGTAATGATGCGAGATTCTTCAAGGCTTCTTGGGACAGTACAGAAGCTTACCATTACTCCCATTTTGACATTGCAGATGGAAAAACTCTTTCACTCAGAAATGATTCCTATACTCAGGCAAATATATATCGTGTTCCGTCGAATCATCAAAAGGAGGAACGTATTACAAGAGTTGGATTTTTCTCCTCGGGTGCAGATACCGATTATACCATTTCTATCTATAAGAATCCGGAAATGGAAAAGGGCTATGTGAAGAATCCGAAGACAGGTAAGCTTATAGGTTATAAAGAGGGAAAGGAAGCCTGCTTTGGCTACTTTACTATTCCCATTGAGTGCAGTGAAACGCTGTCAGCTGGGGATGTTGTATCAACGGTTATTTCTCAGAAGACAGGCGAAGGCCAGTCGTATCTGATGAGTGAGTATGGCTGCAAGGAAGATCCATATTCTTATGCATGGGTAACAACAGCACTGAATGGAGAAAGAGTTGTATCGACCCTTAACGGTGAGTATTTTGGAGAGAGATGTATAGAAGGCTCCATAAAACAGGGCGAATCTTATCTTAGTGCTGATGGTAACACCTTCAGCGATTATGTGAACGTTATTGAAGCCTTGGGTGACAGCTATCTGGGCAACCTGATGGTCAATCTTGATACAGAAGAAACCAGCTTTAAGTCCACCGATCAGCAGATTGAGATAAGAGAAGGCCAGTCGGTCAACGCATCGGCTTATGTGGATCTTGGCGATTACATGGGTGCTGTTTCTTATAACAGCTCTGCTCCGGATGTAGCTACCGTTGATGATGACGGGGATATTCTGGCAGTGAAAAAGGGAGATACTGTTATTTCTGTTATTACGGAAAACGGAACGCTTACTCTTCAGGTGAAGGTATGTCGTAATCTCTCAAGCAGTAGTATTACGGTTAAGCCAATACCGACTCAGCAGTATATTGGTGACGAGATTGTTCCGGATGTTGAGATTATGGATGGTACATACCGACTGGTAGAGGATGTTGATTATACTCTGAGGGGTATGGATAACAAGGACATCGGCACAGAGGCCAAGGTCGTGATTACTGGTGAGGGATACTATGATGGTACATTGACAGAATCCTTTACGATTGTGGATACTAGTAAGTGGGAGCTGTATTTAGATGATGGTTATTCTTATCTATATAGTGGTGAAGCCATTGAGCCAAGCTTATCTGTTTATGAAGGAGACAACAAGGTACCAGAAAGTGATTATGAGGTCACCTATCGCAACAATCTTAATGCGGGCTATGGTGCAGTCATGGTAAAGGATAAGGATGGCATCTGTCAGTCCGTATGGTTTGAAATTGAGCCACGTAACCTTACGTATTTATCCTGCAACAGGATTTCGGATCGTTCCTTTGGAAGTGCTTCTCCTTCTGTGAATGAGATTCAGATTTTCTACAATGGACAGCCTTTGACGGCAAATAGGGATTTCAGCTATTCCTATCGAAATGTTGGTGCTGTTGGCGGTGTACATGGTGTGGACAGTGATCCTATGATAGTAGTCACAGGACAAGGCAATTTCAAGGGAGTGAAGAAGCTTCGCTTTAACATCTATGCAAGCCGCAGCGAAGGAGATACTTCTCTTGCAGAAGCAAAGGTGAAGAATGTAAAAGATCGTGTATATACCGGTGACGTGATTACACAGCTTCCGACCGTAACATACAAGGGTGATACCTTGGAAGAGGGTAAGGATTACTATATTACCTATGAGAATCAAGAGGGTGTCGAGGAACATACCAATGTCGGTAAGATTACCATGATTATTCATGGTATTGGCGACTATAAGGAGACGGTAAAGAAGACCTTCTCCATCAAGCCTCGTTCTCTTAAGTCCGCAGGTATCAGTATCCAATTGGATCAGTATCAGTATGAGTATACCGGATCTAAGATTATTCCGAATGTATCCGTATTTGATTCAGAAAATGTTCCGCTTGAAGAGGGAGAGGATTATCTGACTCCTACCGTATCGGGAAAAGGAAAGGCTGGAACAGCAACGGTAACCGTCAAGGCAAAGAAGGGTGGCAACTATACTGGCTCCAAGAAGCTGAAATTCCGCATTCTGAAAGCAGGTCAGAAGGAAATAAAGCTGAAGGATACACTGAATGATTACTATTATTCGGGAACAGCTATAAAACCGAAGATTAAAGAGCTGGTAAGCGAGAATGGAGTTGTCCTTCCGATAGGAAGAGAATACAAGATTTCCTTCCAGGATAACAAAGAGGTCGGAACAGCTGTTGTGATGATTACCGGAAAGGGCAAGAATAAAGGTATTGTTGGTTATACTACCTTTGAAATTGTGCCACAGGCAGCGAGCAATCTTGATTACTCCGTACGGTCCGTCACAATGTTTGGAAGAGTACTCTATGTAAAAGCAGTGGTTAAGAATGGTAAGAAGAAGCTGAAAGAGGGCACAGATTATTTTGTCAACTATTACGATGGTGATGAAGAAGGAACCGGCAAGGCTTATCTGACCTTCCAGGGCAATTATACAGGTACCAAGAAGCTTACATTTAGTTATTAAGACTTTTAGGCAGCAGGCAGGTTGATTGACCTGCCTGCTGTTTTGCAGAAATAGATAATAATATTCTTTGGGGAAGCATATATTCTAAGAGCAGGATTGATTTTTCTTTTCATTTAAGGTATTATATAAGAGGAGATTACTTCGTGAATTACGAATATATATACATGGAGATGAAAAATATGATAATAATGGACGTAAGATTAGATAATTTTTATGCATTTAGAGACTTTCATATGAATATGTCATATCCGAAGAAGATAGTTGATTCCTATATCAAAGAAGAATATTTACCGGAACGTCCAAATTTTAGGTATAAGAAAGTAAATATTTTAATGGGGGCTAATGCCACTGGAAAAACTTCGTATGGAAAAATGCTTATGAAGATCTTGAATTTTCTGGATGGTAAATCCTATGAAGACTTGATTTCGTCAATCTGTGATAAGGGGAGAAAAGCTTCATTTTCACTTGATTATATTGGTTCAAATCAATATACTCTTTATCATGTTACTTGTGTAATTAGCCCAACGGAAGAGGAACAGTATTCCGTATCTGATATTGATGTTTGTATAAAATCTGTTTCGATTGGTAAAAAGGATAGTTACGAAAGTTGTATGTCACGTATTGAGAAGAAGGCAGATGAAAAGGAAGACAATTATCTTAAGGAGTTGGAAAAGATAAAAGGGTTAGCATGGCTATTTTCTTATCCTGAAGATTATCAGAAGAGACTTAAAGTTAAAATTCCAGAAGATGGGAATAGATACATCCGCGTATTGACCAATATTCTAAAATCATTAGATTCGTCTATTCTCAATGTGACGAAGTCAACAGAGATGGAAAACATGTATTTTATTACAGCATTGGACTATACAGTTATTATTAAAGATGGTAATGTTGTAAATACAGATTATCTTTCGAGTGGAACAAAGGCTGGTATTGAGATAGCAGGTGTTGTAGAGTCTATACTGGAGCATCGAAATTCTTTCTATTATTGTGATGAGAAATTTTCTTATATTCATAGCGATATTGAAAAAGCAATACTTGCTGTAATGATTGGAGCACTAAGGGCTGGGGATCAATTGTTTTTTACGAGTCACAATTTGGACATACTTGATTTGCCACTTCCAATGCATGCCTTTTCCTTTTTAAGAAAAGACATCAATAATGAACAAAAGACGATTGAATGTATAACGGCATCGAGTTTATTGAAGAGAAATACAGATTCTTTAAGGTGTGCTGTAGAGAACGATTTATTTTCTACTGCACCAGCTACAGATTTGATTTATGAATTGGAAGACTTATAATATACATGAGGATAAGGTATGAGTAAAAGGGGATTTTATCAATACTATGTTGAAGGCGAAGATGAAGAAAAGCTCTTAAAGGTATTGAAATCAGATATGGGATTAATAATTCCTGGAAAGGTTCATAAGTTTAATGTAATACAACAAAGGTTTACAGATGCCAGACTTATGCAGTTAAAACAAAATACGACAGTTGTACTAGTATTTGATACGGATACAACAAATGATACTATTTTAAAGTCTAATATATGTCAGTTGAATGCATGTCCTGCGGTTAATTCAATTATCTGTATTACGCAAGTATTAAGAATAGAAGATGAATTGATTCGTTCTTGCAATATTAAACAAATCAAGGAACTTACGGGTAGTAAAACAAATAGAGAGTTTAAACATGATTTCATAACTGATAGTAATATTGTGAAGAGACTTATTGACCATGAATTTAATATAAATAAGCTATGGATGTTGAATCCAAGTGTAGGATATCGTGGTATTACGAATGAAGCTGATAAGATTAAGAAACATTAAGGAGAGTTACATTGTCAATTCAAAAATTGAGTCCTGCCTGCAAGTCTTCTGTATGGGGTGGGGACAAGCTAAAGAGAGAATTTCATAAGGTGTATGAGGGCGATATCCTGGCAGAGACATGGGAGCTTTCATGCCACGAAAATGGGATGTGTACGATTCGTGAGGGTGAGTTTGCCGGTATGACGCTGGCAGATTATATCAAGACGCGTGGCAGAGAGGTTCTCGGGACGAGCTGCGCACGTTTTGAGAGCTTTCCTTTGTTGGTAAAGTTTATTGATGCAAAAGAGGATTTATCAATACAGGTACACCCGGATAATAAGTATGCTTTGGAGCATGAGGGTCAGTATGGGAAGACGGAGATGTGGTACATCGTGGAAGCTGAGAAGGATGCCGGCATTTATTTTGGTGTAAAACGCGAAGTAACACAGGAAGAATTTGCGAGACGAATCAAGGATAATACGATTTTGGATGTTCTGTATTTTCAGAAGGTTCATCCGGGAGAGACGTATCTGATCGAGGCAGGCACCATCCACGCGATTGGAAAGGGGATTGTGATTGCAGAGGTTCAGCAGAATTCCAATCTGACTTATCGCATCTATGATTTCGACAGAACCGGTCTTGATGGCAAGAAACGAGAGCTTCATGTGAATAAGGCGAAGGACGTCTCGATTCTCAAGCCGTTTGACGAGCTGATAAGCTCAGGGATGCATTTGAATCGTTATGGTGATTTCATTGTGGACGAGATCATTGTCAATGGTGTGAAGCATATGGATTGTAATGCGAGCAGCTTTCAGTCCTTTTTGATTATTGATGGCGAGGGCGGTATCCGTTCGGATTCCGAGCTGGTGACCTTTCGGAAGGGTGACTGCTTATTCATGGATGCGGACACCGGTGATTACACGATAGAAGGCAAGGCAAAGCTTTTGTTTATTAAGGTGGGATGGGAAGCTATTCCATAATAAAGGAACCATCTGATTGTGAGATCAGATGGTTTTTTTGATTAAAAAAACATTGTATGAATTTCGAAAATCTCGGACATACTAAAGAAAAATTCAAAAGTAAAAATGTTTCAGATTGGAGATTAGTATGAAACCGATAACAGACAAAAACAAGTCAATCAAGACGACACCTAAGGGCGTATGGGAAAGTACACGCCCCAGGAAGGAAGATCACAGTGGTAAATCCTCTGCTACTATGGATTTGCAGGGAAATGGATATCATCGTGAGAACATAAAGAGTGATAAAAAAGGAGAATAGTATGAGAAGCAAATGGGTAAATGCATTAATTCGTACGATTGTTGTTTTGGTAATCGCACATGTAGTACTTTTATTTCTTGGTTATTTCTTTAAGGCAGATGTGGGTTGGTTTGGAATGCCAATGATTTGGGCTCATTGGTCTGATAACTGGATGGATTCCATTCTTGGACTGGCTCTGGGAGTTGCGGTGTATCTGGCAATCTATTTCTTTTTCACACCGGATACGGAGCAAATCGAAGAGCAGAGATAGTTATGATAAAAGCTTTTCTTGCAGGGCGGTTGAGAAACCGCCTATTTTCGCGCTTTTTCGCAACTTTATACTGGACAATTCCATGTCTACGAGATAAACTATAATTTGGGTTCGCATAACTATAGGGGTCACAGCGTTATGGGAAGGACCTTGTAACCAGAATAAGGATAGCAGGGAGAATAAGAAGAATGAGTAAGTTTGATTATGTAATTGTAGGAGCTGGATTGTTTGGGGCAATTTTTGCCTATGAGAAGACCAAGCAGGGAAAGAAATGTCTGGTCATTGATAAGAGAGACCACATTGCCGGCAATATCTATACAAAAGAGACAGAGGGTATTCAGGTACATCAATATGGTGCTCACATTTTCCATACCAGTAACAAAGAGGTCTGGGATTATATGAATTCCTTTGTAGAGTTCAATCGTTACACGAATTCACCGGTTGCACGCTATGAGGATGAGCTGTATAATCTGCCCTTTAACATGAATACCTTTCATGCTTTATGGGGTGTGAAGACGCCCGAGGAGGCTAAGGCTAAGATTGCAGAGCAGGTAGAAGAGGCAAAGAAGACGATTGCAGATCCCGCGAATCCGGCGAATGTCGAGGAACAGGCATTGATGCTTGGCGGTCGTGACATCTATGAGAAGCTGGTAAAGGGTTATACGGAGAAGCAGTGGGGCAAGCGTGCGACAGAGCTTCCTTCCTTTATCATCAAGAGACTTCCGTTCCGTTTTACTTATGACAACAACTACTTTAACGATAAATATCAGGGAATCCCGATTGGTGGTTACACGCAGATGATAGCCAAGATGCTGGAGGGTTCCGAGGTTCGTCTGTCCACAGATTATTTTGCAGATCGTAGAGCGTATGACGAACTGGGCGACAAACTTGTTTTTACCGGTATGATTGATGAATTTTATGATTATCGGTTTGGGGAGCTGGAGTACAGAAGTCTGCGTTTTGAGACCGAGACTTTGGATACCGATAATTATCAGGGAAATGCCGTTGTGAACTATACGGAGTATGAGATTCCTTATACGCGTATCATCGAGCACAAGCATTTTGAATATGGCACACAGGAGAAGACAGTGGTTACACGTGAGTATCCAGCGACCTGGAAAAAGGGAGATGAGCCATATTATCCAATCAACAACGACAGGAACAACTCTTTATTTGCAAAGTATCAGGAACTGGCGAATAAGGAAACAAATGTTATTTTTGGAGGAAGACTTGGTCAATACAAGTATTATGACATGCACCAGGTGGTAGCAGAAGCTTTAAAGGCAGCACGCTAGAGGGATAGACCATTCGATTTGCTATCTTACCAAAGTGGATGAGGTGGATTTTTGGTTAATCAGGGAGTAGATGAATGAACATTAGGGAACATATGCTCTCTATGCTTACCGCCTTTGTGGCGGTAGGCGTGGAGATGTATTCAGGAGCAGTGAGTATTGGCGTGATTACGGATCAGGTGGAGTATCAATACTATTCCTATTTTGATACGATTTTGATTAGGAAGGAATATCCGAACCCGATCTATTGTGCATGGCTTACCGTTGCTTTTATTGGAATTGTGATGGGATTGCTTCTCATACACAACAGTAGGTTAAAGATGCTGATGCATGGCGCAGGAGTGCTGGTTTTGGCCGGTGCCATATGGGAATCGATTGCTGTGTTTGGATACGACAATACAACTCCTTTTAGTTATGCAATATGCATTATTTTAGTAGTAACTTGCATAGTCTTCTTATGTGAGATAGGGAAGGAAGTTCGAAAAAGGAATGACGCAATACGATAAAATGATTAAGACGCCGATCCCCAAGCTGATCATTATGTTGGGAATCCCCACAACGCTCAGCATGCTGGTTACCAATATTTACAATATGGGTGACACATTTTTTGTGGGTCGACTCGGTACAAGTGCGAGTGGTGCGATCGGAATTGTCTTTGGATTTATGTCGATTCTTCAGGCCTTTGGCTTTATGCTTGGTCAGGGCGCGGGCAGTCTGATTTCGAGAAGACTTGGTGCAAATGATAAGGAAAGCGCCAGTATCTATGCGTCGACCAGCTTTTTCCTGGCATGGATTTTTGGAATTGTAATTGCAGTTTCAGGTATTTTGTTTATTGAGCCATTGTTGCTGCTTTTGGGTAGTACAGAGACAATTATGCCCTATGCGAAGCAGTACGTATTCTATATCATGCTGTCTGCTCCGATTTCCATGAGCAGCTTTGTGATGAATAATGTTCTTCGATTTGAAGGAAAGGCTTCTCTGGCCATGGTTGGTCTGGTCTCTGGAGCAGTCATTAATTTGGTGGGAGACCCGATTCTGATGTTTGTCTTTCACATGGGAGTGGCAGGCGCAGGTCTGTCTACAGCATTATCTCAGGTCATTAGTTTTCTTATTCTGTTATCTGTTTTTCTGCGAAAGAAGACACAGCTTTCCATTAGCTGGAAGTATGTCCGCTGGAGTCGTAACGTTATATGGGATATCCTATCGACAGGTTTCCCGGCTCTCGTTCGTCAGGGAATGAACAGTATTTCAACGATGCTGTTAAATCATTGCGCAGGCAGCTTTTCCGATGCCGCTGTCGCTGCAGCCTCTATCGCAAATCGCGTAAACTTCTTTATCTTTGCAGTAGCACTTGGAGTTGGTCAGGGATTTCAGCCGGTCTGCGGTTACAATTATGGTGCAAAAAAGTACTCGCGTGTCAAGGAAGCAAGTCGTTTTACCTTGATCGTATCCGAGATTTTTGTAGGCATCCTTGCTGTCATAACCTTTGTCTTTGCACCAGGTGTTGTTTCCTGGTTCCGCAATGATCCGCAGGTTATTGAAATTGGCGAGATATCCTTACGTTATCAGTGCGTGGCACTCTTTTTCCAGCCAATCACTGTCATCAGCAACATGACCTTCCAGAGCGCCGGAAAACGTACATTGGCGACTTTGTCAGCCATGTTTCGAAGCGGTTTCTTCTTTATCCCTCTTTTACTCATTCTGACCAAGCTATTTGGTCTGTTCGGCGTGCAGTCCGCGCAGGGCTTCGCAGATGTCCTCGCCGGTATTGTGGTTTTGCCGATTCTGGTTCAATTCTTACGTAAATTACCCCCGGATGAGAGTTGAGGTGAATTTAGATATCTGTCAGATTTATTGATAAATAGTGGTTGAAAAAATCTCTTTCGTATGATAACATGACTTTAGGCCGTAGGGAGGCATGGGTGATGCCTTAATCCAAATATCCCATTAGCGGGATTAAGAATGGTAAATCCATTCTTTTTTTTTACACAAAGGAGAGAAACCATGGCATGCATGGAACCACCAATTACACTTGAACAGCAAGTTTTAATGATGAAGAAGTATGTTCTGTTTCGACAACGAAAAAGGATGAAAGAATTCTTATCATATGCGGGTTATTTTCGAGCAAGTCGGTTTGGAAAGTATTTATTGTCACAAGCTGGAGCTGTTGGAAGAAAATTAAAACAGGATGAGCTGTTTCAACTTTATGAGTTTGATGTCAATTTAAGAAGAGTATTGAATTTCTACTGTAATCGTGTAGAGGTGAAATTTAAAAGTGCAATGTCAAACGCATGTGCAATTGATTCAAATGATGGTGCATTCTATCTTGATGAGAAATATTACACACCTTCAAAATCAGAAAGAGATGCAAAAAGAAGAAAAGGAAATATCAAACATTTTGAATTACATTTTTTCCCGGACATCAAGAAGAAGGAGTCGGATTTAAGGAAAAATGTGATAAAATATCCGGAATTAAAGGAATATAGAAATGGTGGAAGTAAACATCATAGTAAGTTGCCAGTATGGGTCACGTTTTCATATGTAGAATTTGGTACAATTACAATGATGTACAGTTATCTTCGAGGTGATTTACGAAAAAAAGTTCTTGAATATTCCTTTGGAAGGAACAGATATACAAAGAAGGATACAGAATCTGTAGATACATGGCTAGATGCAGTTCGTAACCTAAGAAATTATTGTGCTCATAATTCTATGGTTGTTGGAATTAATTCCTCGGTAGTCCTCGTGGATGCACAAGAGCAAACAACAGTATTAGTAAAGGATAATGATTTGTTTTCAAGACTGTATGCATTGAAAAAATTATTACCAAAAGAAGATACAAAAAGACTAAAAAATGATATAATAAAGTTAATAAAGAAGACGCCGATTGATGTCTATCTTTTTAGTATTCTTCCACAAGATTGGGAAGATTTATATGATAAAATAAAACCTTTTTGAATATACTAATAGAGGCCGTTGGGAGGCAGGGATAATGCCCAAAACCAAATATCCCATTAGCGGGTAGGCAGTTGCGTTTAGCGACTGCCTATTTTTATGTTAGTGTTATAATACTAGTTGTTATATTAGCATAAAGGTTATTGACAACTAATATTGAATAGAATATACTAACCATGAAGTTAGATATGTCTAACTTACGGGTAAATAAAAGCAAAAGATAATCAACTTTCAAAAGTGAGTTTATCCATGAAAGGTTGGAAGGAGAGAACTATGACACTAGATAAATTACCAATTGGTAAAGAGGCTAAGATAACAAGTGTTGGTGGGGAGGGCGCGTTGCGTTGCCGTCTTCTCGATATGGGATTGATTCCTAAGAGTGCTGTCACTGTGCGTAAGGTCGCACCAATGGGAGATCCCATTGAGATACAGATCCGAGGATATGAGCTTACCATTCGTGTGGATGAAGCCAAAAAGATTGAAGTAGATACGGATATGGAGGAAGCGAGAAAGATTGAAGTGAATGTAGATATGAAAGAAGGAGGCGTTGACAAATGATTTTTGCATTAGTAGGAAATCAGAATTGTGGAAAAACGACTCTTTTTAATTGCCTAACAGGGTCCAATCAGCACGTTGGCAATTTTCCCGGAGTGACAGTGGATCAGAAAATGGGAGATATTATCGGTCAGAAGGACACCAGTGTTGTCGACCTTCCGGGCATCTATTCTATCCGTCCATATACCAATGAGGAGATTGTGACAAGGGATTTTATCCTGAATCAGAAGCCGGATGGCATTATTAATATTATTGATGCGACAAATATCGAGAGAAATCTCTACTTATCCTTGCAGCTTCTCGAGATGCATATTCCGATGGTGATTGCACTGAATATGATGGATGAGGTTCGACACAACGGAGGAACTATTAATATTGCGAAGATGTCGGAGATGCTTGGTGTTCCGGTGGTTCCGATCAGTGCTGTGAAAAATGAAGGTGTGTCGGAAGTCATCAGCAATATTATGGAGGTTTCCAAGAAAAAGATTTATCCGAAGGTTTACGATTTTTGCCCCAAGGGTGCGGTTCATAGATGTATTCATGCGGTAACACACGTTATTGAAGACCATGCACAGAATCTGGCGATTTCTCCTCGTTTTTGTGCAACAAAGCTGATCGAGGGAGATGAGGCTTTTATCGATACGCTGGGTCTGGATCAGAATGAATTGGAGCTGATTGAGCATAGTATTGTGGAGATGGAGCACGACCATGATATGGATCGAAATGCGGCTTTGGCGGATATGCGTTATAATTTTATAGATGGTGTATGCAACGCAGCTGTGGTAAAATGTAGAGAGAGCATCGAGCATAAGCGTTCGGTTGCGATAGACCGTATTCTAACCGGAAAATATACTGCAATTCCAGTATTTTTCCTGATTATGGCGGCCATTTTTTATCTTACCTTTGGCTTGATTGGAAAGGCTCTTTCCGATTGGCTTTCGATGGGCATTGAGGCACTGACGAATGTCGTGGATCAGGGACTTTCTATTTATGGTCTGAATCCGGTGGTACATAGTCTGGTGGTCGATGGTATTTTTGCCGGAGTTGGCTCAGTTCTGAGCTTTCTGCCGATTATTGTGGTTCTCTTTTTCTTCCTGTCTGTTCTGGAGGATACCGGATATATGGCGCGTATCGCGTTTGTTATGGATAAATTATTACGTAAAATCGGTCTTTCCGGTCGTAGCTTTGTCCCGATGCTGATCGGATTTGGTTGCTCAGTTCCTGCTGTTATGGCGAGTCGCACGCTCTCATCGGAGCGAGATCGGAAGATGACGATTATGCTGATTCCTTTTATGAGCTGTTCGGCTAAAATCCCAATTTATGCTGTATTTGCAGCAGCATTCTTTCCGAAACATGCGGCACTGGTCATGATTGGTCTTTACTTCTCCGGAATTATGGTTGGGATTCTGACAGCTTTGATTTTACGGACATCAGCATTTCGCGGGAATCCAATTCCTTTTGTTATGGAGCTTCCCAACTATCGCCTGCCATCGCTGAAGAGTGTTGGACTATTGATGTGGGAGAAGGCAAGAGACTTTTTGCAAAAGGCTTTTACCGTCATTTTTATTGCTACGATTATTATTTGGTTCCTGCAGACCTTTGATTTACGACTGAATGTGGTTATCGACAGTGCTGACAGCCTTCTGGCACTGATTGGTAAATTGATCGCACCGGTTTTTGCCCCGTTGGGTTTTGCAGACTGGAAGATTACGACCTCATTGATTGCCGGATTTACGGCAAAAGAAGCAGTTGTTAGTACACTTGGTGTGCTGTCTCATACGGGAACAAGCGAGCTTGCGGCGAGTCTTGGAAATCTGTTCACCCCTTTATCTGCGGTCAGCTTTCTGCTTTTTACTTTGCTCTATACTCCATGTGTTGCCGCAGTAGCGACGATTCGTAGAGAGCTGGGTTCACGATTGATGACGTTCGGAGTAGTACTGATGCAATGTGGTATCGCTTGGTTGGTTGCATTTCTGGTTTACCAGATTGGAGGTATGATTGGATGAATGCAGTAGATATTTTTGTCTTGTTGGTGGTCGTAGCAGCCGTGGCTGCAGCTGTTGTCCATATGATACATGCGAAACGCGCAGGTAAGAGTATGGTATGTGGCTGCTGTTCCAGGTGCACAGGTGGTACCGGAGAGTCTGACTGCAGGAATTGTACAAATTAGTTGGTTTATATGTGGTGAGTTACTGACATGATGATAGAAATTCAAATTAGGATAGAGAGCATAGAGTAAGGGAGAGAGTATGTTAAGAATCGGATGTCATTTGTCTTCGGCAGGTGGTTTTCTGGCCATGGCCAAGACAGCAAAGGAAATAAATGCAAATACGTTTCAGTTTTTTACCAGGAATCCAAGAGGAGGAGCGGCTAAGGCAATCGATGAAAAGGATGTTGAGGATTTTTTATCCTATTCTCGCGACAATGATATAGCTCATGTGCTTGCACATGCTCCCTACACGCTGAATGCTTGTGCGCTGGACGAAGGACTACGCAGATTTGCGAAGGAGACTATGGCGGATGATCTCCGAAGGATGGAGTATATTCCCGGAAATTGCTACAACTTTCACCCGGGAAGTCATGTAAAGCAGGGAGCGGAAGTCGGCATCAAGTACATTGTGGAGATGTTAAATGAGATTTTGCTGCCGGAGCAGCACACAACGGTCTTGCTTGAGACAATGGCGGGAAAAGGCAGTGAAGTCGGTCGCACCTTTGAGGAGCTTCGTGAGATTTTGGATGGTGTGGAATTGTCCGATCATATGGGCATTTGCCTGGATACCTGTCATGTATGGGATGGAGGATATGATATTGGCTCGGATCTGGATCAGGTTCTTGCCGAGTTTGACTCGATCATTGGATTGGATCGATTGAAGGCGATTCATCTGAATGACAGCAAGAATCCACTTGGAGCTCATAAGGATCGACATGAGAAGATTGGTGAGGGGTGTATTGGAGAGGACACTCTTTTTGATGTCATCAATCATCCAAGGCTGCGTGACCTTCCATTTTATTTGGAGACACCGAATGAATTAGACGGCTACGCGCATGAAATTGAACTTTTGCGGAATCATTATATTTGAGGAGGGGTTTTATGGGGTCAACAAAGATTGAAGAGAAATATCACATGAAGCCGTTAAATGAAATAAGCGGTTTTCACGTGCGTCCGGGATTTTATGAGATTAATGGTGCTACGGCGATACCGGGTGGTGTGAATTTTACGATTCACTCTCATCAGGCTACCACCTGCGTTCTGCTGCTGTTTCACAGGGAAGAAAGCAAGCCATATGCGAAGCTCCGTTTTCCTGATCATTACCGTATCGGTAACGTTTTTTCCATGATTGTTTTTGAACTGGATATTGAGGACTTTGAGTATGCGTATAGCTTAGATGGACCGAATGAGCCGGAAAAGGGAATTCTTTTTGATAAGAGGAAGGAGCTTCTGGATCCTTATGCACGTGCAGTTACCGGTCAGAGTGTATGGGGAAAAAAGGTTCCGGGCTCAGAGCGTAAATATAAGGCACGTGTAGTACGTGATGATTTTGACTGGGGAGATATTGCTCAGCCTTTACTTCCGTTGGATGAGCTGGTTATTTATGAGATGCATGTGCGTGGATTTACACAGGACGAATCTTCCGGGATCACGTGCCGTGGTACCTTCGAGGGGATTATGCAGAAGGTGGAGTATCTCAAGGAGCTTGGAGTTACGGCCGTGGAGCTGATGCCGGTCTTTGAATTTGATGAAATGCGTGACCACAGAGTCTATGAGGGCAAGGACCTCGTGGATTACTGGGGCTATAATACAGTCAGTTTTTTTGCGCCCAATACGAGCTACAGCTATAGTAAGGAATTCAATCGTGAAGGTATTGAGCTGAAAAGGATGATCAAGCTGCTAAATGAAAATGGGATAGAGGTCATTTTGGATGTTGTGTTTAACCATACAGCAGAGGGAAATGAAAATGGTCCATTTTTTTCGTTTAAAGGAATCGATAATAACATATACTATATGCTGACTCCTGATGGATACTATTATAATTTCAGCGGGTGCGGTAATACGATGAATTGCAATCATCCGATTGTACAGGATATGATTCTCGAGTGTCTGCGTTACTGGGTGACTGCGTATCGCGTGGATGGTTTCCGATTTGACCTTGCGAGCATTCTTGGTAGAAATGAGGACGGATCGCCGATGAGCAAGCCACCACTGTTGCAAAGCCTTGCTTTTGACCCGATTCTCGGTAATGTGAAGCTGATAGCCGAAGCCTGGGATGCTGGTGGACTCTACCAGGTGGGTACCTTCCCGGCTTGGAACCGCTGGATGGAGTGGAATGGACGTTATCGTGATGATTTGCGTGCTTTTCTCAAGGGTGACAATGGCAAAATTCGGGCCGCTCTCGAGCGAATTGCCGGTTCGACCGATATTTATCAGCCGGAGAACAGGGGAAACTATGCATCGATCAATTTTTTGACCTGTCACGATGGTTTTACGCTGCATGATTTGTATACCTATAATGAAAAACACAATGAGGCAAATGGATGGAATAATACCGATGGTACGAATGATAATCTGAGCTGGAATTGTGGTGTGGAAGGTGAGACAGAGAATCAGGAAATTAATGATTTGCGCAAGCGCATGGTACGAAATGCATGTGCTGTTCTGATGAGCAGCCGTGGGATTCCCATGTTCTTGGCGGGTGATGAATTTGGGAACACGCAATTTGGCAATAACAATCCGTATTGTCAGGACAATATCATTTCCTGGCTTGACTGGAAGCTTCTGGAGCAAAACCGTGAGCTGTTTGAGTTCTTTAAGTATATGATTGCATTCCGTAAAAAGCACGATACCATTCGTAAGAAAACAGCTCCCTGCAGCTTTGGTTTTCCGGAGGTGAGCTTCCACGGAAGTAAGGCTTGGGAAGTTGACTGCGGAGATGATTCCCATTACGGTGGAGTGATGTTTGCCGGAAAGACGCGTGGGCGTGACGATGTGGTCTATGTAGCAATCAATACGTTCTGGGAGACGATCACGATTGCCCTGCCGGGATTGCCGGCTGGCCATAAGTGGGAGGTTATGGTGGATACCTCGATTCCTTCAGGAATTGAGAAGCGAGATCATCTGATCCACGAGACAACGGAGATTGGACCGAGGTCAATCATGATTATGGTGGCCAGATAGAGGAATCAAGCAGAGGACAAGACAATTTGCTTCACACAAGTTTAGGATGCGCGAAAGGCGCAGGAAAAGGGGTAGATTATGAATCTAATTAGTTTCTATGATGCGAAACCTTATGATAAAGAGTTTTTTGAAGCAGAGCGAAAGAAATATCCGGACATGGAGATTCTGTACCATGAGGAGAAATTGAACCGTAAGACGGCAGTTTTTGCTAAGGGTTCGGATGTGGTGTGTGCATTTGTCAATGATGATTTAAGCGAAAGCACGTTGGAAGTATTGGATGAGCTGAATATCCGTATGGTTGCGATGCGGTGTGCAGGCTACAATAATATCGATTTTAAGTATGCGTACGAAAAAATTCATGTTGCACGTGTGCCGGCCTACTCTCCTTATGCAGTTGCGGAGCATGCAATGGCTATGCTTTTGACACTGAACCGCAAGCTTCATCGTGCCTACAATCGTGTACGTGAGTATAATTTTAGTTTAAATGGTCTCACGGGCTTTGATGTACATGGAAAAACAGTCGGTGTAATCGGAACCGGAAAGATTGGAAGAACATTCATCGATATTTGTAGGGGATTTGGGGTAGAAATCATTGCTTATGATTTGTATCCGGCAAAGGATAGTGGGATAACATATGTTACTTTAGACGAGCTCTTTGAACGTTCCGATATAATATCCTTACATTGCCCATTATCGAAGGAAACACACCATATGATCGATGCGGAGGCAATTGCAAAAATGAAGGAAGGCGTTTTTATTGTCAATACGTCTCGTGGCGCATTGATTGATAGTGAAGCGCTGGTGGAAGGAATCAAGAGCCGAAAGGTTGGTGCCGCTGCTCTTGATGTATATGAGGAGGAAGCAGACCTCTTTTATGAGGATAACAGTAATACCATCGTTCAGGACGATGTCATTGCGCGGCTCATCTCTCTGCCCAATGATCTGGTGACTTCGCATCAGGCATTCCTGACAAAAGAAGCGCTGTCCAATATTGCAGAGACAACGCTTAAAAATATCGATAGTTATTTAAAAGGCGAATTCATGGAAAATGAGATTTGCTACCACTGTAACAAGGAGAAAGCGGCTTGCTGCCATAGTAACGGAAAACGCTGCTTTTGAGTGAAGGAGTTAGCTGCACAAGTCTCGGACCACCTCTGAGGCAATGATAAGACCTGCAACGGATGGCACAAAAGCAGTACTTCCGGGAACGCGTTCGCCGTCCTCTGTTAGAGGAACTTTTATGGCGGCCTCTGTGGAATACACTACTTTCAGATGCTTAATGCCACGTTTCTTCAATTCATGTCGCATCACTTTGGCCAGTGGACACATTTGAGTTTTATAGATATCCGTGACTGTGAATTTAGTGGGATCAAGCTTGTTTCCTGCGCCCATACAGCTGATGATCTTCGTACCGGCGGCTTCGCAGCGCATCACCAGTTCGATCTTCGCAGTTACCGTATCCACAGCATCCACCACATAATCGTATTGTTCAAAAGGAAACGTATCTGCGTTCTCTGGCAAAAAGAAACAATTATGTGTATGAACCTTGGTTTCCGGACAGATATCGTGGATACGTTCTGACATAACATCTGTTTTTTTACGACCGACGGTTGAATGAAGGGCGATAATCTGGCGATTCAGATTAGTCAGTGACACAACATCCTTATCAATCAGATCCAAAGTCCCCACACCTGATCGGGCGAGGGCTTCTATGGTATATCCGCCAACCCCACCCACACCAAATACGGCAACGCGTGCGTTTCTGAGCCGTTCTAATCCATCTTCCCCTAATAATAGACCTGTTCTTTCAAATTGGTTTTCCATATGCTTCTCCCTTAAACCTCTCAAGCTGGTAATTCATAATGCAGCTTAAGTATAAACGGGATTATCTTTTGTGTAAATCCTTTTCCTCCGTATCCTTATCTATAGATGCAGTGATATGCTCGCGTATAATTGGAAATGGCGCGGGTCCAACCTCGAGCAAGGAACGGTGAAAATCCATGAGCTGGAAGTCTTTGGACTTTTGCAGTTTGACTTCGTTCCGCAGCTGTAGGATTTCGAGATATCCGACATAGTATTTCAGATAGATGCCGGGTTCCTCTGAGATGTATTCATAGATACCGCGTGCAGTCTCCGTATCCGTAATGCCAAAACGAGCCAGATTTTGAATGACATCCGCTTCGCTAAGTCCGTCATAATGGATACCAATATCAAGTAAGGAAAAGAGACATAACTGAATCAGATGATTAAGCCTTTCGATACTAAGTTCCGCTGAGATTTTTCCGGAATCCGTATTCACGGCTTTGTCTGTGCTTGCATCAAACAGTCGATACGAATACATCTCGACATACAATGCCCATCCTTCTGTATAGCCGCCGAAATTCAGCAGGCTTCGCAAGGGATCGGTATGCAGGCGATTATAGTAATTGGTCTGGTAGAGATGCCCGGGATATCCCTCGTGTGCCAGTGTCGTATAGAGACTTAGGGGAGAATAGGATAGCTTTGGATTTATGTATATGACATTGGTGTCAGTACCATCAATAGTCGGAGTCATGTAAAAGGCGGGACTCATAAAATCCTGCAATTCTTCCTCCACATATTTGATATCGTATTCGGTGTCTGGGAGTGAGGGAAAATCAGTGGCAATCTTTTGCTTTAGGTCCTCGAGCATTCGTTCCGGCTCCTGACCAAATCGTTCTCCTGCAGTGTTTGCCGGCATTAGGGATTCACCGCTCATTAATTCGTGATATGCCATATACTGATCCGTGAATTGTAGCTGCATCCACTTTTTCAATTCCGGAATCGTCTTATCAGAACCGGTCTCATCTCGTATGAGCATCTGGTAGTATTCCCGTCCATTTGGATACGTACAAAGAGCCATGCTTCGTGGTGCTGTGTCCTTCAGCTCATTCATGGCAAGGACCAGTTCCTCATAGGCGGGGACGACGTGATTCTTGAGTGCAGATTGATTCTTCTGTGAGTAGTCTTTCTTTTCGGTTTCATTCAAGAAGGATAGTTCTTTGAGTCTCCGGTCAAAGGAGGTCACCAGAAAATCATCGGCGAGGAAAGATTCACATTGCTCCACAACGTTACGACACGCAAAGTCAGACATACAGAGCTCGTTTTGTGCCCGTACCTTCTCGAACCTTATAGCCTCTGCAAAGTAGATATCAAGAGAGGACAGCAACTCCAGGTAATCCTCAATATCCTGTTTGCCTCGGAATTCGTATTCAGCCAGTACAATGGGCAGCTGCGATTGTATGCCCTGTCCGGGAGAGAAAATCTCTGGGTACAGATAGTAATCAAGCATTTCGTAGCGATTTCCCAGATAGTACGACAGGATATCGTAGGTGAGTTGATTTTCTTTATTTAACAGGGGATGTTCGAGTCCGCGTAGCGTTGTAGTCAGATTTTCAATGCTTACTGCTTCGTGGATACAGTTTTTCTCGGAAATGGATCCCAGTGTTTTCTCATATTCGCGAATCCCGTATTTGCGTGGGTCCGAGAGCGTGTAATGGAGCGTTAATGCGTTAGAAGCGACTTCACTTTTGAACAATTCCTTTGTAAAAGAACGGAATCGAAGATTGGGTGCGGCATATTTATATGCCATAGAACCAGCGAAAACAATCATAACCATCAAAACGGTTACAAGCAACCATGCTCTTGGTCGAATTACGTCCTTGAAAACACCGGAAATTACTTGTTTCTTATTTTTCATAATGCCTCGAAAAGTTGGCTTATGCTACTATATGAATAGTTGACTTTAAAATATACCTGTGATAGGCTAACTACATATATTTTGATTCGTGTCGACAGGCATGAATACGGAGATAAAGAGTTTTTCGGAATGGAGATTTGATATGAACAAAGGAAACTATTATATTACAACAGCAATTACTTATACCTCGGGAAAGCCACATATTGGAAATACCTACGAGATTGTTCTGGCAGACAGCATTGCCAGATTTAAAAGACAGGAAGGCTATGATGTTTTTTTTCAGACCGGTTCTGACGAGCATGGTCAGAAAATCGAGCTGAAGGCAGAGGAAGCAGGCATTACACCTAAGGAATTCGTAGATAATGTATCCGATGAGATCAAGCGCATCTGGAATTTGATGGATACTTCCTATGACAAGTTCATCCGTACGACGGATGCAGATCACGAAAAAGAGGTACAGAAGATTTTTAAGAAATTATACGATCAGGGCGATATCTACAAGGGCTCCTACGAGGGTATGTATTGTACTCCTTGCGAGTCTTTCTGGACAGAGTCTCAGCTTGTGGACGGAAAATGTCCCGACTGTGGTCGTGAGGTAAAGCCTGCGAAGGAAGAAGCTTATTTCTTTAAAATGAGTAAATATGCTGACAGACTGATCGAGCACATCAATTCACATCCGGAATTTATTCAGCCGGTATCCAGAAAAAATGAGATGATGAACAATTTCCTGCTTCCTGGTTTACAGGATCTTTGTGTATCAAGATCTTCTTTCAAATGGGGGATTCCCGTAGATTTTGATGACCGTCATGTTGTTTATGTATGGCTTGATGCGTTGACAAACTATATTACCGGTGTTGGATATCACTGTGATGGGGACAGCACAGACCAGTATAAGAAATTATGGCCGGCAAACCTTCATTTGATTGGTAAGGACATCATTCGTTTCCATACGATTTATTGGCCTATTTTCCTGATGGCACTCGGAGAGCCGCTTCCACAGCAGATTTTTGGACATCCATGGTTGCTGATGGGCGATGGCAAAATGAGCAAGTCGAAGGGCAATGTTCTTTATGCAGATGACCTGGTGGATGTATTTGGTGTTGACGCAGTACGTTATTTTGTTCTGCATGAGATTCCTTTTGATAATGACGGTAATATTACCTGGGAGCTCCTTGTTGAGCGTATCAATTCCGATCTTGCCAACACACTGGGCAACCTCGTAAATCGTACGATTTCCATGAGTAACAAATACTTTGGTGGTATTGTGGAGAACAAGGGCGTTGAAGAAGCGGTTGATGAGGATTTGAAGGCGGTTGTAACTTCGACCCGCGATAAGGTCATTGCCAAAATGGATCAGCTTCGTGTAGCCGATGCACTGACTGAGATTTTCACTCTCTTTAAGAGATGTAACAAATATATCGATGAGACAGAGCCTTGGGTATTGGCTAAGGATGAGGCAAAATCCGACCGCCTTGCTACGGTACTTTACAACTTAGTAGAGAGTATTTCCGTAGGTACCGGTCTATTGTCTGCATTTATGCCTTCCACGGCAAGTAAGATTCTTGCGCAATTAGGTGGCAGCGAGCGTACGATGGAAGAGCTCAATCAATACGGATTATACAAGTCCGGCACAAAGGTTACTGACAAGCCTGAGATTTTATTTGCCCGTCTTGACCTGAAAGAGGTTTTGGAAAAAGCAGAACAGATTAAGCAGGCGCAGATTGCTGAAGCACAGGCAGAATCGGGAGAGACAGCAGATTCTTCCGCAGAACCGGTTATCGATATTGAGCCAAAAGCCGAAATAACATTTGATGATTTTGAGAAAATGCAGTTCCAGGTTGGTGAGATTATTGCCTGCGAAGAAGTGAAGAAATCCAAGAAGCTTCTTTGCTCTCAGGTAAAAATCGGTAATCAGGTGAAACAGATTGTATCGGGTATCAAAATGCATTATACTGCTGAGGAGATGGTTGGTAAGAAGGTTATGGTTTTGGTGAACTTGAAGCCGGCGACTCTGGCAGGTGTACTTTCCGAAGGTATGCTGCTTTGTGCAGAAGATGAAAATGGTGTCCTTTCCTTGATGACACCGGAGAGACCGATGCCGGCAGGAGCAGAAATCTGCTAATGCCCGAAAAGGGAGGCGTTTATGGATAAGAAGGATGAGTTCTATTTTGATTCCAGAGATAAAAAGACAAAAATTCACGCAGTGCGCTGGACTCCTGAGGGGGATGTGAAGTGTATACTTGTGATTGTACACGGGATGGCTGAGCACATTGAGCGATATGATGAGTTTGCACGTTTCCTAAATACAGAGGGAGTGCTGGTTGTCGGATGTGATCATTTGGGTCACGGCAAGACAGTGAATTCTAAGGAGGAGCTTGGCTATTTTTGCGAGGGAGACGCTGCGACCGTGCTTGTGCGAGATGTTCATCGTATGAAGAAGCTGGTTCAGGCAGATCATATTGGAAAGCCGATTTTTTTACTGGGTCATAGTATGGGTTCTTTGATTGCAAGGAATTATATGTTCCGTTATAGTACAGGGATTGATGGGATTATCCTGACGGGGTGTGCATGGCAGCCTGATGGGAAAGCACATTTTGCCAAGGCTTTTGCTTCGTTTCAGGCGGTTTTCTATGGCTGGAAGCACAGAAGCATGCTGCTTGACGGTATGGTATTTCAAGGGTTTACGAAGAGAATCCGGAAGCCAATTACAAGAAAGGATTGGATTTGCTCCAACCATGATGTAGTTGATAAGTATTATGCAGATGAGTTTTGCGGTTTTCCTTTTACACTCAATGGTATTTATACGGTTGCAGAGCTGGATCTGGAAGCAAACAAGAAAGAGAATAACAATAAGATACGAAAGGATCTGCCTGTATATTTGCTGTCCGGAGCTGAGGATCCGACCAGCGGATATGGTGCGTTCCTGGATACCATCATAAGATATTTTCAGGAAGCAGGGATGTCAGATCTCACGAAAAAGTTATATGAGAATGACCGACATGAGATTTTAAATGAAGATGATAGGTTCGTGGTATACGAGGATATTTATCATTGGATGGAAGCGATTGTTAAGAAAAAGGCAGAAGAAACAGTATAAAAGAAACAGTATAAAAGAAACAGTATAAAAGAAGAATAGAAGATGCATCATAAATTGCAAAAGAAGTGTATTTCAAATGCACAGCAAAGCTGGTAAAAGAAGTGTAATTCAAAATGCATAACAAGGTTGGTAAAAGAAGTGTATTTCAAAATGCACAGCAAAGTTGGTAAAAGAGTAATAAAAAATGTATCAGGTGAAAGAGAGATACATGGAGGAGAATTATGAAGAAAAGAATAATTAGTTTATGTCTTGCGGCTGTGATGCTGTTGATGCCAACAACCGCATATGCTTCGGACGCAGCAACCGAGATTACCTGGGGTGATTCGGCTGTATCCGGTAATGAATCAACAGGGACCGTTTCTCAGCCATTGGCTACACCGGTGACACCAGAAGCACCCACGACGACAGATATGATCAACAATACGAATCCACCATATTTGGCACTGGGTGCAGACCTTTCACAGGAACAGCTCGCAACAGTGCTCGCAATGATGGGCTTGTCCGGTCAGGATTTGAGCAGCTATAAGATTGTGTATATTACAAATGCACAGGAGCATCAGTATTTGGATGCTTATGTAAGTCCAAGCGTAATTGGAACAAAGTCACTTTCCTCTGTATTGGTAAAGCAGGCGGCAGCAGGACATGGAGTACAGGTAACGACACAGAACATCAACTACTGTACACAGGGTATGTACCGTAATGCATTGCTGACGGCAGGAGTAAAGGATGCAGACATCATGGTGGTAGGACCCACACCGATTTCCGGTACTGCGGCTCTGATTGGAGCTTTGAAGGCTTATGAAGACATGAGCGGAACAACAGTTACGGAAGCTTCCATTGATACGGCTTTGAATGAGCTTGTAACTACCGGAACGATCGCCGGTGAGCTTGGAAGCCAGGAAGATGTAGAGAATATGATTGCCTTTATCAAGGCTGAAATTGCAGGTAAGGATTTGAACTCCAGAGAAGAGATTGACGAAGCAGTTCGTCAGGCCGTAACGGATTATGGCGCAACGCTTAACGAGGATGAGATTAAGCAGATTGTTGACCTGATGGTGAAAATCAAGGACTTAGGACTGGATTACAATACACTACTCGACCAGGCTTCGGATCTCTATGCGAAATTTGGCGACAAGCTGACGCTTGATGACCTCAAGAATCTCGCAAATCAATCCAAGGGTGAAATGATCAAGACAGCAGTTGGTAATTTCTTTACCGGAATCTTTAAAGGAGTAACCGATTTCTTCAAAGGCCTTTTTTCGAAATAACTAAAAAAACGGAGACCGGTTTGTTAATCAGACCGGTCTTTTGCATACAAAATGAAACATGGGGGACGGGGCTTTGTGTCCCATTTTTGCAAGTGAAACATGGGGGACGGGGCTTTGTGTCTCATTTTAGTAGGGAAGTCAAATATAGATGACGGTTTATTTGCTTCCTTTGCACGGTGACAGTAGGCGAAGCTTCCTTCGATAATCGATGGTTAGGTAGTGTACTCTGCGTATTCACTAGTGGATCGCTTCTTGCTTTAACAAGGCTCGAGCCCGTCTCGTGCTGCCTACCGGCTCCTCAAGATGCAACAAAATCGAAGTGTTGTGTTTTTAGTTTTCATGAAAAAGTGAAACACAAAGCCCCGTCCCCATGTTTCACATATTAAAAATGAAACACAAAGCCCCGTCCCCCATGTTTCAAAATGATAGGAGGAGTATGAGTATGACAGAGATAAGAGAGATTAAGAGTTCCGAATGGAAGGATGCGATGCGTCTGGCATGGCGTGTTTTCCTGAAGTTTGAGGCACCGGAGTATCGTGCGGAGGGGGTACGTAACTTCTATTCCTTTATATCGGACCCGGTTTTGGAGAAAATGTTCCGAAAGGGTGAGTACATAGCGTTTGGCGCGTTTGACAATGAAAAAATAGTAGGAATTCTGGGAATTCGAGATAAGTCCCATATCTCCCTTCTATTTGTAGATACGGATTATCACAAGCAGGGAATTGCATCGGCTTTGATTTCCCGAGTATTTGATTATCTACGGATGGAGCTGGGGGCGCAGAAGGCGACGGTCAATTCCTCTCCGTATGCAGTAGGATTCTACCATAAGATGGGCTTTCACGATACGGACCTTGAAATCACAAAGGATGGAATTCGATTTACTCCGATGACCTGCATGCTCTGGGAGTAACAAAGCCCCAAAATGGTTAGACCATAGATTTATTGACTTTAAGATAATATTAATAAAAATCTTTTAGATATGTTAAAATATATATGATTAGATAGGGGTAGACCCAAAGTGCAAAGTTCTCGCAAGAAGGGAGAGGTTTATGAATCTAAATATTTTAGTATGTGATGATGATAAGGAAATTGTTGATGCCATTGATATCTATCTGACACAGGAGGGATATCATATTCTCAAGGCATACGATGGAGAAGAGGCATTGAGTATTCTAGAGACAGAGGAAGTACATCTTTTGATTATTGATGTCATGATGCCAAAGCTGGACGGGATCCATGCAACATTAAAGATCCGTGAGACAAGCAGTATTCCGATTATTATCCTGTCTGCCAAGACAGAAGATATGGATAAGATTCTGGGTCTGAATGTTGGCGCAGATGATTATCTGGCAAAGCCCTTTAACCCACTGGAGCTTGTGGCGCGCGTTAAATCCCAGCTTCGCCGTTATACCAAGCTTGGTACCATAGCGGTTCAAGATGACGAGGAGGTCTATCGTGCGGGAGAGCTTGTAATCAACGATGCATTGAAGGAAGTTTTGGTCGAGGGTGAACTGGTCAAGCTTACCCCGATTGAATACAATATCTTACTTCTCCTTGTAAAAAATCAAGGAAAGGTCTTTTCCATTGACCAGATATATGAGAGCATCTGGAATGAGGATGCAATTGGTGCTGATAACACGGTAGCCGTGCACATTCGACACATCCGTGAGAAGATAGAAATCAATCCGAAGGAACCCCGTTATCTAAAGGTTGTTTGGGGCGTGGGGTACAAAATTGAGAAGCAATAAACGATTCTCAAACGGAACAAAAGCGACTCTGATCGTACTGGAAGAGATATTTACGGTTCTAATGTGCGTTTGTTATATTCTGTGTTCTTCCTTTATCGTGCAGAGGAATATTTCGGATCAAGTATTTCAGAAAAGTATGAAGTATGAGGATTCGAGGAGCTTTACGCAGATTGTTCAGGAAAAGCTCGAAGAATGCGTAAATTACAGCAAGCTTCGCAGCAACTTCGAGACGCGCGGTGAATACGACGGAAAAAAGCTCGTTGATATTGCAGAGTATGATAAGGACTCCATTATTTCCGGAAGACAGACCGCGAGTGTGGCCTATTATCTGGAGGATCTGATTCGCTGGAGTCAGGTGGGCCTCGAATGTGAGTACATAGAGAGTGTCGATGGCAGCATGCAGCACATCAATCTTACGGAAGAGTATCGACCCGCAAGAGGACGCCATCTGTTTGATTATTGTACGGATGAAATGGATCGTGAGACGCTTCTGAATCATTTGGAAAATACGCTGTCAGAAATCGGTAAGAACTATCAGCAGTACAAGGAGCTTTCCTCCTACTTTGATCATGAGAAAAGCAACCTGTATTACTATATCAGAGATGATGCCAATCTGGCTACCTACACAAATGTTCGTATCCCTGATTATCGTGAGAATTATACAATCAAAGCATATGGAAAATATATTATTTTGGATTCGACCAATCTGGAATATGAAAGCAATATGAAGGTTTCGGAATCGTATCTTTACAATTTGTTAGGAAGCTATGCATCTGATTTCTCCGGAGATTATTACATTGAGATTGGAATCGATACAAGCTATCCCGTAGTAGATGCCATTTCCGAGGACCGCGAAATGTTCAATACCTACCTGCCGAGAGTAAAGGGATTGATTATTGGAGGCATGCTAAGCGGGGCCTTTGCATTAGTGCTTCTGATTATCATAACGCTTCAGGCGGGATATAAAAAAGAGGAGGATGGACAGGATCATTTAAGACTGATTTTTGTTGATAAAATAAAGACGGAAATTGCTGCCTGCTCACTTCTGGTCATAGCTATCATTTTGCTATTGGTATATCGTGAGATGCTGGCTGACCGCAGAGAAATATTCCGTGGTATTTACACTGGTATTATCGCAACTCTTTTGAACGCATTTTTCCTCCTTGGTTATATGAGTCTTGTCCGAAGGATTAAAGTAGGAACCCTGTGGAGCAACAGTCTGTGTGCCTGGTTCTGTGACAGAATCATGGATATTGGGCGGGCCTGCAAGACCATTTATAACAGCCGTCGTGTGACCACGCGGGTGCTTATTTCCACGATAGGACTTTTGATCATTAATTGGCTGTTTATCAGTGCGGGAGCGCGTTATATAGGACTTGATATTTTTGAGCTTGCAATTCTGGGAATGGATACCTTTGCAATCATTATCTATGCGAATCGTGCGATTGCGAGAAATAAAGTCTTGCAGGGTGTAAAAATGATCAGTAATGGCGATTTGACGCACACAATTGATACCGCCAAGATGACCGGAGAAAATCTGGAGATGGCAGAGGCTGTAAACAGCATGCGGGAAGGCTTGCAGACAGCGGTTCAGAATAGTATCAAAAATGAACGTCTGAAGGCAGACTTGATTACCAACGTATCGCACGATATCAAAACCCCTCTTACATCCATCATCAACTATGTGGATTTGTTAAAACGCTCCGATATTCAGGAAGAAAGTGTTCGAAACTATATTGATGTACTGGATAAGAAATCACAGCGCTTGAAACATCTGACGGAGGACCTGGTAGAGGCATCCAAGATTTCTTCCGGAAACATCAGTTTAAATATCGAGCGAATCAACTTTATCGAGCTGATTCATCAGACAGCAGGAGAGCTAAGTGAGAAATTTGAAGCTAGGAACCTAACACTTGTTACCAGTCTTCCAGAGGAACCTATTATAGTGGCGGCTGATGGCAGGAGACTGTACCGCGTTCTTGAGAATCTGTACAATAACGTTGCAAAATATGCACTCGAGAATACAAGAGTTTATGCAGATCTGATTATTGTGGATGACCACGTGGAGTTTTCAATTAAAAATATCTCTGCCCAGGCATTGAACATCAAAGCGGAAGAGCTGACGGAACGTTTTATTCGTGGAGATGTAAGCCGCAGTACAGAAGGAAGTGGATTGGGACTTTCCATTGCAAAGAACCTGACAGAAGCGCAAAAAGGTACTTTTACCATTTACCTTGACGGAGATTTGTTCAAGGTTACGATTTCCTTTGCCCGGTTGCCGTAGAGCGATTGATTTAGCCGTACTTCTATGATAAGATAAGAAGTATGAGAGGAGCAGTTGCTATGGAGCTAATCAGTAGTCAGAACATCTGCATACTAACGAGGGAAATCTTACATCTTATAGACAAGCGTTTGGTAGACCATGGTTCGAGGGTGGCATATGCCTTGGTGTGCATGCTTGAGGTCAAAGGGGGCTATGAGAAGTATGAGCTGGCGGAGTATGCATTTCTAGGTATTATTCATGATATAGGTGCGTATAAAGTGGAGCAGGGTGGCGATATGCTGAAGTTTGAGTCGCAGTGTACTATGCCGCATTCCATTTTTGGAGCCCTTTTCCTAAAGTATTTGACTCCAATGGACGAACGCTCCAAGATTATCATGTACAGTCATATCGATTATAAGCAGCTTGAGAATATTGAGTATGAGGACAAGGATATTGCGAATTTTCTCAATCTAGCAGGTCGTATTGATTTGTATCACAATGCGCTGGGGTCAAAGTTTGACCATCGCATGATGCGCAAGTTTGAAGGCATTAAGTATTCCAAGGAAGCTTTGGATCTATACGACCAAGCGCTTGCGAAATACGATATTTTTGAAAAGATTGCATCCAAGGAGTATCTGAACGAATTGGATGAGATTCTCAAGGATCTGATGTTTGGTGATGATGAGAAGGATAAATATATTCAGATGGCGATGTATATCTCCGGTTTTCGTAATGAGTATAATTCGGTGAATACAGTAATCAGCTGTTGTACGGCAGAAGAGATTGCAAAACGTATGGATATTGAGAAAGAGAAGCGTGAGAAGCTGTACTTCGCGAGTCTGCTCCATGATCTTGGTATGCTGACGATTCCGACCGAGATTATTGAGGCGCCCAGAGCCCTGACCCCGGAGGAGGTAAAAATCATCCGTGGACATGTAGAAGTGACGGAACAAGTATTGACGGGACGTGTTGATCCGGAGATTGTTCAGATAGCGATACGTCATCATGAAAGAGCAGATGGCAGTGGATATCCGAGAGGTTTGAAGAACCATGAAATGACGCAGCTGGAGAGGATCCTTCAGGTTGCGGATACCTTGACGGCTTTGACAGCAAAGCGCTCCTATCGCAAAGAGAAATCAAAGGAGTCCATTATTGCCATACTAGAGGATGAGGTCAATCACAACCGTTTTCATAAAGGCATTGTTGATGTAGTTATTCGTGATTACGATGAGATACAGGAGAATGTCCAGAAGAAGGTTGCGGAAACCATGAATATGTACAATAAGCTACATACGCAATACGCGCAGATTAGTACGACACTTAAGCGATAGTTACATAGATAGAAAAAACCCTTGTTAGGAACAAGGGTTTTTTCTTGCGTTTCTATCTGTAGGGGGAATTAGACAATTTCGGAAAAAAGACTCTTAACGGTTGGATAAATCTTAACAAATTTCTGATATCTTTCTTCGTATTTCGCTGCAAGCGCTGGATCAGGCTCAACAGTATCCACTACCTTGACAAGCTTCTTAGCGGCGTCTTCCACACTTGCATACTCACCGTTTGCAACAGCTGCAAGCATTGCTCCGCCGAGTGCGGGACCTTCCTCGCTTTCGATAACATCCACTTTAATGTTGAGAACGTTTGCCATGATCTTTTTCCACAGAGGGCTCTTTGCACCACCGCCGCAAATCTTGGTACGTTCAATCTTGATTCCAAGAGATTTCGCAACTTCAAAGGAATCACGAATTCCAAAGGCTACGCCTTCCAGTACAGCCTGTGTCATATCTGCTCTTGTGGAATCCATGGTCAGACCGATAAAGGTACCTCTTGCATTCGGATCGTTGTGAGGAGAACGCTCTCCCATCAGATAGGGAAGGAAATATACATTGTTCTCACCCAGCTTGGTTATATTCTTCTGCTCACCAGCATAATCAGTAGTTCCGATAATATCATCCATCCACCATTTGTTGCAGGAAGCTGCAGAGAGCATACATCCCATTAGATGGAAGTGTCCGTCAGCATGAGCAAAAGCATGAAGGGCATTATTCTTATCTACACCGAATTTCTCACTGGAAATAAAGATCGTTCCACTGGTTCCAAGAGAAATGTTACACATTCCATCACCAACGGTTCCTGTACCTACTGCAGCTGCAGCATTGTCTCCTGCACCGGCAACAATTTTGACCGTCTCAGGGAAACCAAGTTCCTTTGCAACATCCGGAAGTAATGTACCAACAGTATCATAGCTTTCGTGTATCTCAGCAAGCTGATCCTCTGTGATACCACAGATCTCGCACATTTCTTTTGACCAGCACTTATTCTTTACATCAAAAATCAACATTCCCGAAGCGTCGGATACATCTGTACAGTGAACACCGGACAGCTTATATGCAATGTAGTCCTTTGGAAGCATGATCTTCTTGATCTTAGCAAAATTCTCAGGCTCATTATTCTTCATCCAAAGAATCTTGGGAGCAGTAAATCCGGTAAAGGAGATATTAGCTGTGTATTTGGAAAGAGTCTCTTTACCAATCACGTTATTTAAGTAATCACATTCCTTGGAGGTTCTGCCGTCATTCCAAAGGATTGCAGGACGGATAACAGCATCATTTTCATCCAAAACTACAAGTCCGTGCATCTGTCCACCAAAGCTGATACCTGCTACCTGACTCTTGTCACATTCAGAGGTGAGCTCCTTCAGACCTGCCATAACTCCGGTATACCAGTCCTCCGGCTTCTGCTCAGACCAACCCGGATGTGGGAAAAATAATGGATATTCCTTGGAGACGATTTTCTGAATCTTACCGGCTCCATCCATAAGAAGTAATTTTACAGCACTAGTTCCTAAATCGATACCAATATATAACATATGTGTACCCCTTTCCTACTGTTTCTCACAGTTAAAATGTTAATGTGCTCGAACACATTCCAATTAGTAAAAAGATATCATAAATTAATATACGTGTCAATTGGAAAGCATGAAAACATGACACAAATGGGGATTTCTGTTGATTTTTCATGTGTACTGGGTTATACTTTTAATGGTATCTTGTGTGTATTGTATTATACTGTATTTAGACGATGCTTCAGGATATCTAGGAAATATTATGAAAAAGAGGACACGAATCATGAGAAATTTCTTTAACCTTGAGGGAGGTTTTTTTGGATTTATGGACAAGATTGCCAATCTCGTCTGGCTGAATATTCTGTTTCTTGTTTGTTGTATTCCGATTTTTACTATTGGTGCGGCTACGACCTCACTGTTCTATGTTACACTCAAGATGGTAAGAAACGAGGAGTCCTATATTACCAAGAGCTTTTTTAAGGCCTTTAAACAGAACTTTCGACAGGCCACAGGAATCTGGCTGCTAGCTATGCTGGTGGGTGTTATTTTCTTTGCGGATTTGAGAATTTTGACAGCAACTGGTGAGAATACCATTTACAAAGTCATTCTGGTAGCGATTTATGTGATGCTTGTCGTTTTTGCGTTAACGATGACTTATGTTTTTCCGTTATTAGCAAAGTTTGATAATACCATTAAAAATACCATCAAGAATTCCTTCTTGATCAGTATTCGTCACTTTCCAAAGACATTACTGCTGATATTCTGTACCGTTTTTCCTTTTGTTCTATCGTACTTTATTATTTATGTATCTCCGATTCTTTTGATCATAGGCTCATCGGGGATCGCTTATATTACATCCACAATTTATGTTAAGATTTTTGACCGTTATATTTCGGAAGAAGACAAAACTACAATAGAAAACTGTTAATAAAGATACATTTGCATCCGGGGGATTTTACTATGGCGGATACAGGAAAACGACCTGTTAACGAATACAAAGAGAACATTTTCCAGTGGGTGATTCCTACTGCGCTTCTTTTGGTGTATTTAATTATTACACTGGTGAATTACTCTTCCTCTATGGAAGAGAAGAGCCGTGCTACGATTGAGACGAGTTTGTCCAGAGTCACATCAGATCTTCGTAACGCGCTCAATAAGGATATATCGAATGCATCGCAGATTGCTGAGACAACGGGAGTTATGCTATCTAATCAGCCTGACGTTCTGTCAAAGGACTCTCTTGATTTATTGACGAGAGCAATGCATACCGGAGAGGCCAGAAGGGCATTCGTAGCCAAAACCTCCGGTGATGCGGCAGATACAGATGGAACGCGTTACTTTATTGGAGATGAATCCTATTTTGTGACGACGCTTACGAATACCTGCTCTTTATCCAAGATTTTTCAAGGCATGGATGGAGAATTTCGTATGATAGTGACTGCACCTATCACAAGTGGCAGTGAGATAAGCGGTATTGTTGGATTGGAATACAATCTTTCGAATTTCCAATCACTTCCCAGATCCGGGGAGCAGGACGGCAAAACAAAGCACATCCTGGTTCAGAAGGATGGCACGATTATGAGTACCATCGGTATCAAGGAGGACTATAAGGGAGAGAATATCATTGAGATGGTAGAGAATTCCGATAAGTCGTCGGTTGATGTGCAGAAGAGACTGAATCTTAATATGAACAATGGTAAGAGCGGTGTCGTAGATTGTAAGATTTTTGACGAGGAGAGAACACTTGCTTACCAGTCCGTTGGTTTAAACGGAATGTATGTAATTGATGTTTTCTCGGAAGAATTTGTTAATATGAATATTCGTAAAGAGTATACCAGTACAAGAAATGTATGCAGACAGATTGTAATTGCCATGGCATTATTCTTTACCATGATTCTCTCCATTAATTTGATTAATCGTGCTGTCTATGCAAAACAGAGCAAAGAGCTGAAGAATCGTGCGGAGACGGATTTGCTTACCGGTCTGTTAAATAAGATTTCGACAGAGAAGCATATTCAGGAGTATCTGGAGAACGAAGGTCATGATAAGGAGGGAATGCTGTTTGTCCTGGATGTCGACAATTTCAAGAGGATCAACGATACCATGGGTCATGCCTTTGGTGATGAAGTACTTCGGACATTAGGACAGAAGATTAAGAGTGAATTTCGTCTTTCTGATATAGTAGGCAGAATTGGTGGAGATGAATTCCTGGTATATCTTAAGAACATTTCCGATGATGAGACAAGGATGAGAGAAGCAAAGAGAGTCACTGATTTCTTTAAGGTTTTCAAAGCTGGTGAGTATGTAAAATGCTCCGCTACTGCCAGTATCGGAGTTGCCTGCTATCCGGCGGATGGACAGAGCTTTGAGGAGCTCTATCATTCAGCAGATAAGGCGGTATATAAGGCAAAGGAACTTGGCAAAAATCAGCTTGTATTTTATGGTTCATTAGATGCGGAAGATAAGAAAGACGGGGATGTTACCATTAGTTAATTTGTATAGTATATTCTAAAATATTTGTTTAATAGTGGTATGGAAAAAGAAAAATCGTTTTGCTATACTGTGCTCATGTGAGACATATTCTATAAGTGCAAACACAAATTAGGAGGAATTGAAAAATGGCAAGTTTATCTTTAAAGAACATTTGCAAAGTTTATCCAAATGGATTTGAAGCAGTTAAGGATTTCAATCTTGAGATCGAAGATCGTGAGTTCATCATCTTCGTAGGACCTTCAGGATGTGGTAAATCTACTACACTTCGTATGATCGCTGGTCTGGAAGAGATTTCATCCGGTGAATTAAGAATTGGTGATAAGGTAGTTAATGATGTAGAGCCTAAGGACAGAGATATCGCAATGGTATTCCAGAACTACG
>CAYZUC010000015.1:0-42836 GCA_964481705.1 uncultured Lachnospiraceae bacterium
TTCAATATTACCATCCGCATCGGTTACCGTCTCCCAGCCAGTGTACGCATAGGTAAGTCCATTAATGGAAATGTTACCGGTCGAATTGAGTGTTGACTTCGTGATGTCCTTCAGATAATCGGGAATGTTGCGAATCGTCACCGTCGCAGGTTCAGTCGCCGTCTCCTTTACATAGTCCGCTTTGGTGAGCTTTCCGTTAAAATACTCCTCATTATTACCATCACGAACCTCAAGA
This sequence comes from uncultured Lachnospiraceae bacterium, assembly GCA_964481705.1. Taxonomy (GTDB): domain Bacteria; phylum Bacillota; class Clostridia; order Lachnospirales; family Lachnospiraceae; genus CAYZUC01. Next base: position 236 of record CAYZUC010000015.1, read on the forward strand.
AGAGATTTCAAAGAGCCGCTCAGGCTACGTCCGTACGCCTTAAACTCCATATTGGTATCGTTCCAGTAAATATCGTAGAGACCTTCTGCATCAGACTGATTCACTTCATCCCCTACCTTACGGGATTCCACTCGCAGGGTACGATACTCATACATATCGACCAAGGTATTACCACCTGCTATGGTTACGGTATAACGCTTTGCCCCAGTCTTCAGATCATCATTACTAAGGTCATCTTCTGTCAAATCATATTTGGAATAAATATCACTTTCATCAACCGTAACATCTACTATCTCAGATAGCTCATCAATCAGAAGATTTCTCTGGTCGCGAAGTTCATTTGCTGTAATTCCTTTTAACTCGATGACATTAATCTGTTTATTTAAAGTAGCAATTTTCGCTGCGATGGTATTAATCTCATCTGTTTTGTCCTTTATTTCGGCATTAGCATCCTGTTGCAAATGTGTCAGCTGCTCAGACATATTGTTAAAATACTCCGTCAGACTCTTTGCCGCACTCAAGAACTCAGTACGTACAGAAGTATCGGACGGATTCTTTTGAAGCTCCTTTAATGCATTCTGAAAGGTGGTATTAAAAATATTGTTGAAACCCAGAATGGTCTCTCCATCATCATTGAAGTAATTCTCAATCTGCTTCATGTAGTCTGCTTTTACCTGATACTCTCCTACATTGGTCTTGTTATTCCAGTACTTGATATCGTAGTAGGTATTGCGAAGCTGATCGATAGATTTTGTGGTGACACCTGCTCCTGCCATACCATAGCTGGTGAAGGTACGTAAGGCATTTGCCGCTGTCTGTGTTACAACCTGCTTGCTATAGCCCTTTGTTTTGACATTTGCTATGTTATTACCGGTTGTATTCAGGGCGGCCTGATATGCAGTTAATCCACTATATGCGATATTTAATCCAAAAAATTGTGACGGCATGTCTTACACCTCTCTTCCTTATCCAAGCTTTTCAATCAGATGACCCAGCATCTCATTTACCGCATTGATGTAGCGGCTGCTGGCATTGTATGCATTCTGATATTTAATCATATTGGTCAGTTCTTCATTGTCAGATACACCGACTACCTGTTGCCTTGCTGATTCTACCTCTTTCACAGTCGCTTCTTGATTGTCTGTCATTCCCTTATAAACAGAACCACTATTTGCTATCTGTCCAATCAGGTTGGTATAATAACCAGCGAAATTGGCAGCTGTATTAATATTGGGATTCAAGGTACTGAAATCATTTGCAAATAAAGCTTTCAGAGCATCTGACTTTGTATAATCCGTCTTTTTATCCGGAGTAACAAATCCGCTTCCGGCCGGATTTCTTGTCGCTCCCAAAAGACTGGATTGTTTTAAAAGATCCGGATTGATCTTGAGATTATCCGTCGTATACCATGTAGAAGAAATTGTGGAATTCACCGGATCTATATCATCCAGGCCAAGTCGCAGAAACAAATCATATCCATTGGTAGTGACATTGCCTGCCGCATCTGTAGTCCTCGGATTTAAAATCTCATTCATTCCCGTCACAACGCCCTTAACAAGCTGGTCAAACTCTGCCATTACATTAACGATCAAGGAAGAAGAAATCTCATTGTTATACTTTTCCACTGCGTCATTGTAATCCTGCTCCGTCGGAAAATCTTCACGATGAGGAATATCCATATATGTGCCTCTGTGATCTCCTCTTTCGAGAACCAGTGCTTTCAATCCTCCGATATCGGTATCGGCATCACTGGAAATCTCCTCTGTTGTATCATACAGCTTTACATAGTTTCCTGCAGTATCTTTATCGTACTTCCAAATCGGTGTATAGAATCCGGTCTCTGTATCTTCTTCACATCCAAGCTTATTGACATAGGATTCTGAAACAAAGCTCACGCCTTCTACATTTACGGATACCTTACCCCAACCATCCTCACTGTAGGATATCTTAACCAATGCTGACAGCTCATCCAATAGTTGATTCCTGGCATCTCTCAGATCATTTGCATTTTCTGCATTGGATGCTTCTGCACGTGAAATCATACCGTTTAACTCGTAAATCTTATCTCCGTAATCATTAATCTGGTCAACCTGATCCTTAATCTGTTCATTCACATTATCCTGATATGAACAAAGACCACTATAAACTGCCTGCGCCCTCTCTAAAAAGTTCGCAGACTTGCTTATCAGTAGTCCCTGATTCGTAGCACTGGAAGGATCCTTTGCAAGCTCCTGGACGGTTGTCCACAAATCTCCTAACGCAGTCTGAAATTCAACACCCTCCATCTCTCCAAAAAGTGTCTCCATCTCATTAACTGCTGTGTAGTTATTGGAGTAAAACGCAGATCTTCCTGCTTCTTTTCTATATGTCTGATCCAGGAAATAATCCCGGACCTGTCTTACCTCTGTATAGCTAACGCCCAATCCAACCTGCTGCGCACATACATAAGAATAGCCTGCAGGATTATATACCCTATTGCCCTGCAAAACCTGTTGTCTGCTGTAATACGCAGTATCAATATTGGCCAGATTGTGACCTGTTGTATTCAATGCATTTTGACTGGTCTGTAAACCAGAAGTACCAACGTAAAAGCTTCCCATTAATGGCATATAACGCACCCCATGTCTCGACTATGATTATTGTTTTGCGTCAAAGCCACTCGTCAGGGAACCCATAATGTTGCCCGCGTTCGCTGCACCTCTGTTGTAGTCACCCGTCTCGGGAGCCTGGCGCATTGCCTGTATCAGGTTCAAATCAAATTCTACCATCTCCAAGGACTGATTGATCAGCTCTCGGTTCTGATTGTTGATCATCACCATGTCCCTCAAAGTTGCTCGCAACTCGTCATATATAAGGGACAACTGCTTTTGCTCCTCTGGCTGTCGCCCAAGAAGCAAAATCAGATTTGAAATCTTCAAAGTCTTAACATCCCTGTTAATTACGTTGGCGATATCGTTCATTACCTCTTCGCGTTTCTTGTCTAAATGACTGATTCTTCCGACAACGTTTTGTTCCTCATCCGTGATTTTTTGAAGTTCATCTATTGCTCCCTTCACTATGACGGGAGTTTTATTTCTGGACAGTTCCAGCAGTATTTTGTATTCTTCATGTTCTTTCCTTAGAACATCAATTAAATCTTCCATTAAACTTGCCACCGGATACTACCTCGCTTCATTCTCACTGTGTTGCAACGTTGAGCCAGCCTATACCAGACTGGCCTGGTCGTTGTACTTTGCAAGCAACTTCTCCGCGAAGGATTCACCGCTGACACTATATGTGCCTGCATTGATGCTTGCTTTGATAGGTGCAGTAACATCCTCTCTGATGTCTGCGCTATCATTTACTGCTTTTTTTGCCGTTTGAATGTCTTTACCGATACTGGAGATTTCAACAGCATCTTTACGGCTTGTATTACCCGCTTTTGTAGTCTTGGCAGCTTTATTTGTGTTATATAACTGCTGCACTTGTGTATATGCTTCTATACGCATTCTAGACTCCTCCTTTCAGTGGATATTCTATCTGTCATATACTTTATCGACCATTTTCCCATAGACTTTAGTGTTTTTCCGGAATTTTATGATATAATAATTTCATAAATTTTCGCTTATTTGTCACACGAAATTGAACGATTTGCACACATTCCTTTAAAAATTGCGGACTAGGAGGTTTTATTTTGAATATTTTATTCTATCGTTATGGAAGTATCTGCGAACCATCTGTTTTAGAGGCCTTTCGAAAGCTCGAGCTTGACGTCACGGAGGAGACCTCGGAGATTACCAGCAAGGAGATTGGTCCCGGTGAATGTGCCCGTAAAGTAAGCGATTACTTAAGTCGAAAGTCCTATCGCTTTGTTTTCAGTATCAATTACTATCCCGCGATTTCGGAAGTCTGCAAGCATTTTGGGATTCCTTATCTATGCTGGGTCGTTGACTGCCCAGTGCTGGAGCTCTATTCCGGAACCATCAAAAACGATACCAATCGTATTTTTCTGTTTGATAAGATGATGTATGAGGAGTTTCACGCTGAAAATCCATCCTGTATTTTCTATCTGCCCTTGGCTGTGGATACAAACCATTCCAATCTCGCTTGTTTGTCTGCAGGAAGAAGTGACATTGAGAAATTCACTTCCGATATTTCCTTTGTAGGTTCCCTTTATAAGGAAAAGTCACCGCTTGATGCCCTTAAGCTTTCAGATTTTAACGAGGGCTATATAAATGCAATTATTGATGCGCAGCTGAGATTCTACGGAGTAAATCTAATCCGCGAAGCGCTGACCCCCGAGCGAGCTGCGGCAATTCGGTCAGAGATACCGGATTTCTATCAATTTCCGGCAGATGCCAGAAGGGATGATGTTGCGATTCTGTCCGACTGGTATATCGGTATGAAGGCGGCTGTCGTTGAGCGAAAAAGGCTACTAAATCTCTTATCGGAACGCCTTTTTGGTCAATTTACTGTAGACCTCTATACCGGCTCAGATAGCTCTGATTTGCCCAAAGTACACAATAAAGGGCGTGTGCAAACACTGACCGAGATGCCGATCGTATTTCGAAACAGCAAGATAAACTTAAATATTACGATTCGGCCGATTCGTTCCGGATTGTCTCTTCGTATCTGGGATATTCTAGGTGCCGGCGGTTTTCTGCTTACCAATTTTCAGACAGAATTAGAGGATTATTTTAAGATGGGGGAGGATTTGGAAACCTTTTCTTCTGAGGAAGAGCTGATCGATAAAGCAGTTTACTATCTGGAACATGATGCATCGCGCGCTCAAATTGCTCAGAATGGATATCAGAAAGTGCGAAAATATCATTCGTTTGACCAACGTGTGGGGGATATGCTGAGGGTGGCACTACCGTAATTCCTAAGGTGTTTGACATTTTTATTGTTTTGTAGTAGAACGATAAGGATTTCAATTGGCATCTGATACGAAAGGGATTTTTAAGATGGAAAGTACATACCTTTATGTTTTTATCAATGTTTCTATTTTCCTGCTCATTGGGTTGTATCGCCGTCTACGGGACGGAAAGCTGAAAAGTGTTTATGCGATTCTGATTATTATTGGAATCATCAGTGCTGTGATTGAGCTTCCTCTTTGTTATCTAAAGGCAAAGGAGACGAATCAGGCAATTGGAATGGTGGACCAGAAGCTTTCCACAATAGAAAGCGCGGGTGATCGGATTCTCTCCGAAGTTGAAGCTCGTATTGCCAGAGAAGCAAATGATCCGGATGTCAACGAAGTAATCCACATGGTTAATCAGGAACTCGAATCACTCTCACCCCAGGCAAGACATATCATCGAGTGGGCAGTAAGGATTCTCATTGTGTTGATATTCCTGATTATCGGAAATATCATTGGTAAATTCATTGGATTATTTAAAAAGAAAGCAGTCAAAAGGCACGGCTCTGATCGCGTTACTGTGCTTATTCTGACTGCTATGGATTTACTAGAATTCTACGAACTGATAGAGACGATAGTCGCGTTACCAAAGTTATAATAGCCTTCTGCTTTCATGGCAGGTGAAGTATAACACTTGATATTCTTTGGAGATTTCTTCCATCATTCTCAAGCCATAGTCCGTCTTTTCCTTGTCAAGATTTGTGAATGGGTCGTCAAAGATGAGAAACGGTTTCTCTTTTTCATACATAGCTTCCACGAGAGACATTCGCATGCAAAGCCCGGTCAGATCTCGAAGACCTGCACTTAAAAGCCGGGTATCACGAGGCATTCCCAGTTCTTTATGGGTTAGGTGAATATTTGCATCAATCTGATAATCTTGTGACTGCATTCTGGTCAGCATCTCATAGTATTTTGAAAAGCTCTTTTGAAGAGGCTCTCGATACTTAGCGGTAAAGGATTCTTTCGCCTTTTCCAGATAATCTTTTGTGAGTGACAGATGATGATAGGTTTCCTGTTCCTTCTTCATTTCCTCTTGAAGAACTTTCAAGTGTTCCCCTTCCTCAAGGAGATCCTCCCTTTCCTGTTCCATCTCATCTAATCGCTTATTATAGTCTGCAATATGAGAAATACGCTCCTCCAGTTCGCTTGTAATTTCAGCAAGCTTTCCTGTTTTCTCATCAAAGACACCATCCGGAACCATCTCAAGATTAGTTAATTTCCCTATTTCATGTTCTGTCTCAAATCTCTTCTTGCTCTCCAAAAGCGAATCGTAGACTCTCTTGCATTCGTAGAGACTCTGTTGACGTCGTGTCAATTCCTGTAGCATCCCAAATGCACCTTCCATGGTAAAACTCCACTCCGGCTGATACTCATGAAAGAAATCACAAAGAATCCTGGTCAGGTCTGCAATTTCCTTTTCCACATTATTCGCATCATATTCCTGCTTCTTGGCAGATAGATTGGAGTACTCTAAAATCTGGCCCTTCAACTTGTATAATCGTGATATAACTTCTCTATCATCACAGGAAATATCATATCTTTCAAGCATCTGTCTCATACTCTGCTCAATTGCTATGATTCGTTTTTCGTCCTCTTCGATTTCTTTTTGGAGAAGAATAAAACCGGATTCTTTCTTATCATTTTCACGTTCTGCATTCACGGCACGCTTTCGTTCGCGCTCTTTTTCTTTATCCGCCTGCTTCTTTTTTTGCGAATATCCGCTAACAATTCCAACGATGGCTAGTATAATGCCAATTCCTGCAGCTGCCGATCCAATCGTAGGATTTACCATACACAAGGCCAATCCAGCTGCCGCCACCACAATACCCGCAAGTAATAAGAATGGTTTTGGGGTCTTTTCCGATGATTCGTCTACTGTATTTGTCGTATCTATCTTACTGGCTAATGTTACTTCCCGCAGTGTTTCCAATGTTGCCCTTTTTGTATTCAGGACACTCTTTGTTTCATTGCGAAGATTCCATGCATCTGCAAGATTAGTGATTTCGTCTTCCTCCGGAACACCGGAAGCAAAAAGATCATCTAACGCAGAGAGTTTCTCTTCTTCCTCTCTTGAAAATTGGAAGGAGGCACTTCTTGTGTGCAAAGCAGATAACTCAGATATATTCTTACTCATTTTCTGAAGAACTTCAGGAGATGGAACACTTCCTTTAAACAAGAGACGGCTTTGCTCCAATTCTTCCTTCCCTTTTGCAGTCTGCGTACATAGATTATCATACTGCCTTTTCTCGCTCTGAAGATCCTTCGCCTGACTGATCACGCTCAGTTCCTTCTGCAGCTTCTCGCGCATGACAGCCAGCTCTGACTTTCGTTCTCTTTCCAAGTCTCGTTTCTCGGTATTCAGACGGATTGCTTCCTCAATCTCCGGAATTCTGCGAACGCTTTCCTCCAGCTCATAGATTTGCTCCTGCCTGCGACGGATGGAACCGGTCTTGCGTCCCGGAGACATGCTGTTCAAACAGTCCGTGAGACGTTTTTGTATGATTTCATACTGATTAATATCGTTTGTATTTTCCGCAAGATTTCCGATCTTTGCATGAATAGAATCCGTAGAAACGGTTTCACAGTCATTTTGTGATACATAAATCGTGCGACAGAACGAATCATGATCAATTTGAAAAAGTTCCTCCCCAATGTTATCTGTATAATCGTTTGATGGAAGATTGGTAACGGCATCCTGCAAAAGAAAACTGTCATCCTTCGATTTTGTTCCAAAGGTTCTGCTCATAATATAGGTCTTGCCCTGTGTCTCAAAGGTTAGGCTGCCTCCATACACGCCTCCCTGCCATGGCTTGTATCGTTTTCTCTCATTGGAAAGCTCGTCTCTTTTTCCTTCATCTGCAAATCCAAAGAACATTACTTTGATAAATGTGGCAAGCGTACTCTTCCCCCATCCGTTCTCCTCGCAAAAGGATTGAAGTTCCTTTTTGAATATATATTCTTGATTTAATATTTTGCCAAATCCCTCTATACTGCACTTTATCACCCTCATATTAGTCAAATTCCTCCCCGGCCAAGGCCTGAATTCCATAGTGAATAATCGAAGCTTTCTCCTCCTCTGTCTCATCCGACGAGAGTACAATCCGAACAAATTCTCCCTTAAGAGACTGATCATGAAGAAATTCCTGAGGGTCTACTGTATATACGGACTCATCCGCTATTTTCAGGAAGTAAAAATCACTGTTAAAGCTTTTCTCAAGTAAATGCAAGTCTTTTTCACATTCCACATCAATGCTTCCCTTCAAGACCAGCTTGACCAAACTCTTTGTATCCAGCTGTGCTTTTTGAAGTGTCGCACGCACTCTATCGACTATTTCCGGAGAAGTACGGCATCCGGTAATATCTGCTTCGATCAGCTCCATCGTACGTCCGGCAAAAGGAACGAAGGTATCCGTAATGGTGTGATTTCTTTCATCTATATCCAAAACAACAAAACCACGTGGACCACATTCATCAAATCCTCTACCCTCTAAGCAACCGGAGTAGCAATAGATTCCCCTCGCATCCAAACGGCTTCTTTTATAAGAATGGACATGACCAAGAGCCAGATAATCAATTCCCTTGCCACGAAGAGCCGCAATATGAACATTCTCGGCCTTGTCCTTTACCTGATACTCCTCATCCTGTCCGTGAAGCAGCACAATGTTGATATCCGAAGTGTCAAGCACCAATGAGTCATATATTTTGTCGTGATTATCCTGTGTGAGTTCTACACCTGAGATACAAATGCTCTGCTTGTCCCCAATCTGATAAGTCGTCCATGTGTCAGAGAAAAGCAGAAGATTATGAGGGATAGCTTCCATATCATTCAGGAAACTGTCTGCATCATGATTCCCTCTCAAATAGTAGAAACGAATCTCAGGATTTCCAAGAATTGCATTAAATACTGTATTTCTGGCTGTTGCGGAGGGCTTCCTCGTGTCAAACAAATCTCCGGCCAAAAGAATATCGTGAATTTCTTCTTTTATCGCATACTGAATCAAACGCTGAAACGTCATGAGAAGCTCAGCCTTTCTTTCTTTTCGCTTTTCTTTATCCAGATTTGCGCTTAACTTGGAGTCTAAATGTAAATCTGCGCAATGAATGATTCTCATAAGTACCTCTTTTCTGTTCTTTGATTCCGTGATTATCATATCATAAAGGATAATCAAATCCAATTATTAGTTGATTGACTATTTCTGCTTTATCGCTTATGATTTGGGTATTATACAGCGCGAAATGATGGGATGCGCGGATAGGATGAATGATGGAAAAGAATAAATCTGCATTGAAATATACCATAAAATACTCACTCTTGCAAGGTTCCTATTATCCGGCTTATTGTGCAACGATTGGATTTGCTTCCGTGTTTTTATTAGCACATAATTTTACAAATTCACAAATTGGATACGTTATGGCAATTGCCAACATTCTTGCTGTATTCCTGCAACCCGTACTAGCATCTTTTGCAGATACTACGACTAAGATTTCGCTGAAGAATCTGGTAGCATTGGTCGGTATCCTCACCGCTGTTTTCAGTGCCCTTACCTTTTTTGTGTCTGATATGAAATTACCGCTATCCATTTTGCTGATTATTGAAATGATGATGCTGTATTCGCTGCAGCCACTTGCAAATTCTTTAGGAATGCATATGATTAATCATGGAATTCAATTGAATTTCGGTTTTGCAAGGGGCTTTGGATCGCTGTCTTTTGCGATATTCTCCACAATTATTGGTGTTTTGATCACTTACTTTGGTTCTAATATTTTGATATTAATTACAGTTGTTATGTTACTTGTTCTGGTTGTTTTCTCTTACACCTTCACAGTACGTGAGCAACCGTCCCATAAGGGTACCGATAATCGGGATAAGCACGCCGATACTGCACCAGACGAGCCTTCTTCCTCTCTGAGCATCTTCGCTTTTGCAGCAAGATACAGAAAGTTTATCGTTCTGTTGCTTGCAGTCGCTATCACCTTCAGTTGTCACATGATGATTAACAACTACTTTATTCAGATAATCGAGAATGTAGGTGGAAACACGCAGAGCATGGGATCTGCCATAGGTCTTGCCGCTGCTCTCGAGCTTCCTGCCATGTCATTATTTATGGTATTGGTTAAGAAGTTTCGTTGTTCTTCCATATTAAAAGTAAGCTTTTTCTTCTTCCTATTAAAAGCAATACTGACGTACCTTGCCCCTAATATCGTTATGATTTACATCGCTCAATCTCTTCAGGCTGCAGCGTATGCAATTTTTATTCCAGCCTCCATTTACTATGTAAATCAAATTATTCGCAAGGAAGATCTCGTTAAAGGTCAGGCGTTTATGGCAGGCGCTATTACACTTGGTGGTGTACTCGCAAGTTTTGTCGGCGGTCTTCTCTTGGATTATGCAGGAGTGGAAACGACACTGTTTGTCGGTGTAATTGCTTCCATATTAGGACTGCTGCTTTGTATTCCCTCTATCGAGAAAACTCCTAACCCGCGTGAAGCGGAGTAATTTTTCCATCGTATCTATCAGTATTTATTGTGTACCCGTTCTGCAAAGCACATTTTATCGCGAATATCAAGAACCGTCCCGTCATCCAGTATTGCTTTTCCGCTGATTCGTCCAAATACCTGATGCTGGTCGGAAAGAATAAGTCCAAAATTCATATTGGCCATGCGGTCCAGTACCGGTACAAATTCCATTTCAAATCTTCCGTCTGATGACGTAAAAGTCCATGTATCCATATAGCTGCCTGATGGTATACAGAATTCCACATCATCAAGCTTGTGCGCTTTTCCTTCATAAAACAATATATTTTCCGTTGCTGCCAACGTATTCCCAAATCCATAACCAATATTGAATCCGAACACTTTTCCTTCAAGATCGCAGTTCATAGAGCCCCAATTCCAGGTATTATCATACGTCCATACTCCACGTCCCCAGTCCAAAATCCCAAAATCACATTCCGGCCGAAAGTCATACCGTACTCCATCAAACTCCATATAGCCGGAAGCCCGCATGCAATTAATCTTTTGGTTATAATAGAATGCATGAGTCTTATCCCACGGAGTCGCAATAACCATAGTGTCCATGTCCGGCTGTTCCAGCTTGATATCACAGGTAAACGTCTTTCCTTGATAGAAGTTCCTATACTCGCAACGGATTCTACGCTCATGCTCCTTCTTGATAAAGTCCAAATCCAACCGCTTCTTATGATAACTCACATCGCCGATCGTCGTACTCTCCGGCATATGCAGCTTTCCCATCGGAAATAAATCCAGAATTGTTTCCGTATGTTCCCATGGGCTTTCACCAAGATTCAGAAGCGAAACCGACTGCAATCCCACATAACCATCGTCAGAAATAGTAAATGCAGCCGCGTACTTATCGTTTTGCACCAGATAATAATCCCATTCCTTGATTTTGAATTTCGGTGCCTTAATCTGACTACGACGGTACTCCCATAACATGCTTCTTGCCCATCCAGGTTCTGCAATTTTCCCTTTACCATCTAATAACAGTTGCTTTTTTGTCACCTCGTGATTACGCATTTTCTCCTCCTCCGTCCCTTTTTTCTTCTTCTATTGTATCACACATTATTATCCGGCGCTTATAAGAATTATGTCGATTTTTGCTGTCTAATTAAGATAACGCTCTAAATTTAACAAAAATTGCATGGCAAATATTGAATAATGACTGTTACGTAATTCATCGTTGAAGGAATTCCTGCAACTTTATAAACAATTTGTACACTTCATTCATTTTATCATTCCTAGAAATTGTAGTACGCAATCGCCAGATTAAGGTATCCTGCAAACGTAAGCCACAACAAATATGGTACATAAAGAATACCTGCTGTTCGATTGATTTGGTAGTAACGAATCAATGTGCCCAATACCAGAATCCATAGAATGATTAAACACAAAAAGGCAATAAAATAAGAATGAAAGCCAAAGAATAATACGGTCCAGCAAAAATTCGTAAATAACTGCAAACCATTTATCTTTAGAGCATCCATCCTTTGTGAGGAATCCGATATGTATATAAAATATGTGCCAATTCCCATCAGAGTAAATAAAATCGTCCAGACAACTGGAAATACCCAGTCCGGAGGCGTTAAAGCCGGCTGATAAAGTGGCCTTGCTTCATCTCTGTTTGCGTAAACAATTATGGAAGATACTATTCCCGTCCCCCATGTCATAAGTAAGCTAAGTAATAATGATTTAATCTTCATAATCACCCACCTGCCTTTATTCATACCTAAGAATATGAACAAAGATGAACAAATATTCCATTATGCACATGGGGGACGGGGCTTGTGTCCCATTTTGCACAAGCCCCGTCCCCTATGTTTCACTATATTTCCGTATGCTCCAATTACAGCGTAAACTGTAACATATTCCAGGACAATGGTGATAATTTGATATCGGAACCAATCTGTTTTTCTACTGGTACAACATTTTCAGGATTTTCCGGTGAATTACATGCTTTTACGTCAGTTCCTTCTAATGCAATGTGTTTCACAAGCTGATATCCGTTTAATCCTGCGAAATCTACTTCCAAATCGCAGGCTTCATCAAGTGAACGATTCACAGCGAATACGGTAATCTGCTTCTCATCCTCTGATAATACCGCAATGGCATCCTGATAAGGAATATCCTTCCTTGACTTCGTATCGTAGGATTTACCTGTTATATCGGAACACAACGCAGTTCCTCTTCCATAATGAGAAGTATAATAATAGGGGTAGAAAATAGTCTGAAGCCACACTTTTCCATTGTTTTCTGTCATAATAGGCGCAATAACATTTACCAGCTGTGCAAGACATGCTATCTTAACACGATCGGAATGTCTAAGCAACGTAATCAGTAAGCTACCCACTACCAATGCATCCTCCAGATTATAAATGTCCTCCAGCAATGGAGGCGCTATCTGCCAAGGTTCCATCTTCTTATCATTCTCTTCACTGTGGAACCACACATTCCACTCATCAAAGGACAGGTTAATCGTCTTCTCAGATTTCTTTTCTGCTTTTACTTCATCACAAATCTGAATTACCTCATTAATAAAGCCTTCCATTTCCATGGAACTGCTCAAGAACAAGGGAGTATCATCCTCGAGATTCTTAAAATAATTATGAAGTGACACATAATCTACTTCTTCATATGCTTCACGCAAAATGGTCTTTTCCCACATGCCAAAGGTATCCATACCAGGACCTGAGCTTCCACATGCTACCAGTTCGATCGAAGGGTCTACCCATTTCATGAGTTTTGCTGTCTCATGCGCTACCCTGGCATATTCTTCTGCTGTCTTGGAGCAAATCTGCCATGGTCCATCCATTTCATTTCCAAGACACCATGTTTTAATTGCAAAAGGCTCTTCAAATCCGTTTTCACGTCTCTTATTTGCCCAATAAGTATCTGTCTCACAGTTACAGTACTCGAGAAGATTTCTGGCTTCCTCCGGACCACGTGTTCCAAGGTTTACTGCCATCATTACTTCACTGCCGGCTCTTTTAGCCCATTCCTGAAACTCATCAATTCCAACCTCATTCGTTTCAATTACTTTCCAGGCAAGGTCCATCTTATGCGGTCGTTTCGCTTTATCTCCCGTTCCATCTTCCCAGTTATATCCAGATACAAAGTTTCCACCCGGATAACGAATGATGGGAACCTTTATCTTTTTAATGGCATCCATAACATCCCCACGAAATCCCATATCATCCGCTGTCTCATGACTTGGCTCATAAATACCACCATATACTGCTCTTCCCAGATGCTCAATGAAAGAGCCATAGATTCTGTCATCAATTTTACTGATCTTTTTTTTCACATCACATTTTAATTTAGATTTCATGCTTTCTCTCCTTTTAAGTCAAATCCTTTAAAGTCTCCACATCCGCCACCTATATAGGTAAAATAAATCGCCGTTACCTTCTCTGGAAATGAAATTTTAGCTGTGTACTTTTCCCATACATTTGTAAAGTCAACCGGTATCTCAGCTAATACCTCTCCGTCCCATTTTGCCTTGACCTGCATTTTTCCCTGGATATATCCACGTGTATAGATGCTAATCTCCCTTACATCCGTGCAGTCAAAATACTTAAATCCAGCTGTCACCTCATCGGCCACATTGGTAATATAGCCGATTTCCTCCATTCCGTCCATTCCATCCTGCATAATCTTTGGTGCATTAAAATCACCCACATACTTCTCCGGCTCCTTTGCAAAAAGATTGCAGGCAAGATAAGCAGGATAATAACCCTCACCCTTCAATGGGCCTTCATTCAATCCGCAGGAGGTAAGCTCTATCTGATGAATGGAGCCATCCTGCTGAACTGTGATTTTCTCTGCACAGCCCTGTCGACTATACCAGCTTCCATTTGTCTGACGATGATAAAAAATATAGTATTGACCATTAATATTAACCATTCCGCCGTGGTTATTGGCTCCATATGCCATCGGTCGTTCTGCTGGCTTGTACGTATCGATACCTACGTCGCAATTGCTGACAATGACGCCTCTATATACAAATCCCCTCGTCGGCTCTTTACTGGTCGCATAACACAGCTCATGCATCACCTCTGATGAATAAACAAGATAATACGTATCTCCAATCTTGCGAATCGATGGACCTTCAAAATACGCATGTTTTTCGAATACAGTACCCTTTGAATACTCAGAACCCGGAATTATAAAGTCAGGTCCCTCTTCTATCGTAATCATATCCGGTCCAATTACCGTGGCCATAGCGCCCCATCTTGACTTATCACCAGCTCCACAAAAACCGGTATATAAATAGGTTCTGTCTCCTTCTGTGATAACAGCGGGGTCAAACTGCGGAATATCGCCCTCACGTTCACCCAGTCGCTGACCTTCTTTATCTACTACATATCCATAGAACTGATACTTTCCAGCCGGTGTATCACATACTGCCACCGAAACTACAGGCACCTTATCCAGACAATAATACATGTAATATCTTCCATCCGGTCCGATGGTCACATCCGGTGCATATAAGCACATCTTTCCTTCTTTGTTCAGCGGGTCCATAGTCTTTTCATAAATGGTTCCCTCACATCTCCAGTCTGACAGGTCATCTACCGGAGCTGACCAACATACGTAATTTCCAAGGCAAAACACGTGACTGTTGTACAAATCATGGGAGCCAAAAACATAGACGCGGTCTCCGAAAACGTGTGGTTCTCCATCCGGTATGTATTCCCATGATGGTAGATACGGATTAAAGGCTTGCTTCTTACTCATACTTCCTCCTTCTTGCAAATCGAAATCTTTCTTTTTACCTGTAACTCCTTACAAAATCATTGTTTATCTGAAGCTTACACATCAAGCCTACTCACGGATAAGCCACTGAATAGACGGCTCAAGGTACTTATCCCAAAAATTAAAATCATGTACTCCCTGGTCCTCCACATAAGTGACGGGTGCCTTATATGATTTCATGAATTCTGCAAACTCCCGATTCTCCTTTATCATAAAGTCCTCGGTGCCACATGCCATAAAGATAGGAGGAATCCTTGTCCCTGATTCTATACTTCTTCGAATTAACTCCTGTGGATTGTCGATACTGTGCTCATATTGCTCTATATTACCAAATACTCCCCTGTAATACTCATAATTTGCAAAATCCGTCTGATACCCCGGCTCCATCTGCTTAACCTCATTCATAATCAAAGCCGAAGACAACGCAAATGCCTTTTCATAGGTGTCGGGAAATTGAAGTGCAGTATGAATCGCCCCAAAGCCTCCCATAGAAAAGCCACCAATCCAAGTATCCTCACGCCTCTTTGAAATGTGAAACAGCCCTCTGACATACTTCGGCAGTTCCTCACCAATCAAGGTAGCATACTTTCTACCAGTCTCTTCACGATCCAGATAGAAGCTATTCTCTCCGTTAGGCAATATCGCAAACAGGTGATATTTAATTGCCATCTCTGCTATATGACTATTAAGAATCCAGTCGCTGCAGGAGCCTTGAAACCCATGAAGAAGAACGAGAAGCCCACTGTCCGAGCCTTCTTGTGCTATCACATCATCTGGATAAACTACCATAAACGAAATGTTCCTTCGTAAACAATTGGAGTAGTACTCCATCCTACCAAACCCCATAATGAAGAAATCTCCTTTTTTCATTTGGTTTAACGTTTTACCTAATACAAGTATAATTACAAATTATATCTCTGTCAATAAATTTTAGATAGGTTCTGTCTTTTACCCGCAAAAATCTGTAACCGAATGACGCTCCTCTAAATGACAGGGAACGCTGATCTCGATGAGCTTTTCATTTTGTTCACCCGTTTCCTTAGAATCACTCTCTGACATAAGCTTTTCCAATAATAATCTGGCCGATTGTCTTCCTATCTCTGCCAAAGGAAGTGCCATCGTCGTCAAAGAAGGTCGGAAGTACTCTGCGATGTCCTGATTATCAAAGCCAACAACGGAAATATCCTTTCCTACCACTAGACCCTTTTCTTCCAGATAATCGTAAACACCACCAGCCATTCGATCTGCCATACATAAAATGGCCGATACCTTCTGTTCCAAAAGAAATGGAGTCTCTACATAGCCGGAATCTCTCTCCCAATTCCCATAGCGAATTACCTCTGTATCAGAAGGAATCCCAGCCTCTTCTAAAGCTCTAAGATAGCCTAAAAGTCTCTTCTGGGTATGAATATTATCTTTTCTTCCACCAATCACACCAATTCTTTGGTGACCTTTTGATAACAAATGTTTTGTTATTTCGTAGCTGCTTTCGATATCATCGATGACTACTGATGGAATACATGTCGAACGTGAATATGCATAAGTCATAACTACCGGTACCGGAAAGCTGTCCGGTATACTTTGAATGATTCTTGCATGTCCTGCGATATAAATAACACCATCTACTTTTAGAGAAATCATTTCTTGAAGTACTGGTTCTAATACAGAACGATACTCATCCTCCTGATCAAACCAGGAATCACTCCAACGTCCATACAAGCGAAGGTTTTGGACAATGGTGCGATAACCGCATTTTTCACAGTAAGCCATAATCCCCTCTACCATGGCAGGAGTGGTAAACTGCGCAATATCCTCAGCAATAATGCCAATGGTCATTGTCTTTTTTAAACGTAGCCCCTGTGCAATATAATTCGGATGATAGCCGGTCTCTTCTATCATTCGAAGTACACGATTTTTTGTTTCCTCACTCGTCTTTTGTTTTCCATTTAAAATGTTTGAGACGGTGGTTGCCGAAACGTTACATTCCTTTGCAATCTCTTTGATTGTAATCATCCTTATGACCTTTCTCTACTATACCTTTCGCGTTTTATTACTGTTTTCAGTATACCATATTTGAATGATTCTCCAATCTTTTTTCTTTCCTTCTATAATAAAAGTTTTTTTGATTCTTTTCTCTTAAATCTTGCTATGCTATCCAAATTCTTGCTTTTCTTTGGCAATTTCTTCAAATACCTTCTTTTTATGGTTACAAAATGGTATAATAGACGCGTAAGTAGCACCTATCATAATTTGATTTGGAGGGTATCCTATGAACACATTTTTGATTGTACTAATCATTCTGGAAACCGTAGCACTTATTCTTCTCGGATTTGTCTTTTTCCGAAATAATAAAGCATATCTACGAATTATTAAAAAGGCCGAGCGAATCACTAAGGGTGAGCTAAATGTTGAAGACATCCTAACTGGAGATAGCAAGGGAAATCCCGACATTATTGCAGGTTCTTTTGATGCCATTAAAAATAATCTCATGACATTTATTGAGTCAACAAAAGTAAATGTAATCACGCTCTCCGATGCTATTGAAGTTCTTTCAAGAAGTGTCAACGCTAATCAGGCCGGTAACGAGCAGATTGCCCAAGGTGTAACTGAGGTGGCTCAGAAGTCTGTTGAACAGCTTGACATGGTAGAAAAGAATGTACAGCTGATAGAATCCAATAAAAATCAGGTTGAAGAAATTGAAGAATTAATGAAGAGCATTCGCCAGAAGCTTGATGATACTGTGAATACCAGCAAGAAGGGTATTCAGGAAATCGGCACCTATGCAAAGGATGTTGATCAGATTACCAACGACCTCTCCAATATCAATGTCATTATGGAAAAATTTAATGACGAAATACGGCAGATTGAAGAAGTCGGTGACTTCATATTAAGTATCAATAATCAATTAATGATGCTTGCCCTAAATGCTTCCATTGAAGCCGCACGCGCCGGTCAAGCCGGTAAAGGATTTGTCGTGGTAGCAGACCAGATGAACAAGATGTCTGCTGATACAAAAGAGGGCATGGAAAAGATTACCGGCATCCTTGGTGAAATTATCAACAGCAGTACTGAGGTAAATGAGAGCATTCACAATTGTGAATCTGCATTTAACAAGAGTAAGGAAACCTTTGAGATCGTCGACCAGTCCTTTAAGACGATTAACGAACAGGCCTTTACGATACATAGCAGTGTTCAGGAAATCTCCTCTATGACAGGACGAATTGCTGATAATTCCAAAGAGCTCCAAGTACAGTCGGATGGTCTGTATGATGCCTCTCACCAGATTAGCGAAACGACCCACGAGATTGCCGCTGCTTCTGAAGAGACAGCCGCAGAATCTTCACAGATTAGCGTTAATGTAAATTCTTTGAACGGAATGCTGGGAGATATTCAAAATCTATTAAAGCAATTCAATACAGCAGTCGTTCCGACAGAAAAAACGGCCAGCAAGGAAATCAAGATCGCCTTCCTTACCATGCTGGATAATGAGTTCTGGTTTGGGGTTCGAAAGGGAGCGTTCTTTGCAAAGAATGAATTAAATGGTAAAAAGGTTCTGATAGACTATATTCCATTGGGAACTGACGACCATGTAAAATTAGAAGATCAGGTTCATGATAAAATACAGGATTTAATCCGTAAGAATTATGATGGAATCATCTTTCCCGGATTTTTAAACGCCGCAGTTCGTGATTTACAGGATGCTATTTCCAAGGGAATAAAAGTAATCTCCTTTAACTGTGATTGCAATCCTTCCGTTAAGAGATTGGCTGTCTTTAGTCCTAATGGTTTCGAGGCCGGCAGTATCGCAGGTAAACAGATGGTAAAAGCCCTAAGTCGGCATGGTAACATCTCAATTATCACTGGTGATTTAGCAATCCAGGTAAATAAAGAACGTCGTGACGGATTTATGAAGAAGATATCAGCCGAGAAGAATATGCATGTTGTCAGTGAGGATGCACTTCCAGATGTTGCTGATACTGTCTACAAGAAGGCGATTGAACGTCTTGAGCAATTCCCTGATCTGAGTGCAATATACGTTACTTCAGGTCTGCAGGCCTCTGTTGCAAAAGCAATTGAGGATAAGCATCGTACAGGCAAGGTTGTTGTTGTTGGCTTTGATGATAATCAGGAAATCTTTAAATTTATTAAGAAGGGTATTATCTACGCAACCATCACACAGGATCCATTTGGTCAAGGACACGATCCTATTATATGGCTGTATAATCATCTGGTAACCGGCGAGTCCTTCCCACAGGAACAAATGGGATGCCGCTTATCTGTAATCAATCAAAAAAATGTTGCTAATTTAATTATGTAATAGTAAAGTAACTATAGAAAACAGTTCAAACAAAACAGGTATCTATTGATTTAGATACCTGTTTTCGTATTCTGATATTTCTCTTTTACTTATGTCGTTATATCCGTTTACTAATAATTTGCATTGTTATAAGGATCTTCGTATGTATTGCTGACATTGGGAATCGCCGATGCTCCAATACTTACTTCCTGATATTCTCTGTTTGAAACAATATACCCTCTGATTGTGGTAGCTATGAAAAAGGCGATAAAACCATACCAGGCAATTCCAAAGAAGAGAAGAAACAGACCTTGTTCGCTTCCTAAGCCTGCCGCCTTCATGAGATAACCATTTGCATTGGAAAATGCCTTTTCAAATGCATCGCCGGTAGAAAGAGAATCTATTGTTAGATATTTCTGGATATCGCTATTGAATTTCTCCATACTTTCTACTGTAAGAATCGGGTCCGTCTCATCTCCCTGCATTCCTTCCCATGACCAGTCTACAAAGTCAAGACTGTCTGCATCCTCCGGTTCGGAATATACCAATAGAAAGTGTTGTTCATCCGCAAAGTTATTTACGTAAAGAGAGTAGGCATAATCTTCCAAGCTGTTATACTTACCCTGCCATTCAGAATCGTATACCGTAATGATGTAAGGGCATATTCCCGTCTTTGTCTCAAAGCTTTTCATACTCGTTTCCAATGCCCGATTGCTACCGATAGCACCAATCTCATCCTTAACATGCTCGCCAGGCGATGCATACACTGCTTTTAATGGTTTGGGTGGTATGACAACCTGACCTGCTGCTTTCCAAACCATCCCACCTGAAAAGATAAAAGGAAGCATAAAAATCATAACAAAAATAAGCAGCGCTTTGCTCATAGGTGTCGGTAATTCTCTGCCATATACGTATCTCTCCCTACCGTTTCTATCATAATATCGAAATCTTTTTGCATTAGGGAAATACCTCTTGGAAATACCTCTTCCGCTACTTCCTCCATGACTTCCGCCTCCAAAGCTGCCTCCGCTGTGACCGCCTCCGCTATGACTTCCTCCTCCTGAACTGTGTGGCATAATAGTTATCCTCCTCATGTGTTCTCATCAATGTTTCTTTCGTTCGTTCTCATTTATACTACTTCAAAACCATCTCATCTATTGTATAGTATTTCCTCTAAAGTGACAATACGCATCCGCGCATCAGAATGAAAAGAGGGGCGTAGAAAGATAACGATCTCCTGAGTCAGGAAGCAATACAACGATATTCTTCCCTTTGTTTTCCGGTCGTGCAGCGATAATTGCTGCTCCCTTCAGAGCCGCTCCGGAAGAAATACCTACCAAAATTCCTTCGGTACGTGCGAACTCTCTACCTTCCGAATATGCATCTTCGTTTTCGATGGCAAGAACCTCATCTATCACGTCACGATTCAAAATCTTAGGAACAAATCCAGCTCCGATTCCCTGAATCTCATGTGTTCCACCAGTGCCCCCAGAAAGCACAGGACTACCGGCCGGTTCGATAGCAATAACTCGAATACCCTTATTCTGCTCCTTTAAATACTCACCGATTCCTGTAATCGTTCCGCCTGTTCCCACTCCCGCAACAAAGAAATCTATCTTCCCATCGGTTTGTCTCCAGATTTCAGGACCTGTTGTCACCTTATGAATAGCGGGATTGGCAGGATTATCAAATTGCCCTAGAATAACTGCTCCCTCCATCTCGCGCTCAAGCTCTTCTGCTTTCTCAATAGCGCCACTCATTCCCTTGGCTCCATCGGTCAGAACAAGCTCCGCACCATAGGCTTTCAAAAGTGTCCTTCTCTCCATACTCATAGTCTCCGGAAGCGTTAAAATGGCATGATAGCCTTTGGCTGTTGCAACTGCTGCCAGTCCGATACCAGTATTTCCACTAGTCGGCTCAATAATGGTATCTCCCGGTTTTAGTTTTCCACGTCTCTCTGCATCTTCAATCATCGCCAGAGCAACGCGATCCTTTGTGGAGCCTCCTGGGTTTAGATATTCAAGCTTAGCCAGGATGTTGGCTCCTGGTACACCTGCACTGCGACTATAACGATTTAATCTCAGTAAAGGTGTTTCTCCAATTAGTTCCAGTGCGCTTTCTTTTATTTCTGACATAGTTTCCTTTCTGAAGCATTCAGAGGCTTCACCCTGTTTATTTTACTTTATCAATCATTCTCCCAGTCTCTCCTTGAGCAGAGAATTTCTCTTTGTCACTGTCACATTCCGCACCGCATAGGAAAGTGCTTTTCTCGTACCAACCATCACAAGAATTTGCTTTGCTCTTGTGATACCGGTATAGATAAGATTACGCTGCAGCATAACATAATGATTCATCAGAATTGGCATCACTACAATCGGGTATTCGGAACCCTGGGATTTATGTATCGTTGTCGCATATGCATGAACCAGTTCATCTAGTTCTGTAATATCATACTCGATTGTCCGTCCATCAAAATTCACTTTCAGAGAACGGTCTTCTACATTCACCGATTCTACAATTCCAATATCACCATTAAATACTTCTTTATCATAATCGTTCTTAATCTGCATGACCTTATCATCTGCGCGATACGCAAATCCGCTTCTTCGCAGGCACTCCTTTGCTATGGTGACTGCTCCTCTCCCCCGCATAAAAATCTCCTGTTCCGGTGGATTCAGTGCTTCCTGTAACGCCAGATTGAGATTGGTTGCTCCAACAACACCTCTTTGCATCGGTGTCAAAACCTGTATTTGAGAACTGCTGACATGATAATAGGAGGGAAGTTTCTTCTTTACCAGCTCCACAATCTGAGGTACTACCTTGTCGGCATCCTCATTTTCCATAAAGAAAAAATCAGAATTCTTTCCATTCGAGACATCCGGCATAATACCTTCGTTTAACCGATGTGCATTCATGATAATCCGACTGCTTTGTGCCTGGCGAAAGATTCTTGTCAGTCGAATCACGGAAAATACGCCGGAATCAATGATATCACGAAGCACATTACCCGGTCCCACACTGGGCAGCTGATCAATATCACCTACCAATACCAATCGCATCTTTTCAGGAATCGCCTTTAGGAGAGAATTCATTAGAATCATGTCAATCATAGAACACTCATCTACAATTAATACATCACCTTCCAGCGGATTCTCCTCATCTTTCTGATAACCCTCTGGTGGCTTACACTCCAATAATCGATGTATGGTCTTGGCCTCCAGCCCAGTCGCTTCGGTCATTCTCTTCGCGGCACGACCAGTAGGTGCTGCAAGTAGTATCTTTAATCCATAGGCTTTATAAGCGGAAATAATCCCATGCGTGGTGGTCGTCTTTCCGGTACCCGGTCCGCCAGTCAGCACCATTACTTTGGCTGTTGCCGCCTGTCGTATGGCCTCAGCCTGAATATCATCATATGCAATACCGACCTTTTCCTGAATCTTTTCCACATCAACCGAAAGCTGATCATTTCCTGTTTGTGACCGAAGTTCCATCAACCGGGTATAAAGTAAATCTCCCGCCGGTGTCGATGCAAGTTTCTTTAGCTTCCCTGCCACTCCGATTTCTGCATAGTAAAAGGGAGGCAAATAAACAGCATCTTTTTCCCACTGCTTCTCTGCAATCAGCTCTTCCCGCTTCAACATGTCATCCATAGTCATAATGACCGTCTCTTCGGAAGCATCCAGCAATTCGCAAGCTTTATCGATAAGCTGCTGTCTTGTTGCATATACATGTCCATCACTCGACAGCTCAGAGAGAGTATACATAAGACCACTTCTTAAGCGTACGTACGACTCCTTTTCAAAGCCAAGCTTCGTTGCTATCTGGTCTGCTGTCACAAATCCAATGCCCCAGATGTCATCTGCAAGACGATAGGGATTCTCCTTCATGATTTTAATACTATCATTACCATATTGCTTGTATATCTTTGCAGCAAATGATGTATTTACTTGATGTGCCTGTAAGAAAAGCATGATATTTTTTATCTCTCTCTGCTTTTCCCAGGATAATGCAATCATTTCTACGCGCTTTTTTCCAATCCCCTCTACCTCAATGAGGCTCTTGACGTTATCCTCAATAACGGAAAAAGTATCTACTCCAAACTTCTGGACAATTCGCTTCGCAAAGGTAGGTCCTACCCCCTTAATCAAGCCGGAGCCAAGGTATTTCTCCATACCATAAACAGTAGCCGGCAGCGTCTCTTCCCAGTTCTCCGCGATGAACTGACGACCGAATTTTGCATCAACCTTCCAAGCTCCTTCCACCAATAAAACAGAGCCCACCGTCACATCAAGCAAATTGCCTACTACAGGTACAAGGTCAGCGTAATCCTTGATACGGCATTTGATAACCGTGTATCCATTCTCGGGATTTTGATAGGTAATTCTCTCAACTACACAACGAATCTTACTAAACGTAGAACGGTGATTGTCACTTACTTCAGTTTTTGATCTGAGTTCTCTGGCAACGCATTCAAACACTTTCTGATTCATACGGCAATCATTCAAGGCTCGATGTGCTCCCTCCGATGATATTCCGTAATACTCAGCCATATCACCCAATCTATGATGAGGAAGCTGTGGAAGATGGCTTCTGCATAAAAGCAGTGTATCCACATAATCATTGGTTAATGTCTTACCAAAGTATTTCTCACAATCGCGATACAGAAACTTCATATCAAAACTCTGAATATTATGACCAGCCAATACAGAATTGCCTATGAAATCCAAAAATTTTGACAAAACAAAATCAAAGGTAGGAGCTTTTGCGACCATATCATCTGTAATATGATTTACCGCGCTGGCTGCTCGAGGGATCCTTCTCCCTGGATTTACCAGCTCGCTAAATTCATCGACAACCTGACCACCTACTACCTTTACAGCAGAGATTTCAATTACCTCATCATATTTCCAGGATATACCTGTTGTCTCAAGGTCATACAACACGTAATCCGGCACATAGTTTTTAATTAATTTTCCTTTGTTTTCACCTAACATAATATCTATTATAAGTGAGTTTTATTTTCGTCGCAAGCCATATAATTGTCCAGAAATTCCCTTGTAATATTTTACATTTAGTGCTACTATAAACGAGTGTTTTTATACAGATAGAAATGGGAGGAGTATCGAATGAGAAAAAAATTTTTATGTCTTACCATTGCCTTGAGTCTTGGTCTGATTGGCTGTGCTGACACCCAGCCTTTAGCCACCGTAGAGGCAACCATCGAGGAGTCTACCGTAGAAGAGTCAACGGTGGAGGAATCAACAGAGGAAGAGTCGACTGTCGAGGAATCGTCGGAGGAAGAATCGACCATCGAGGAAACAGAGGAGCAAACAGAAGAAGCAAAGCGAGACGGAATCTATGCCTTCCAGATTCAGATCAACGGTGTGGATTATGAGCTTCCATGTGCTTACCAGGCTTTTGTATCAAACGGCTGGGAATACAAAGGCAATGATGAAGTTACCGTCCTCGGTGAATCACACGAAACTGCTATCGCTCTAAAAAATGGCAACAACAGTTTCTTTACTAGCGCTGTAAATTTCGGCATGAATAAAGCATCCTTGGAAGAATGCTATATTGGTCAGATAGACATCAACAAATATGATATGAAAAGTGATGGAGTCGAAGTAGTACTTCCCTATGGTATTACATTCATGAGTTCTACAAAAGAGGATGTAATAAAAGCCTATGGAGAGCCAACAGAGAGCAACGATCATGGTGATTTCACAATGTTGGAATACGAATACGAAATTGGCAGCTATGCAAAGCTCCAATTTGATAACGACACTGGTGTATTAAGCTCTATTGAAATGGAGTACATGAAGCAGCCGAAGGGTTATGATGACAGCAGCAGCGTTGATAATGTCACCATTCCCGATATCGCAAAGACCTACAAGGCTCCAGACAAAATAAGTGATGACTTGCTTGATTTTACGCTCGAACTAGATGGGGATTTATATCAATTGCCTGCACCGGTTGCAGCATTCACAGCAAACGGCTGGAAGATTGAAGAAAGCGAATCCGATATGGAGCTTTCAGGACGACGTAATGGACGTGCTGTTCTTACAAAAGGCGATTTGGAATTAGAACTCGCAATTAACAACTATAGTGATGATGCAACCATTTGTGATTACTGCTTTGTGCAATGCGTTTATCCCAGTGCGATTAAGTGCGATCTTCCAACGAAGCTAAGCAATAATATCGCTCTTGGCATGTCGGAATCTGATTTAAAAAGTGCACTCAAAGGATATACTGTTGAAGAGGATGGACATTATCTCACCGTGAGAGATGGGGACAGTCTTATGTGTTTCATTGAGTTCGAAATATTTGATGGTGTTTTGGGAAGTATCCGTTTCAGTAACTCACTTACTTCAGAGGAATATACTAATTCACTAAAGTAAGCAATTCCTATGATAGTTAAAAGGGAGGGCATAATGCCCTCCCTTTACTGCTGTCATTTCAGACTATCTTACGTGAAGGTTCCAGTTGCTACCTGTACCTTAATATTTGCTGCTCCCATAACCGGCAACGTAAACGTATTAATATTGATAGAGAATGTTATCTTGCTTGGATCCGTACTATCAAATGCTGCTGAAGAACCTCCCGTATCCGGAATCACCGGATAGAAAGGACCAACAATCGTAAATGAGTTGAAATCAGTAGGTTTTGCAACTTTAATGGATGCTTCGATGACATTAAAATCTCTGCTGCCATCTGTAAAAAATACCTGACTATTGAACGTAATTCTTAGATATCCATCCGTCCCAACCATCTCTATCTTGGTATCTGCAATCAAAGCTTTTGTGTGGGAAATCGTCTTTCCTTGATTATCTGACAAATATGTGGCTTCAAAAGTCTCTGCCGGAATTTGCAGATTTACCCCAATGTCTACATTAGGAATCGTCACGTAATTTGTTTCGCTATCCGGCGTATAATGTGTACCGACAGCAACACTTCCCGGTGTGTAGGGTATCGGATTAATGATAATGGTCGACATATTACTCTCCTTTTCTTTGATAGTATATTCTATGCCGACTCTGTCGATTGGTGCCATATGTGCACTGATTTTGTTTGATTCTGTTTATTGTTCGGGAACCACCGCGAAAAAGATAAGGTCTTCTGTACCATGATTCATCATAGAATGACTGTGTCCTTTAGGACAATAATGGCATTCGCCTGCTCCTGCTGATTCCGTACTTTCATCATAAAGAAAATCTGCTTTACCACTTAAGATATAGATAATTTCACTTCCTGTTTCGTGCTTATGCATACCTATAGAAGAACCAGGTTCCAGTCTGCCATAGATAATTTTATTCAAATCATCGGTATGCATTTTAGCAATAAACTCTCCTTTACCACCCTTAAATTCCGGAATGCGTTTCTCTTCCATTTTGTTGAAATCAATCCTCATATTGGTCTCCATTCTTGCTGTGTGAAATATTCATTTTTTACACGAATCTCCTCGTAATCGTATCCTTTTACGGAAAGTTTACTCCTTTTGCTCCGGTATTTCAAATTCGAATTTCTTATCATAATCCCTAAGAAAATAATAATCGACGACCGGCGAACCCACCTGGTAAACCATCGTCCATTGTGTAATACTAGGTCCAGATTGTGAAACCTGTTTCATGGCATCGGTAACTTGCTCGCGGGTTAGCACCCCATTGTTACTCTCATAGATAGAACACAGGGTCTCATATCGTCTTTTCGCGCTCTCACCACCAGCTGCAGTATTTCCGTTATTCAAATTAAAGTTTGTTACTTCATTCGTGTCTACGACTGTGAATCCATCCTTGGTAAACTCAATACTAACAGCATTTCCAAACACATCGGAAATCGACAAATGATGGCTGATATGTCCAGAAGCATGGATGTCATACTTAGAAAGAAGGTCAATTGCCTCCTGTACATTAGCCGCTCGATTGAGCAGCAGACGGATTGCAGTTGTAATGGTAAGGTCTGTTTTATCCGTATCAACCTCTG
Source organism: uncultured Lachnospiraceae bacterium (assembly GCA_964481705.1). Taxonomy (GTDB): domain Bacteria; phylum Bacillota; class Clostridia; order Lachnospirales; family Lachnospiraceae; genus CAYZUC01. The sequence goes on from CAYZUC010000015.1 coordinate 27,682, forward strand.
GCATACCACCCTCATTCACTTCCAAATCTGCAACGCAAAGCCCTGCAGAGTTGATTCCATCCATCGGTACATACAAAGCCGCTATAGCAAGCATTTTCCCGGCTATCCCCTCCGGTGAAGCCCCCACCTCTTCTGTGATGTTCTTGAAATTACAGGTGGAGAGAGACGCATAACCTTCCTCTGGGATGCACTCAACGATAATGGGTACCGAATCCTTCCAGTCAAAATTTCTGCCCCAGACATGCGTTCCTTTTTGTGTTTTTGCAGAGAGTGTACTGCATCCAATCCCTTCGTTTGTAACGTCAACCTTATAGAAGCCCTCAGAAATCTTTCCGGTTAGGAATGCGCTCACCTCTGCATCTGTGCTTGCTCCTCCTGACTCCAAAAACTCATCAAAATGGTAGTCACTCTCAATCCTCATAGTATAAGCAGGACTATTGTCTACCCTCTTAATGGTACTGATAATCTTGATTTCATCTTGAAAGATGAAAACAGTCCCTAGGAGACCAGCCACTATAATTATCACAAAAGTAAGCAGGACTATTTTCAGTACCTTATGGGGACCCTTTTTCTTTTGTTGCGTGTTATCCATTCTATTCTCCTTATCGTATCCTCTTGCTATGTTTAGCGCTGCATGGAAAGATCTTTTGCTCTCAATCCGTTTTTCTTTGCGAGCATTCTCCACCCATACTCTGCCGCAATTTTGTATGCTATTTTGGGGAAATTGGGTTCTACGGAAAGTGTCTCTCCGCTCTTTCCCAACTTCATATTATCACATAAGGTATGAAAAGCCACTGCAATATTCTTCTTTGGACCATGTTCGCCGGGAATAGAAGCAAAATTCGGTGCCATTCCACCACCTCCTACGCCAACTCCCTGACCAAAAGCAAACCCACATCTGTGACTCCAATGAGCCATATTCTCGATTGCGAATCGATTCTGTTTACCATCAATGAATCCGTTATTTACAATGGTATAGATCATTGGCTTTTTCGCCGGTGTTTTTACCTCTATGTACTTCTGTATCTGAACCAGACAGCGTAACAGATGTGAAGGAATTGAATCAATATACAGAGGAAAGGCAAACAGAATTGCATCTGAATTCAGAATTCGCTCCATGTCCTCCATTTCCAATTGCATTTTATTACAGATGAATCGTTCCGTTTCCACATCCTCTAAATACTCACATGCGATATTCAATAGAATCTCGGAAGCACTGTCTTTAAACTTTGGACTTCCATTTACTAAAGCTATTCTCATATTTTCCTTCCTTTCAGTAAATCCTCTACATTCTTGTAGAACTCTACACTTTCTGTCTTACCACCAAAATTAAGAGTATTGGCATCCACAATCTTTCTTGCGGTTGCCTTCTCCTCATCGGTACAGTCACCATAAAAATAAACACGATACTTGGCATTATTATGATAACGTAACTTATGATGCATCTCATGATTTCTTCTGTACGTGAAATCTGCATGTATTAACGACAAGCTACGGTCAAGAGTATTGCGTACAAATGTGGAATACGTTCCATATATACATTCACTGATAATAATTACCTCATCGGCGTGCCCCAGCGTCTCGCCCATCTTATTGTAATTATCCTTTAAAACACAGCGTCCGGGCGTTTTCACAAAACACTGAAAACATCCGATACAATTCTTAATTGTCCCATCATCACTGATCCATGTGACGGTTTCTCCATCCTTCACATATTTCTTACGAATCGCCTCTTCTGTGGAACGATCCATATCATAGATTATTACTTTCATTTCCTACATCCTCCTTCTAACAAAAGCTGATTTATCATTGCCATCCAATCACCATCATAGTGAAATCCCTTAATCATTCGCAGACTAACCAATCCATTGACAATCGCCCATAGCGAAATAATATTTCTCGAAATTGCCTGTTCCGGAACGCCCATTTTTCTCAACACTCGTGATGCGTTGACCTGAAAAATCTGAAATGGCATATATTCCGAGTCCTCAATCTTATCCTCTGAAATGTGAATCGAGATATCTTTCTGCTCTGTAATCAAACGATAGCACTGTGGATGGTCCTCAAAAAATCGTATATAGTACTTTCCCAGTTCATGAATCAGTGACATATCGTCCTTCGACTGTGTGACAGCCTGCTGCATATATTCTGCAAACTCATTTGCTACATGTTTCTTAATCGCCTCGCAAAATTCCTCTTTATCGCGAAAGTGATTCCGCGGTGCCGCATGACTGACACCACACATGACCGCTGCTCTGCGCAAAGACAGCTGATCATAACCTTCCTCATTAATAATCTCAATACCTGCCTGAATCAACTCTTCTCGCAGGTTATCGTGGTGATAACTCGATTTCTCCGCCATTTGTGTTCTCCTTCGCTTGTAGGGAATAGACTCTTCTGTCTGAATTGGACATCTAAATCTCAATCAAGCATTTTGATGTTGACACTGTCAACATGGTGAGTATAGCATCTAATGTTGACACTGTCAACATTATTTTATAAAAAAGCAGTTATTGCATATTCGCAACAACTGCTTTAACAACATAGCACGCTGAAATCACTTCCTTGGCTTAACCCCATACAAGAATCGTACTCCCGGAATCCTACTGATTACTTCTCCGGTGACAAAAGTCATAGCATACGCCAAAATTATCGGTACTACATAGCGAATTGCAAGGCTCTCCGTCCAAGAGACCACCCATGATTGAAAAATCACAATCCACATAAAGTGAAAAATATAAAAGGTAAAGGAATGACTCGACAGATAACGAAATACTTTGTTATTCTGATTAAAACATTTCTTTCCCCAACCAAGAAGTGTTAGGATTCCAAACCAAGAAGTAACCTCCATCGTCACAGAATTAAGAATTGTGTTTGCATTTGTCATAAACAGAAACTGATAGGTATCAGCAATATCTGTAACCAGCATTACAAACAATGTAATCCATCTCAGTTCTACAATTTTTTCCATGATGTCATCATCCGAAATTACATAATACCCAATGATAAAAAGTGCTAAGTCAGAACCAATGCTCTTTCCTGTGAAATTCAAAATGGGCTTCATGATAATTGGAAACAGCATCAATAAAAAGAGGGAAACAGTATTTAGCTTCGGGCAACGAAAATCAGGACAAAATCTCTTTTGTAATCGGATTACCAAAAGAGCAATCAAAGAGATAAGGAATAAATATAGCAAAAACCACAAATGTGCCGGTGTCCAACCTCCATCATAGCCTGTCAAATCCGTAAACTTTGTAAAGAAAACTCCATAATGAGATAGGAAACTTCCCTGATATCCGTAATTAAAACGATCCGCGAAGTAGGTCATAACGGCAACTACTGTCAGCATACCGGTAAGTAATGGAAGTAACAGCTTCTTCACTCTCTCATAGCGAAACTGTTTCATACCCCTGGCTTCTATAGAATACTTTGCACTGACTCCGGCAAGTACAAAGAGGAGTGGCATATACCATGGTGATATCATGATGATAAAGCTGCTCAACCATACATTACTGCCGATCGAAATATAGTTGCCCTCTCCCCAAGAATTCCATGCCATCGCACAATGAAACGGAACAAGAAGCAAAATACAGAGCCATCTTAAATTATCAATAAAAAACTTTCGCGCAGGTACCTTTTTTTCTATCATATGAATCTCCATTCTTGCCGTTTGAAAACTTGTTTTTCACACGGATCTCTGTCACTTTCTCTTTTGTATTTTTTTAACTTACTTCACAATACCTTATTCATAAACAATTACCTTCTAATTTCCCATTTTTGTATATAATCATTTGATTCTTTTTCAACGGTAACATCGCCTGTTATCGAATCTGCCGACAGTACAAGTGTGTCTGTGTAAAAAATAGTATAGCTCCCATCTTCATTTCTTCTTAGCTTCCACTGCTGTGAGACGTCGCCGTTGCTCTCATACTGCTGAACAATCGTTCCGGGCTCTGTTCCCGCCGCTTTTACATCAAGTGCTTTCCCGGAGCATTCAAAGCGAATTGTATAAGCATTCTTCTCGTAAAACAAGGTCAGATTTCCATCCCTTTTGCTATGCTCATTATCGGCAACATCCTCCAACACCGCTGGCTCTTCATCAAGCATTGACGCATTGATGATGGATAAGACACGGTTCTCATTCGAGGGATCGCAAATCTTATATCTTCCATTCGGCAAGATCTTTCCAGAAGGAGCGATCTGACTATACTCCTTATAAGCCTGATTATCACGGTTCAGCAGAATAACTGAGGTTACAGTATTCAACCCGGATAGTGCAAGAACAAGAATCAGCGCACAAAACGCCGCTAAACCACCAACAATTATCTTTCTATCGTTTCCTACTGAATCATTTACATTTTTATCGATATAAACTCGTTCTGCCAATTTCCAAAATCCAACCACCGCATAGGGAATCAGCAAAACAAAATAGACCACCGTATACTGGCTGCTTGCTTCCCATAATGTATGAAAAAGGAAGCCACCAAGAAAAATCACCGCGAAGGAAAGGTGTAGGAAATCTTTTCTTTTTCGGTTCTCTATCATATATAGAAATGCTCCAAAATAAATAATACTCTGTAAGATATTAAACAGCTCCACCAAAGCATGATTCCATTTTGTGTTTTCCGTGGATGCGCGGACGATACCTGGAGACTTGATCTCCGAGCTACGATTTTGCTGAATGAATATCCCCTCAAAGGTAGGTTCATTCCACTGGGATGCCGTCTTTCTTACAAGAAATCCAATGGCATAAGTCGGGTGCGCAGCAAAATTCCGAATGGACTCCTGAATACTATCCTTTGCCCGTTTCTCAGTCTCGTTATAATCAAAGCCTGTCTCTTCGTAGGTATTCTCGATATACCCATTGTACCAGCCTGGAGCTCTTGTTCCACTTTCCTGGAGTCCCATCGCGATATGACCGGCACGGGGAATGCCATCCGAGTACAGCCCATTTGTCATGTGGTTGACATAAGTCTTTAATCCACAGCTCGCAAGAACCGTGACTCCGATAAGTAAGAGCACACCAAGCAGGTGTTTTACCTTTTTCTGCTCCAGTGAGCTAACCGCAAGAATCAATATCATAGCAATCAGAAAGATGATTGAATTCATTTTTATCAAAATCGATATAGCAATCAAATCTGCCGATAGATGTAAATAAATCCATTTCGAGTTCTTACTATACATCATCAAATAATAAACAGCCGCTGTTGCAAACACCATGGAATACAATGTTCCATACACGAAGGTTACATATCCCCAAAGTGGCACAAAGAATAGAAAGGACAGCGCCGCAAGACCGGATTGACTATCTTTCCAAAGAATTCTGCAGATTCTGTAGATAAAATAGTAAGTTCCAATCAGAGCAACAACATTACAAAGCTGAATAGCTACATGATTTCCTTCGCCAAAGATAGAAAAGATAAGAGCAAAGAGCAACACAATCCCTTGCTGATTAGAGTATCGTTCCACATAGCCACCGGGTAAATAGGAAGAAAAGTCCAGATGCATAATCTGTTTCGCTGCCTGAAATATTTTATTCTGATCATAAATGGGAGCCTGCATGGTCGAAAGAACAAAGGTTGACAACAGGGCAAAAATAAGACACAAGCAGAGCATCAGTCTCTTCTCATTTACGTATAACCAGGAGACCAGGGAAAACTTCTTAGCAAGAATAAATGCGAACACTACAAGTGCCAGGAAAAGCAACTTCACCAGTGGTCGATCTGATACATAAAACATTGCTTCTTTATCTGAAATATAGCTTGTGCTAAATAAACTTAACAGGGTCAGATAAAATAAAACTGACCCTGTTAGAAATATAACTCCATAATTACAAATCCTATATAGTACTACTGTCCATTCAAGCTTCTGACGATTTACATCCGTCTTCATATCAGTCACACTCCAACTTTATTCCGAGTAATCGCCGGCAAAACCTCCAATTCTGTCGCGCGAAAGTATCTGTTGTCCCCTGATTGGAACCACTTATGTGGTATTATACCACAATTACGACACAAGACAACAGTCCCTGTCCGCAATCTGAACGGTTACTCTTTTTTCTTATAATGCTCCTGATAAAATCCGTAATTATCCTTACCATTCTCCTTAATCAGATAAAGTGCCTTATCTGCCATTGCATATAATTCTTCAAAGGAATTTCCATCATCCGGGCAAACGGTGATACCAATGCTTGCAGAAGTATCGACAACCTCATCAAGCTTTCGGTGCATCAGCTTCCATATACGTCTTACCTTTTTTCGTATAACCTCTTTATCCGGGACACCAATCATACTGAAAATGAACTCGTCTCCTCCCAATCTGCCTACGAGATCCGTGTCCCAAAGTGCAGACTGTAGGATTTTACCGGTCTCCTTTAACAGACGGTCACCTGCTGCATGTCCAAAGGTATCATTCACCCTTTTAAATCCATCAATATCCATAATAAAGAAGGCTATCAGTTCATCCTCTTTCCGCTCTTGAATAAAGCTTGTAAGACGATTCTCAAACGCATTCCGATTGAGCAATCCCGTTAAGGCATCTGTCTCAGCCATACTAAGCGTATCCAGCTCAGCACGTTTACTTTCATCAATGTCTTCAAACAACAGATAAACAATGATTCCCTCAGCGTTTGGACGTTCTACCAAATCAGCGGTGCGCTTAATCCATTTCGATTTTCCGGGTTCTGTAATCTCACGGTACTCCATTGTCATCCTTCGTTTTCCTTCCTTGAAGCATGTCCTCAGGTAGTCCGTTTTGAGAGTCTTTATATATTCTTCTCGTTCCTCTGAAACAACACTTACCTTAGCATAGGCTTCCGTGCAGGAGTCAAATGTCATGGTTTTTCCTTTGATATAGGAGAAATGAATCAATCTGCCCTCTGTCGTATCAAAGGAGGTATCCTCTCCAAGAATACTGCGGAATAAAGTATAGCTGCTATCCGGACGATTTTCCAGAGACTGCTGCCACTTGGTATATATCGCATCCTTCTCATATTGTTCCGTGACATCAATAAATGACACAATGGCAGCAACTGGGTCACCCTCCTCTGAAAATAGCGTGGTAGAATGAGCACTTAACCAGCGCCAGCCATTTACAAAGAGTTTCTGGAACATCACATTTCCTTCTTGTTTCCCATGTAAGATATTCTCGAAGAAATGAATGTAGGCTCTCACCGTATCTCTGGAGATATCACCAGATTTCGCCCTTCCATAAGGTACATCATAGTAAGCCTCCGGAATAAGCAAACGCTCCGCTGATTCTTTATTAATGGTCAAAACATGATTTGCAATATCATACCTCGCAATGGTTCGTCCACTGTGCTGTGCTGCCAGGCGGTACTCCTCCTCCAATACACGCAGATGCTCCTCACGTTCTTTCTCGTCGGTAATATCCATTTCCACAACATTTAGGATTAATACATCTTGTGCAATCTTGCTTAATCTACTTTTGAGTTCAAACCAATGACATACTCCTGAAACGTCATCACATCGATAAACACAGCTACCAGTCGAACCATCCACCTGTTCCATAATAAAATCATGTACCATGACGTTTATTTTCTTAAGATCCTCTTCATAGAGCAATGCAAATGGATTATCCCTTGTCAACTCGAGATATTGTTCCCTAGAATAACCAAGCGTTTTATAGAATGCGTCGTTGAATAGCAATGGTGTTATTTCCCCTTTATTATACATAAAGGAGGCCAGACCGCCGGGCACCGTACTCATCAGCAGCTCCAACTGTGATTCCCTCTCCTTTTCAGAAGTAATATCATAGCTGATGGCATAGAGTCCGATTACATTTCCTGAGATATCCTTGATTGGATATTTCGATGAATTAACAACAAGAACATCACCATTTACTGCCGGAACCTTCTCGATCTGATTAATCAAGGCTTCTCCACTCTCAATAATAGGACCATCCATTGCGGTAATTACATCCGCCCTCTCCCGATCAAATAAATCATAATCGGTCTTTCCGACAATCTCTCTCTGATTGCCTAATCCAATCGCTTCCGCCCCTCTCTGACTGCAGCAGATATATCTCTGATACTTGTCCTTAATATAGGCTAGCTCCGAGGATGATTCCATCATGGTGGACAGTGCGACTGTGAGGATGTCTTGATAAGACATCGCTTCATTACTCATTGGTTCATAGGTCAGATAAATATAATACCTCGATCCGGATACCTGTTCCATTTTTCCGTTGACATGAAAAGCGCGATATCCTTCTTCTCCATATCGTATTCGAATACTGCAGAATACATCACGATTCTGTTTAATTGCTGATTCAATCTCCTCTTCAATAATCGGAATATCATCCGGATATACCGACTGATTGATAGAAGCCCGGTCATAATTAACAGCCTCTCTTTTCACCAGTTTCCAGTATTGACGATTAATATGAATAATCGTAATACTCTTTCCATCATACTCAAAAAGAGAAGCTCCGCAAGGCAGATTATCAAGCAGTTTCTTCTGTTTTGCTTCCTCGCGTGCCTGTTCATTGATATCGATGTAGTAGGCATTCAAATACACCTGTCCATTTTGTTCTGTGGAAAATCTTCCTACAAACATCATCTCCATGTACTCGCCAGATGGCATACGATGTCGATATTTCATATTCATCTGCGTCCCCAGCTGCTTAGACTTGCGTCCCTCTTCTTCAAATCTTTCCATATCATCCGGGTGTACAAATTGTAATGCATTTTCACCAAATCTGGTTTTCAGTACATCATAATCCACCTCCAGCATGGTACTGAATCCTCTATTTGCGTATACAATCTCCGGAATTCCATTATCAAGAATATGCATTCTGCAGAAGCCTCCCGGAGTATCTTCCATCAGGTAGTGCATGGCTTGTGTCTCTTCTTCGAACCTCTGATTCAAATTCCGTCTCATCAAAAGAACGACGAAATAATCCCCGAGCGCTTTCATTCTGCCCAGATGCTTTTGTGACATATTAGGACCATCTAAGCCAACTACTGCAATCAATTGGTTCCCTTTTAGTACCGGCGCTAAAATAAGCATGGTGATGCCATACCTATCATGCACCTCTTCTAAAAATGAGTTTTGCTCCAATCCCTTCGAGGTATCCACAATCACATACTCATTCTTCCTCAAGGTATCCACCCAACTACGGGTAAGCTCATTATCTGGAAGTTCAATACTCTCATTTTTCTTCCAGACACCCTCACGAAAGATTCCATACGTATTACGGAATATCCATTTATCCAGATTCGTCTCATACATATAGATACGATCTGCTTCATAATACTCAAGAAGCTTTTTCAATGTATCCTGAATAGCAATCTCGATGTTTGGCTGCGACATGATATCATGTGCTGTGTCATTTAAAAACGATAAATCTTCATTTGTCTCCTTTTCGTCTGTTATATCCGTAAAAGTAACTACCTGAACAGGATCCTCAATGCCAAATATATGAGTAAACGTCGTAGCCACCTTTACCCATACAAGTCTTCGATCAGAACGTACGATACGAAATTCAACTGTGATTTCCTGATTTTCCACTCTTGGTCTATCGGCAACCTCATATAGAATATCCATGTCCTCCGGATACACCATTTTAAAAACATTCTTCTCGATAGAAGCATGGTATTCCTCTTTTGTGTATCCGATGATTTCGTAGTATCTTTCATTTGCGAAAACAAACTCATTGTCGTTTTTATGATTAATCACAACCGCTATTCCGTTTCCGGAATGGTCCATGATAGCTTTTAGCGTATCGGAAGTCCTCTTCTCATTCTGTTCTGACTCCCAGTATTTCGTATAGTTGACAATGACGCAATAAAACATATATCGATCCTGTGTATTGGCAATCATTCGCACAGTAGTATGGATACGCTCTGTTTCTCCATCCAATCCATGCAAAACAAGGTCACATGTTTCTTCCTGTTTCGACGTAATTGCTCTTTTCACAGTTGTTTCCATGATAGATGCATTGTCCTCATCGAGATACTCAAAAGGATTCAGATCATTTACATTTGCACCCTCTGCAACAATGCTTCCCAGTTCACGAACATACTGCTCATTCGATCTCAGTAATTCCACCGCACCCTTGTATTGCTCAAAGATACAGGCTCCTCCTACATAGCTGTTGAAAATCAACGTCTCCATTGATTTGGGATCCCAAAAAAGATTGTTATCCAAGGTAGAGACTGTTTCGAGTCTCTTTCTCTTCACCTCATGTTGCTGTGTATCAAGAAGTTTTTCATATTCTTCCACGGGCATCGGACGGGCATATAGATACCCCTGAATGAAATAACAGCCAATGGAACGCAGAAAATCTGCCTGTTCCACTTTTTCAACACCCTCTGCAATTACAGACATGCCAAGCCATTTTGCCATACGCACAACTGACTCAATGATATTGCCGCTGCGAACAGAATTACTCGTTTCGGAAAAGAATTTCATGTCCAGCTTCAAAATCGATGCAGGGACATCCTTTAGCGTATTTAGAGAAGAATAGCCGCTTCCAAAGTCATCAATTTCCACAGTAAAGCCATAATCAATCAGACGATTGACCATGGTAATAATATGTTCCGGAGAGTCAGCAAAAGCAGATTCTGTGACTTCCAGGCGTAACAAATCCGGCGGAAGCCTGTACTCTTCTGCCAATCTGCAGATAACCTCAAAAAAATCTGACTTGTATAAATCGAATCTGGAAATATTCACCGATACCGGAAGGGGATTCTTCCCCTCGTCTAACCATTTTCGAAGTAACTTACTAACCTGTCTCCAGATATATTGATCAACCTGATAAACAAATCCGTTTTTTTCAAAGATAGGAATAAATTCTCCCGGCGACACGAATTTATCTCCCTTTTTCCAACGAACAAGAGCCTCCGCACCTATCAATGCACCGGTCGCATGATTGTACTGAGGTTGTAAAAAGGGAATAAACTGACCCTCTGTTAATGCAGATTCCATTTCATTGACGATCTTCTGTTCTGAGAGGATCGCATTCAACATTGACTCCGTATACTCCGCAATGTATACATCATATCTGCCCTTGAGTGATTGTTCAGCAACAGCAGCTCTCTCGAAGATTGTGCTTGCTTTCAATGTAGTATCATGAATCACACATCGACCGATACGTACTCGAATTGGATGTCCAATACAAGAAGGATTTGTTACTTCCTTATGATTATTCAGAACCAAAGGATCATTGGAGTATTTTACAGGATACAGTACCGCAAATTTATCTGCATAAAAACGACTCGCAAGACCATCCAATTCACGATAGCAGATACTGAGGCATTCCGCTACGTGCTGAACAATCTTGTCTCCCATTTCCATGCCATATTGATTATTAATGACCTTAAAATGATCAATATCAATACAGGACATTACATAATAACCCGGTTCATGTTCCTGAATCAGCTTATCGCATTCCTGAAAGAAAAGCATTGTACTCAGCATGCCGGTTAACGCGTCTTTACTAAGTGTGTTCACGAGTGCAGCATTTTCACGAATACTGATAAGATTAGCAACACTTTTTTCAACCAGGAAGGGATCAAATGGCTTTGACAGAAATCCATTTCCACCATACTCTATGGATTTTTTCGTAATCTCACTCCCCGTTTCCGTCGACACAAGAATAACCGGAATGTCAAGATATCTCTCATTTGAACGCATTCTCTGAAGTGTTTCAAGACCTCCCATAATTGGCATCATGACATCTAAAATCATGACAGAAATGATGAGAGATTTCCCCTTCAGTATGGATAGAACCTGCTCTCCATTCTCTGCTTCCAAAATCTCATAGTCGCTTTGCAAAATATTTGATAAAATACCGCGATCTACACTGTTATCATCAGCAATCAATATCGTACGCTTCATATGTATCCCCCCTGTGGATTCTATGACGTATAGCTGTCCCTTCACTTATCTTCTGTAGTTACATTATTCACTTTCCCGAAGAACTCGGATTGCACATAATATCAAACGCTGCGTCTTATCCAAGTATGCGTACCTAACTCTTTTTTGTTTTACCTTGCCTTCCGACCTGACCTGTATAAGAATGGAGTACTGATTATTTTGTTCCAGCTTCTCCTTTACCGTCTCAAGTTTTGTCTCATTAATAATATAATCTATATTACTATCCGCACATCGTTCTCTTAAGAACTTCTCAACGCCCGCTGAATTGTTATTCAACCTCTTTTGCATCTCAAGAATACTCCTGATTCTTTCTCCCATATAGGGATATGCTTCTCCTGTTTGTGCATCAATGGTAAAAATAGATTCATAATCGGTCCGAAGAAGCACCTCGATGATTTCATTGCTGAGAACTTCATTGGTAATATCGCGAAGCATCACAAAGGCTTCAATATCCATTGTAGTTGGATTCTGCATCAGATCAAAGGAGGTTTCAAAATAACCTTGAAGTTTTGTATTAAAATACCGAAAGCTAATGTGAGGCGTTCCCTGATAATATAATTTAATTATCGACTGTCTATCACGAACACAACGCAACTTTTCTTTCTCACAATCCCATACCGTATTTTTTTGTATTATCTGAAGCATCTCATCGACATTGCTTTTTTCCAGATCATTCTTCCATTGCGTGATTGCACAATCATAAGAAATAATGGTATTTCTTGTTAGATTATAATGCGCAGATGCAAATGCACTCTTTGATATTTCCTTGCGAAGATAGATCTGTTCATGATAGGTCTTCTCCAATTCCCTCTGCTCTGCTATCTTCACAGCACCATCCAAGTTAGTAACATAATGAATCCTTGCTTCATGACCCTTCCATCTCGTCAATCTGCTCTCAATTCTGTGAAATGCCTGATCAATTTGTAGAAAAGTATCCATTCCATGAAACTTCTCATATACCAGTGTATCTCTTTTACAGTCTACACAAGGGGATTCTCGATGCATGATACATTCATAACACTTCTTTCCGGATTTCTCTGAAAGCTTCATACGAAAGAGCTCCTCTGCGCTCAGATTCATATAAAGCAATTCGTCTGATTTACTGTCACTGACATAGATGGGGACTACAGCCTCATGTATCAAGCGACTTAATGTATCGTGTTCTACGGTATATGGTGAATTACCTTTCTGCGAGCTTCTCTCCTTGCGTGCAACATCCATAGAGGATCTCAAAATCTTCAAGCATTCCTCAGAAACATTGTGTTCTGTTGCAAACTGATAAACAGCTGAAAAAGCCGAACGATTAGGGAATGTCTTCCCCATCTCCCATCGCCCTATTGTTGTGTAATTAATACGAAGTGCCGCTGCCAGCTCAGATTGTGTCACGCCTGTTTCCTTACGCATGATTCTTATTGCATCCCGAAATTCCATCTGCCCCATTCTCCCGTCATTCCCATTCGCCCAATGTTTACTTATGCATTTGGCTTTCTGTGTATTATATTTGCTCCAAAAATAAAATGAATGCATTCATTGTCAATACAATTGTATCATCGAATGCATCATTATATATAATATTATCCTATTTCTATTGCAGTGTCAATCTAGTCTTGTTGCATTTTGCTTTCTTGTATTGTCAACTAAAAAAACCGCTACGATGCAATTTCTATTTTGCATCATAGCAGTTTCTTATTTCTTTCCATGGTTGATTATAAGTTCTATACTCCTGATTCCATGTGTTGTGATTCCTTCTTTAAGTCCTTCTGAAATGATAGATACATTATGACGGCAATTGTAACACATACTATCGCAGTAAGAATTCCCGTTTCACTTACATAATACTTCTTATCTGCTCCCACTGTGCCTATATCAAAGATGACCTGATCGTAATTATTATGTGCGGCATGTAATAAGGCGGCCGGCCATATGCTTTTTGATTTCAAGGTAAGGATACCTATGATAATTCCTGTTGCTCCAATGATAATAATAAACATAGGAACCTTAAACCATAACGGAGTCCCTGGCATATACACTCCGGAAACAAGAACCGGAATATGCCATACTGCCCAGATCATTCCTGTAACAAATAGTGTTGTATTCGCTCCAATCACAGTAGTAAGTCTTGGTACCAGGAATCCACGCCAACCAATCTCTTCTCCCAATGCGGTAATCATGGAAAGAACATTTCCAATAATAATTGTTGCAAAGAAATTAATCCCCCAATTCATATGCATTGAGCCCGGTCTTATAATCCAATAGATTGCGTAGGGAACTCCTAAATAAATCATAGGTAAAACCAATCCCAGCAACGCATATCTCCATTTACATTTTCGAAACAGAAGTGCACCCTTTTCTCCTTTGAAGTATTTGAGCTTAGCAAAGAGTGCCGCCAACGCGGGTATCCACATGAGAGGTGCTGCATACACCATATTCTGATAAATAACAATCAAAGCTTCAAATACTACAGAACATAATACAACAATGATCAGGAACAATCTTATTGCTTTCTTATTCGTCTCTTTCATCCTTTGCCCTCACAGTCTATCTCAGCCATTTTGCTAGCTCTTCTACTCTTTTCTCGGTTAACTCAGCCCCTTTACCACTTTCCATACATGGCTGCATGGAGCCTCCTTCAACTTCTGCCCCTGCTTTCTTTATTTCGGCGTCTCTCATAGCAATCCATTTCTTCTGTTCTGCCTGTAATGTCTTAAATGATGCTTCATCCAAACAAGTCTCGATTTCTTCCCATTCCCAGTTCAACAAGTCATCCCATACTTTATAAATCTCAGCAGAGGTTTCATTCATCTCAAGTTGTGTAGCATCTGGTCTGTCAATCTCAGCACCCAGTTCTTTCTCTGTAAGTCTCGCACTATCTATTCTTTCATCAATGGATGGAGTATCTGATGTTTCATAACTGGCCTCTTCCATTGCTTTCATACCCTGTTCCATATCTACATTATATAATCCATAGAATGAAAGCGTAGAACCCTTCTTATCTTTCAAGCCCAAAATTTCAACCCAACTTAAAAAGCTGTCGGGAAGTTCTTTTAATGGAGCTCCCGGTAAGTAGAACTGGAATTTCTCTGAATCCGATAATCCATAGGCGGCACAGGTTACATAGCGTGTTCCATCTGTAATTTCCTCAGAATCCAATTCCTTATCATAATCGATCTCTGAAATCTGTGCCTCATACGTATAATCATTCAACATAACAGCCGGTTCAAAAACCCCACTAAAGTAGGAAGAATAAACGGTTCC
>CAYZUC010000016.1:0-22413 GCA_964481705.1 uncultured Lachnospiraceae bacterium
GACACTTGATTTCCAATTTCCCGGAACAGCGATTTCATCGCATAAGAATATTCATTTTAGACAGCTTCTCATTATCTTTACTGATTTCCGATGTATCTGACATAGTCTTTTTGCAAAGTCTTCTTTTCTCATCTCTTCTGATCTCCTTACGTTCGGATTAAAACCCTCCCAAACATTGTAGCGAATGTTTCCTTGTTTGGATATCCCAACTTACTGACAGAAGAGCGTGTGAAAAATGATTTCTCATTTTTTCACACGCTCTTTTTGTTCTGTCTACAGATTCTGCTACCGGATGAAATGAGAGAGAAGCATTCTCCTAATAGCAGATATCCCTATTATTATGATTGAAAATCTGTTCATATCTAATCAAACAATTCAACAAGTTTTTCCAACGTTTCTGATATGCAATAATACTGATTTTCTCCTGCACTCCAGAAATATACCTTTCCCGTTTCATTATTTACACAATAGTAATTATCTCCTGAATCAATTCCTATAGGAATAACCTTTCCTTTTGTTCTATCCAAAAAATATTTAATTGGCTTCTCAATACAGAAATTTTCATCATTCAAATCAGCTGATAGGAATACTCTAATCTCATACTCATCTCCATCAACAGTAAAAATATCCTTTTGTGGATAGCCCCCACCATTTGTCTTTATAAATGTTTTAATGTTCTCACGTATTGTAATAGAATATACTTTTTCAGCATTAGAAAATATCTTTTCATCAAAACATCTTTTATTACCCTTTATGATACTTTTCATCAAAAACACTCTCCCTTCTTACTATTGTCAACGCTTTCAGCTCCCCATAAGGAATTTCCACCAGTATGTGCTGCTCCGCCTATAACTCGATCGTGATCTACTCTTTTCACTAATTGCATTTTTCCGGGTTCTTCATTGTGATGCCAAACATAACCTATTGGAGTCCTACCCTCCTCGATATCCTTTAACTGTTCAACAGAAAATTTTTTTCGAAGTTCTAAATCATTTTCAATTGCTTCTTTTAGTTTTGAATTGCACTCCTTAGCATATGCTTTACTCTTATAATTATCTGGTTCCAGTTCAGTATCAAACGCACTATCAAATTTGGGGAATACTCCTTCAATCGCAATACCATTTATTACTATAGTTCTTCGTACATATGGGACACCATTTTCAGATGTTTTTCCCTCCAAATCACAACGATCTGTCTTGAATTGTAAGACTCCATTTTCATCTATTGTACATTTATTCAGTCTATCATCAGACCACCCCAGTTTCTCTTTATAAAATTGTCTTTCTTCATTTGTAAGCTCTCTTTGTCCTAAACGATTTTCTGTAGAATCATTTTCAATTTCGTCAGGCAATTGATCACTTTCAGAATCACCAACTTCATCCGGTAAACTATCACTTTCACTCTCTACGAGTTCAACTGGTAACTCATCTGTTTCTTGCTTGTTTTTCGTATCATCGGAAGCATCTCCGAACCTCATCAGATCAAAGACCTCCTTTCCGCTATATCTTTATATCTCTCAACAATTACTCCATCAGTTTTCAATTCGCAAATTTGAAGAATTATTAGCCAACAAATCTCTTTTACCAAATTGTCATCTTCAATGCCATACGCACTCTTTATACGTTTTGAAGCTGCTTCAACACCCACACTTTCATCATAGTTGTCCTCTAACATCTTCGAAATAACTTTTCCATGGAACATATTATAAGCGATACCCTTCCTATCAATCTTCCCTTCAACAAACGCTCTTCTAAGCATTCGTCTTGTGGTACTACTAACCGGGATTTCATCTATCCATTTCAAAGTCTCCTTTATTTCTTCTTCAGATAATTCCATCTTATTCGATTCATTAAATAAGTACTGGAAGCGTTTTGAAACCGCTGGCTTGGTGGAATAGTTCTGTACTTTAGTTTCTTTGTAATACTCCTTAATATCAGTAAAATCTTCAAAATAGCAAAGAACCGCTTCAATCCAATCATTTTGATAAACCACCGCTGTGTGGTCTGGTAACTTTCCAATTTCATCAATTTGCTTATCAGTTAACGAGCACGATTTGCCTACAACCAGTCTATCATCCGCATCCGGCAGTCTTAATACTATTTTTGTATTAGTATTGCGAATAACTGCTTCATCTAATAAGTTAGGCGCTTGGTCGGCAATAATAAACCCCTCTCCATATGCACGCATCTCTGCAATTGCATTAGTTATCATTTCAACGGACTTTCCTTGTAGATTGGCGCCCTCCTGACTTTGTGAAGTAGATGTCCTTTTCAAAATATTATGGGCTTCTTCAAGTATAGTTAAATGTTTCAATTCTTTCGAGAAAGTACCTTTATTAATCCAATATTCTTGAAGTTTCATTATCATAATACCCATGATTAATGACTTTGTCTCGACTGAACCCACTCTGCTAATATCAATAATAACATTTTTTTCAAATAACTCTCTCTCACTTAATCCACACCGATTGCAGAAAAAAGTCCCATTCAAACCGTTTGTTAATGACTTTACTCTGGTAATTAACGCACCTGCATAATCACTCTTGGTATCATTTGAATACAATGAATCATCCATCACCTCAGGCAATGTTTCTAACAAATCAAAGAAAGTAGGAAACTTATGTATATACTCATATGATTTTAAATCCCAACCTTGATTTACATATGCTCTTTCTATTGCATCCTTAAGAACTGCTGGCATAGCTGCATACATTGGCCAACATGCATTCAATATTTCTATTAATCTATCCACATGTTCAAGTACATGAACATGTTCTGGAAACCAAAATGGATTAATCTGAAGGAGTTTATCGGTAATCGTTATGTTTGTCCCATATACTACACAATCTCCACCAATTTTATCTTTATATTCCCCTTTAACAGGCTCAATCACTAAAAAATTTGCCCCAACTTTTTTTGCTTTTGTAATCAATTGTAACGTGGCTGTCGTCTTACCTGTTCCCGTCGATCCAGTAATAAATGTATGTGATGTTAAACTACAAGCATCCAATTTTACTTCATTATTTTCCACCTGACGCATATGACTAATCTTACCAATAGTTATATCACTATTTATGCACTCCTTCACAGAATACCTTTGTATGTCTCGTCCAAACGCTACACTCTCAAAAACTGGCAAACCATTTATTGATTTTCTTGGGAAGTTCAATGCACGTGCTAATTCTATACCTGAAATGTTTGCTGTTGGTGAAATCATTAACGGATAACACAATTCATCATCTGATACATCTGTTTTTAGACAGAATGTAGGATGTTGTAAAGATCGTATACTCTTTGTAATAATCTGTGTTTTAGCTGTCTCCCGTTCTCCGTCCCAAAATTCAATGACTCCCGAATTTAAATATGATTCTGCCCCTTGTGTTAATGCTAAATACATATTCGAAATACTACTGGTAATGTTTGTATCTTTTGACATGAAATAAGCAGCAAATTCCCATTGTCCCATTGCTTCAGATTCTTCGATTCGCTTAAGCTGTTTCTCTATTATTTCAAGAGTATGTTGCACTCCAAAATTGCTATAGGTTTGCATCAGATTTTCATTTTTTCCTATTGTAACACTTGTATTTGCAGATCTTGAAAATGAAACTCCAAAATTCTCACTCATGGAATGTGTATTACTATGATTAACGTTCAGACCTGCATTGACACCTTCGGCACCAATTCCAATGCCTGCACCAATAGAATTTGTGCTTGACTGAGAAAAACCCAATCCAACGTTAGCACCTAATGTAAATGTTGCACCTTTTGTCTCACTTTCTGACACACCAGTGCTTACTTGCCATTGTGCATATGGTGACAGTTTTGTATGTAGCTCAAACAGTCTATTCTTTTTATCCAAAACATCAAGTAATGGTTTAGCTAATAGAATTATTGTATACTCCTGATCTTCTGATTTTGGCACAACTCCATCTAGTATTTTTTCAATACTTTGACTAACAAAATCTTCTGATTTTTCAGAAGCAACATTTGAAACAATTGCAATGGATTCCTTAGATTCCCCCGCTCTCTGTATCGACTCAGGTATTCCTTTCCCTATAGGCGTAGATAATTCTGCACCAGGAAAATTACCTATTATGGAACTTTGCAGTCTATTAATCAACGCATCTGCAACTGTCGGATCCACTTGGTTTTCATCAGCATTTAACACTGCTAGTGTTACTTTACAAGATTTAATGCTTCTATGATAAATTAGAGCAATGTTACATTTCTCCTTATTGAGTCCTTCATATACGCTTATTAGTTTCTCAATATTTTTCTCTTCTGTATCAACTACCCATTTTGTAATATCGAAGAAACGAATACGATAGTCTGCATTAAACGCATCAGAAACAGTATCTATTGGAGAGTAAATATCTTTTATTCGAGTGCGATATGCTTGATGAATCTCAATCGCAGTTTCACTTAAATAGTAATTTACTTTTTCAAGTACTTTACTTCCTCTTCTTTCATCTAGCTCATTCCAGAATTCTTCTCTTCTATCAGCAACTATTTCTGCATCTTTTGGGCTTAATACAGCACCTGCAGAAATCATATTGGACGCGCCAGTCACTGTAGATTTAACCTTATCTTTAATGATTTTCCTTGCGTTCTTAACGATTCCCATACTATGCTCCCTTCCTATGAAATATAATAGTTAATGAAATAACTACTAATGACACAATCATGCCCACTATAATAGTAATTTTCTTTTCATTTTCACCCCATTTATTCATAGTCAGATACCTACCTTTTTAGGATTTTTAGTTTTATTATTCTTCATGTATTCATTTATTGTGTTTACCAGTTTCTCCAAAATCTCATCCATTGTCCTTAATTCATTATTATTTATACTTTCCCATACATCTTCAACAACATCAATGAAAGTGTATCCGTAAAATGCTACTAAGCGAGCTGCTCTTTCCTTATCCGGTAAATCCTTTGCTTCAACTTTCAATCCCTCATTTTTCTTAGTTTCAAAAAGTCTGTTCATATCATTATTATAATCCTTGTTAAATGGATTTACTAAGCCTTGAAATGCATTCTGAGCATTTAGATGACAACTCTCTTGAATCTGATCAAGATCACTCTTTTTGAGAATAGTATTATATATTTTCGCAGTTTCAGAAAGTAGTTCCGTAATTTTTTGGTTAGTTGTAAAAATATTAACAATAGGTACTTTATCCCAAAATCCTGTATATGCCTCATTAACTTTTTTAACGATATTAGTTTCACATAGTTTTCTTTTGTCATCCTTGCTGACCTTTTGTGCAGCAATAAATCCATCTTTAATAAATTCAGGAAGTTTTTTCAGTGTTAGTTGAACTAATTCTTCTAGTCCAAATGCTTGAATTGTTCCTAATCGAGTCGGAAAATCTTTTGCACAAACCTGCACAACTTCAATATCTGACATGCCTTTTTCAGTATTTATTCGTCGAATAGTAGCCTCAAACTCATTAATCTTTTCCTCCACATCAGTACACTGCGTCATAACAATAATGAAGGGAACTCCTATATCGTGGAGTGTTTTGATAAATCCTAATTCTGCTCCTTGATATCTATTGCTACCAGAATTAATACAATACCAAATTGCGTGAATCCGATCCAATTTATCTTTTTCATTAACCTTTGAAGCAATTGTACTTCTTATATCATTAATGGATTTTTCAGTCTTTATAGAATCAAGTTCAAGACCTACCGTATCCCAAATATGAATTGGAACATTATCCTTTTTATATTCATACAGTTGTTCAGTAACTGGCTTTCCCGTTCCTGTTTTAGCAACATCATCTCCAAACACGGCATTTAATAGCGTACTTTTTCCAGTACCTGTGATTCCAGCTACCAAAATATTCGCATCTGGCATATTGGCCTTATCTAGTGACTCAATAGTCTCGTCCAAATCTTGAACTTCTTCCTCATAATCATTACTCATTGTCTTTCTCCCTTCATTCTAGATAATTCACGTTTTACCTTTTCTGCTACAATATCATTATTTTTAAGTTCTTCATCAGAACTCTTTTCAATGACTTTAATTAGTGCTTCTGTATATGTTTTGCCAATTGAATTTATATATCCACCAGCAACAGCTGCGCTTAATAACGGAACTGCCATAAATGGTGTTGCTATTAGTCCAACGACAAAATCTGCTATATAATCCTCTGCAAATCCTTTAAGTCCACAAATCTTATTAATATCTGCTATCATTTTTATTAACATGCCATGGATAATCGGTATACACCCTCCAGGAATAAAACCTATCTTAGTAGCTTTGTTTGTATAATCATTTACTGTCGAATAAGCACGTTCTGATATTCTTTTAATACGATTTTCTCTTAAATGAGTTAATGCAAGTAATTTATTTTTCAAAACCTTGTACTTTAAATTTTGATAATCTACAATGGATGTCTCAATTAGTTTATCCAAACCAGTTGCGCGAAAAGTTCCAATTTTTGACTTTAAATCTTTAGCCAAAATCCTTATACAATTATTTTGAGGCAATTCTTTAGCCAATTCCATTTCGAGTTCTCCACGTTCTTCGCTATAACACTGTGTAATAACTACAATAAAAGGTATTTCTCTTTCAAAAGAAATTTTTCTCATCAAATCAATTTCAAAATTCTCTAATCTACTACTAGATGAATTTATACAGAACCAAACCAATGAAATATCATCTTCGCTTTTTTTGACATTTACCATGTCAATATGCTTCTCAATATCATTTATTGTTTTATTTGTAATCTTTTCATCTATTTCGAGTCCAACTGTATCACATAATCTAAAACTATACTCTTGATTCGAAACTGTTTTAACTGTTTCATAAACGGCATTCTCTTTTGTTACTGCCTCTCCATCCCCTTCTTTTGCTTTGTATTCACCTAGAATAGCATTTACAATTGTACTTTTACCTGCACCGGTTTTTCCCATAATTACAATATTTACATTCTTCATAACAAACCTCCAAAAATATAGTTGTTCAATGAGAATAAACCATAAGCTTCAATAACGCCCAATTTTGTTTCAACACTCTTTGCTAATACGGGTGAGGCAATTACTCCTTCTGTTGAAGTCATAATCTCTTGTCCAAACTCTTTTGCCCCTACCTCATCAATAGCATTAGTAATAGCAACAATAATTCGACTATCCGAAATAATACTTTTGATTTCTTCTAATAGTTCTTTTTCTGCCTTTTCAAGTCTTCGATTATCAAAACAAACGCAATAGACAATCGCAGAAATATCAACACTCTCAGTCAGCAACTTAACATCATTTACTACTTTCATGTATGATCCATCTTCAATGTCAAGTCCATCTATTTCGTACCAAGTTATTCTATTCTGGTGATATACAGTAAAATTATCATTTCTTTCAAAATTTGTGTTAGTACATAATGCCTCAATAAGCGTACTCTTTCCTGATTTAACTTTTCCACAGACTAGAATATTGAAATCTTTTGTAACTACATTTATCTTGCCATATTTTTTTGTTTCTTTAATAAACTTATTGCACTCATCAGAAAAGCCTTCTAAAATTATTTCCACTTGATCTGTTGTACCAAAAGCATATGTATCAGAAATATAGTCTAGGATTCTCTCCGCGCCATCCTCTATCGAAATATTTGTAAATTCTTCGCGAGATAATTTTGATGAAGTCGGAACACCTATCCAGCCAAATTTGTCATTGAGAACCAAATATCCTAGCGTATTCTTCTCTTCGTTAAAAATTATTTTTATCTTGTTTGTCATCTTTTATCTCTCCTAAATTATAATTATTACATCATCAATCAATTTTCAAAATATCATTGTTTTTTCTCACAACCTTCTTTCAGTCGGCTTCTTCCCTTTCTTTTTATCCAGTTATCCTTTTATCGGATAAAAAAATAGTATACCATAAACTGTCCCAAAAACTTCCCTTAATTAGAAGCGCTGGAGGATACTCTGCTACTCTGATACTCACGTACCGTTTCCTCATAAGTTCTTTAAATACTTAAAAAAACATTTTAGAATCTAAGAATATTACAAACTATTTTACCCAATTTGTATTAATAGAAATAAAAAAAGTCAGGCAAAATTTACCTGGCTTCAATACGCTCCCTTTTGTCATCCCCCCAGATGATTTACACAACAATATTTTACCATTTTTTTATCCATTTTTCAACAAAATAACACTCAAACATATTTATACTCACATATCGAATTATAAAACGACTTATAAAACTGAATGCTTGACAATAAAATTCATGACCTTCACATAGGTTCAAAAGATTAATCTACAAAAAAAGAACAGAAAATGAGAGTTTTATGCTCATCTCTGTTCTTTCATATTAGCTTCATTCAATCCTTTTATGAAATATTAGCATTTTCTAGCAATCATTATAGGACAAGAAAATCTACCCTGAAATTAAACGCTTACATATTGTATTTATTAACTATTCATACTATTAAGTAAAAGCATTTACATAAACTTAATTTTACCAAAAAAGTAACAATAAACAAAAAATGATTGTAACCTATTGTTCAGACTACAACCTTTACTACTTTTCAGCTAATTATATTATATACTCCTTTATCCCACTTAGTTTTGCATAACTCCACATTCTGTTCAGTAAATCATCTGAATATCCAACAAATTCTGTTTGAATTACTGTGTTCTGTAACAACTGAATTATTTTATTTCTGTTCACTATTTTAATCAGGTAATCTTTATTCGGAACACGGTTATTCTTTTTTACATTACACATTGGGCAGGATAAAACAAAGTTCCATATCTTATCATCTTTAATAAATGACCATGGAATAAAATGATCTACATGGATGTTCTTCTGCAATTTCTTCCCGCAATAGAAACATGTATCCTCTTCAAATTCTCTTCTAAGAATTTCTCGATATACAGATAGATTTTCCCTTCTCGGTGTTGAAAGTTCAAGTTTATCGATTACTCTTACCAACGCATTATCGTCATTTACTTGCTCAAGGAAATGAGCCCAAGAATAGTAATTCAATCGTTCCAACTCAGCCTTATATTTCAGCATAAATTCATATACACAATAGTTGAGGATTATTCCATCATCTTTTATGTCAAACGAATATATGATTCCATCAAAATCATCATATAGTGCACCAACAACACACTTCTTACACTCTGAAGTCACCTTTTTGATAATTGATGACTTTTTGCTTTCATCAATAGTTTCAAATTCCAAAAGTGCTAAAGTTGGATTTTCAGTAACTACTGACATCAATATGGTTTCAACCTTTGAATAAATAGATTTTCCATCTTTCCGCATTTGTCTGAGATCATACTTTATTACTAAGTTCCAATAATTCTCTGCAAATCTCGAAAATAATTCTTCATAAGTATACTTGATACCATTTTCCGTATTCTGTCCGTTGAATACATTATCAAGCAATGACTTAACCAGTCCAAATTTATAAGTATTTCTCTTTCTGCTCGAATCAGAAAAAACAAAGTTAAATAAGGACCAGATTCTGTCTTCACTAACACAATATTCAGTTATTGAACCAGTTTTTAGATCCCATCCAGCCATGTCTTCTCCTTAAACTACCAATCCTTTTGCAACATTTATGAGTTCCATTAATTGACTAGTTAATTCATCTTTGTCTGTCTTTGCTCCCCAGCTCAATCGTATAGCTGAGGAAATTCTGTCCTGATTTAACCCCATAGCAGTTAATACATAGCTTGGACTATAATCTTGTGATGTGCATGCAGAACCATTTGATATACCACAGTATTGTTTTGTTGAAAGCATAAGTGCCTCTGATTCCACCCCTGCAAAGCTTATATTCAGTGTGTTTGGCATGCAAAATTCCTGACTTCCGTTATATTGATACTCAAGCCCAGATTCTTCAATAAGTTTCTTTATAACCTCTTTCTTTTCCATTAGACTTTGAATATTAGCTTTGTACTCTGCCTCTGCAAGTCTGCAAGCTTCACCTAGACCAGCAACCAATGCAACTGGTATTGTTCCGGGCCTAATTCCATGTTCCTGCTGTCCACCATATGTTATTGCTTTAACCGGTGGAAGTTTATATTTTCTCTTTTTTAGAATCAACGCTCCTATTCCTTGCGGTCCACATAATTTATGTGCGCTTAGAGAAAGCATATCGTACTTCACTTTTTTCAACTCTGGAACTAACTTTCCACAGCTCTGAGTCGCGTCCACATGAAAAAGAATTCCTCTCTCAGACAATTCTTCTCCAATTGCTTCGATTGGTTGAATTGTTCCTGTTTCATTATTGGCATGCATCAAGCTAACAAGTAATGTATCATCACGAACTAGTTGCATAATATCTTCAAAATGGACTCTTCCGCTTTCATCTGGATTTACAAGATCAATCTGAAAGCCATCGTTTACCATGCTCTTGACGGTTTCTAACACAGCTTTATGCTCAATCGTTGATGTAATTATATGCTTCTTCCCTGATTTCTTCGCATATTCCACAAGTCCTCGTATGGCTATATTATTACTTTCTGTTGAACCACTTGTGAAAAACACCTCATCCGAATTAACACCAAGCAAAGTTGCCACTTGCATTCGAGCTAATTCCACAAGCTGATGAGCATGATCACCATACTCATGTGTTCTACTATCAGCATTACCATATGTATTTCGATACACATCCAACATTACATCCAATACTCTTTCATCTATTGGTGCGGATGCATTGTAATCCAAATATATA
The DNA here is from genome assembly GCA_964481705.1 of uncultured Lachnospiraceae bacterium. Classification (GTDB taxonomy): domain Bacteria; phylum Bacillota; class Clostridia; order Lachnospirales; family Lachnospiraceae; genus CAYZUC01. The sequence continues at coordinate 10,700 of CAYZUC010000016.1, forward strand.
CTCATTTCTTTTCCTCTATAGTTAGTTTTATCAAATCATCAAGGTTCTTAATAAAATTCGTACCTGAAAGGTGTGCAATTCCTCTTTCTACATGAAGTTTAAAGTATTTAGCTAATGTTTCTTCATCTGTATGCAGATTCATTTTTTTACACCATGCAATCATCAGAGCATCGTAAATATCACTATATTCACCCCCAAATGTAAACCAAGACATTTCAACATTACTATCTGCAACTATTGGTACATCCGTAGGCATTGTATTTTCAGAGAGTGAATAACAAAGAGCCCATCTGCAAAGTACATTCCAGTTCTTTATCCCAGTTTTTCCTTTCAGTCTTCCCAAACGATCCTTTGAGATACTTGATAACTTTATCTGCTTTACAATCATGCCTTACTACCTCCCCATCCGAAATATCCTGGAGTAATTGTCGTATTTTTTGTATCATCACTATATTTCAGTGTATACTCATCTCCAACGCTTGTCTTCATTAACTCATAATATTTTTTATCAATTTCTGAATCTGTTGAAAGTATTATGGTCTGATCACTTGCTTTTGGAAAATAGATTTTAATCAGTGCCTGTCTATGGGACGAATCAAGTCTAGACAATGGTGTATCAATAATAACTGGAAGCTTCTTCTTTGAGCAAATTGCTAACGCCCATAATAACGAAATTACCATTAACTGTTTTTCGCCTGCAGAGAGTCTCTTCTTTGCTATTTCTATACTTTCATTATTCATGTAATGTAAATCTAATGATTCTGAATCCATTACAATATAATCAACTAGGTTCTTTTTATTTGCCAATTTCTTGTAACACTCGGTCATTGTCTGTGCTAACACAGCTGTCTTTCTTTCTTGTAAACGAACTCTGTAAAGTTTAATAATTTCAATTGCCATATGAGCATACTTTATGGTTCTTTCATCTGAATCTACAGATTCAAGTACTGATAAAATGCCTTCGGCATATCTTCCAAATTCAGATTCCGCCATCACAAATATTCCATGCAATGATGTTCTCTCTTTCTCAAGATTATCCATTTCAATTTCCTTGCGAGTTATCTCTCTTTCCTGATTTCTTATGGAATCGAACAATTCATTTAGAGATTTTTCATCAATATCAACGGATAATGAATTATCAATATCATCTACCTTTTTCTTATAGTTATTTCGTTTACTAATCAAAGATTTCGCTTTATCTGAGCACTTTTGTAACCCATCTAAATTAAGAACATCAATCTATTTCGTTTTGCATAAACTCAATAAAACTTGTGATTTCAGCAGACTTATCTCCAAATTTTCCATATGAAAATTTTATCTTGTCCAATGCCATCTTATTAAGCTTTCTCTCATGTTCTATCTGACCTTGATTCTGAATATCTTTCAATAAATCAGAAACGAGAAGTAAAGGCATCTCTCCTGCAACTAACTCAAGTAATTGTTCCTGACTATTAGCAACTGCAGCAATAGTTTCCGTTCTTTGTTTCAAAAGCATATTCTTCTGTTCAAGAATACCGCCACCTTTTACCGAATATTCCATATTCAATTTTTCAAGATTTAACTGCATCTCTTTTATTTCAAGGTTCATTGTCTGTATATGTTCGTCTACATCATTCAATACCGTTGCAGCTTCATCTTTAGCTATCCTTAGTTCCTCTAATCTTTTTAAATCTTGATTACTACTGTTTTCCTTACTTATTTTACTAATTATTCTTCCAATATCTCCTTGTAAAACATCAAGTACAGTAATCCCAAGCATAGCTTTGACAGATTCTTTCATCTGTTCACTTGTTTCTTCTACTGCTAATTCAGCTATTTTTTCACCATCAAAGAAAAAAAAACTAGATAATGCACTTGGCAAAATATTTTCAACAAACATTGGCCAATTGTCTGTAAGAAAAGTGTTTTCTTCTCCATTCTTTTTAACAAGAATTTTTTCCCTTACTCTCTGACTACTTCCTTCCCATTCTCGATGGACATAATACACCTCATCATCCGAATCATCCATAGAAAATTCTATTTCTACGAATGACTCTAATGAGCAGTCAGCCTTATTTACATATGATTTCAAATACTGACCATATGTATTAAATTTGCTCTCTGTATATGCGAAGGAGTTCGAACCATAAAGTCCTAATAAAACTGCCTCAAGAATGGTTGTTTTTCCACGACCATTCATTCCACCAATTAGGACTATTGGTTTATTTCCTTTAAACTCTAAACTATTTGTACCTGCATAAACACCAAAGTTATGCATGATAAGTCTCTTTATTCTCATTTACCAAAATCCTCGTCTTCGTCAGATTCTTCATCTTCTGTTGGCTCGTCATATGTATTATCTAACGCCTTTTCATTATATTTTCCACCTAAATTCTTTTTACGAGCCATTTGATTTAGGTAATACTCTGTTGCATCCTTTTCATCTTTATAAAAAGTTCTCTGAATGCAACTCTCTAATGCATCCGCAACACCTTTTCGTTGATTTAGGCTGTTTGAATGATTCTCAATATCTATAAGACTGTATGCCATTTCAAACGCTAATTCCTCGTTTGGATATAATTCATCTACAACGGATTTTAATATTTCCCACTCCTCACTCTTAAATGCTTCAGGGGCAATCCATTCTGGATCATCAAATTCTTTTCCCATAACCTCCTGATAAATACCTGGTAAAGTATCATCAAATTCATGTTTGTCATTTACCCAAATTCTTCGAATATGTCTAAGCTCTGGTAACGTAATTAGTTCCAAGTCATTAAATTCTTCTGGTCCATTTTCATTTATATCTTTTTGTATTTCGAGCAGTTCTTTAAGCCACTCCTCGCGAATTTCCTTCTTGTAAGGTCCATGATGAAGCTGTTTATAACTTCCCTGGAGATATCCTTGCATTTTTCGGAAAGATCTACGTTCTCTATCATGCTCCTCATCACCAAACTTATTACGAAACTCTAGTAATGCGGACATCCACGCTTTTTCGTCGTCGTTTGATATCATAGCTTCCATTGACTTATCTTTTTCAACCATTGTACAAACCCAACAGCCAAATCGACTCTTACCACAGCTTGGAAGTCCTTTCTCAACCATCATTGGACACTCGTTATCTGCTGTTGCGCCTTTATACAATGTAAGTAATTCTTTATTAGAATATCCCCATGGATTTTTATATTGCATCAGGAATACCCACACATCATTATCATTCCAGTCTTCTAATGGTGAAAAAACTAATTCATTTACCATCGACTGATTTGGACTTAATAATTCTCTTACCCTTTTCTTTTCATAAAAAGCCATTGTTTTTGCTCTACGTGCACTCTCCGCTTTTCGAGTACCTATAACCATGATGATTTCACCATGTTCAGCAATTTTATCTTTAACAAATGTATTTACTGGCTGAATTTTCAAACGGTCTGTACACCAACGGAGTTTTTTCCTTGGAAATGGATACCCTCGACCAACAAAATTTACCCAAAACGTATTATCTATAGCTGGAGTAAGTCTATGAGTAACAAACGGAAGCTGTTGGTTTGACGCTGCTTCATCCATCGTATGTAATGAGTTCTGTACCCACTTAGATATAATTGGTGACTCAACCATTGTGTCTGTATTAATAATATGAACTTGCTTCTTTAACTGATCTTTTGGTAATTCTGAAAGTGCAAGCCATACAAGTTGTAACGTTGCTGTGCTGTCTTTTCCACCTGAATAACCGATTACCCATGGAATATCATCACATAGGTATAGATTTCTTACTGTCTCCATCAATCCATCAATCATCTCTTTGGTAATGGTTACTTCTTGCTTACTTGCTTCACAGCTCTCGCATTTTTCTGCCATGATTTGTTCTCCTAAATGTTTATTGAATTGATAAATTGATTTTCTTTCATTATTTCTTCATCGGTCAATTCTAATCCGATTTCCTTCTTAATTTCTATAGCGGTCAAATTTACAGCCTTATTGCTAGTAATAATTTTTCCATCTACCCTAATAACTCTTAATTTCCAATGAGATGCGCTTCTCTTCCAATCAATCTTGCTAAGATTAATCAGATATTTTTCTATATCAGCTTCACGATTTTGGTAAAAATACGAGCCTATCACTCCAAACGCCTGAATAACAACGCCCTGCGTCACAATATAGTTTTCTCTTAAATCAACTTTTGAGATCTCATGATTCGTAAGTTCATTCCATTGCAGAATATTCTGAGATACAACAGTCCAAAATTGTGTCAAAAATTTCTCTGCATCATCGGATAATTCTGCATTTCCAACAATCTTCTTATTTGCCATGTAAAATGTATTTAAAGTAAATAAATTTGAAGAAAATTTACCAAGGTTGTCCTTTTCCTTATCTGTATATTCTGATAAGAATGCAACATTCGACACAACTGTTCTATTAAGGACAGCTAACTCATCTCTTGAATCATATAATTCCGAAATAGAATTTGATGTTTTTACTGCATGCTTATTCAAGTCAGTAAAAATCTGCTGGCTACGAGCCAATCCCAAATCTTCATAAAATACAACTGAAATCGTTTCATTCATTAGTGATGCATCTTCATTAACTGCTTCAAGTATGGCTGCTTTTCTATGCTGTCCATCATTAATTAAAAAGCGTGCATCCATTGATATTTCCAAAACACCTGTTCCCATTCCATCTTTGCTTTCATGAAATTCAAACTCTCCATCTATGGAAGCTGCTAACGCAGAGAAAACATATGAATCTCTGTTTTCTGTTATATATCTACTTATCACTGGAATTCTGGCTTCATTCAACTTTCTCTGAGCCCTATATTCGGGAAGTACATATTCATCTTCATTTGGAAATATTTTTGAAAGCATTTTGAGCGGTACCATTGCAATAAAGTACTCTCTTCCTGCTTGATTCCCCATTACTACTGGAAATTTATATGCGTAATCCATAATTCCTCCATTATAAAAATGCTATACTTAAGTATACTACTTAAGTATAGCATTTAAATTAAAATAGTCAATGTAATTCTTTGTATAACTCCCAGAAAGCTTTATCCTGTACATAGACTGGTTTGTTGTTTCCAATCTTGATAATACTATGATGTTTCATAAGTCCCTTTATCGCATTATACAAAACTTGATTCTCTTGACTTTTAGATTCAGAGTTAAAAACAAATTCCACATCTGAATTCTTCAAATCAGATACATTATGCACCACCCATGTTAAAATGTATTTTGCATAATCATCTTCTCCACTTCCAAAATGTTTTAAAAACTGTGTAGAAAGAATTGTTCCAACTCCAAATTCTCTTCCCTCTTTAAGAATCTTCTTAAGAGAAGGGAATCCTTCACTCATGAAATTATCAGCCTCATCAACTAGAATTAGTTTTGTTAATTGTCGGTAGTTTCCTTCCATCTTACTTGAGCCTGATGCCTGCATTTGCACATAAAACAAATCCAAAGTGATTGCAACAATAAGGCTCTGTATATCTGAATCATAACCAGACAAATCAATAACAACAACACCATCAAGAATATCAAATAACGATTTTGTATTACTTGGATTTGATTCAAATACTTCAAACTGATGTAATTTATTCATGGCAGCCGCTAAAGAATCACTCTTTTTGATTTCTTCATCATTTGCATATCTTTGATAAACTTGATCAAACGTAGGTGCTTCATTCTCCCATGATGATGGATTTGCTGGAGCAATACCACTAGTTTGATACGTTTCTATTATACATTGGAATAATGTATCCTGCTGTTTAGGTCCTAAACCATATACTTTTGAAATTGTATCTTTAAAAGCATTGGCTGTATGTATTGGAAGTAATGGCTTAAACACGCTAGATTTTGTGAGTGCTAACGGATTAAATGGTAAATGATATGGTTTCAAAATTTTAGCATTAGTTGTTTCGACAAAATCTGCTTTACTTTCATTGTAATCACCCTTGTAATCGAATATCAATATACCAAGTTGTTGTCCGTCTACATTATAGTTTTGTTCCTGATATAATTGCGCTATTAAAGATTTGGTAAACTGCGTTTTACCAGTTCCCATCGTACCAATGATACCGGTATTAATATGGAAAAGTTGCGTTGTATCGTTTGGTTTCCATATTACCGGTTTTCCATCCTGTTCATTTGTACCAAACAGAATATGCATACTTCTATTTTCTTCTACCTTGTCATCCTCTTTCTCCACTGTCTCTGTATCATCAGGATCTGGTTCAACATGATTTTCAGGTTTATCATCTTCTTTATCTTCAGGCTTCTCTTCTTCGCTTTCTGGTTTATCCTCAAGCTCCGTTATCGCGATTCTTGTCAAATCTCCTGTCAGATGATCTACCATACAGTCTTCTAAAATTAGTAATTCTGAGTTCTTTTTATCATGAATATCGTCATGAATTTCAGATACATCATTCAATATCAAGCCGAATTCATCGTGTTCTGGTACTTCAATAAAATTAATGGAATCTTCCTTGAACGATGTTCTTCTAGATACCAGTGCTTTTCTAAACGATAAGACAGCGCCTTTTCCCATCAACTCTTGAATATCTTCTGATAATAAATACTTCTCGTTTAAAAGAGCTTCTCTGAACTTATCCAGCACTATATCCCAATCCTGTGTATCATCTACATGATATACCTGCATCTTTTTGCAACTTGTAACAAGCATCTGCATCAGGAAATTTCGGTTTACCTTATAAAGAATAGTATCCATAATTTCTCCACCAGGATTAAATGCATCATGAAGTCCATTTGCTGTAGCCGATGCCTGTTCAAATGCTTTCTTTATAACCGCATTATCATTTATTCCAGTCTTAACTTCTGTAGGATATAGATACACTTTTGGATTTTCGCCACTATGGTCTAAACCAATAAAAAGTAAATCATCACTTGTTGGTCCTTTATCAAATCCTAAGTTTTTAGCCGAAAGAACGCCTTCATCCTTTGATAAACCAGCTCCTCCTGATACTCTGAGCATTTCCTCTAGTGAAATTGGAATCCATACAATATCCTTATGCTTCAAATATGCAAGCATAAATTTAATTGCAGCAACGATACTAATTTTCTCTCTACTAAATGTAGAATCCTTACTTCCCTTCTTAGATGAAACCAGTCTTAGTAACCAATCTCCATTAACAGCATTGAAAAGATTGATAATTTTATGAATATCCGTTACATCAGCATCAACACCTTTTGCTCTTAAGTATTCCTGTATAACCATAGAATACTGCTGAGATTTATGTGTTACTGTAATCGCATCATATCCACTACTTGATGTGTACTGATCACTGTAATGAATTATCAATAAATCGCTAGTCGCTTCTTTCTCACTAAAGAAATCTAAATCCACCTTAGGATCAACAAATACAACCCAATTCGAATTTGCGTAGATATAGTCCATTTTATTTTCTGCAAGTTCATCTATCTGTGTTGATATACTTGTACCGGAATGATATGGGTTACCTGATTTTTCAACTTGCATCAATGCATTATACATCGATGATAAATGAGTTAATGAATTATCCTCAGCATATCTCACACCATAACCAGTTCTATACTTATGTCCATATTTACTTGATGGAATACCAGAAAGGATACCTCCCAAAGAAATACCCGATTCAATTTGATTCATTGTAGCCTGTTCAGAAGTAATCTCTGATTCCATTTCATAGAATGAAACATGAGCATATTCATAGTTTTTTCCATTATCTTTATGGAAATAGCATTCTATATTTTTTGATAAAATACCTTCCAAACTATTCATAGAAGTCCCATTTACAACAAATAACTTCTGATCTGCTAAGAATTCTTTTAAGAGAGTGTACTCTTTCAAATTAGAGAATGCATTCCCAGTAATATCGTCTGTAAAAATATGAAGTTCAAATCTTGCAAGACGATCCACATCTGCATTTTTGCAAATTGAATGGATGAAAAACTGAGCTAATCCAATAAATACTTCACTACAGTCACCCATATTAATTAAATTCACTCTAATTTTCTTGTTATTAATATCATCAAAAATGTATCTGAAATGAGAAATAAACTCTGTAATTTTCTCTTCTACCAGTTTTGGTACATATCTTCGGCTGCCACGATACTTTTTATTCTCTACAGGCGCATAGTATTTCCATTCCTGCGAATAAAGTTGATCTGAGACTTTATATATTTTCCTAAACCTTTGGATATAAGGAAGCAAATTGATGGAATTCAATCGGTCTACTACAATATCTGACACATACTCCATTCCATTTTCTTTTAACAACATCAATTGATATTTAAGGTTAAGAGGATGGAATGGCGTAAACAATATCTCTTCACCATTTCTGCCAACTGAAATAGTACCTAAGAATAAGGCATTCTCCTGTTCTTTAGTTAAATTCTCTCCTTCATTCAAATTGGCAAAACATGCTTCAAAAACGTTCAGATATTTTTCGACAATTTCAAATAAATCTCCACCAAGATAAGCAAGTGTTGGAACTGTTCTGTGCTTTTTAAATGCAGATAACAACTCTAAGAATGCATCTTTTAAGTCTGTCGAAATCAATATATCCTTTGCTTCAATTTTCACTGATTCGGAAACATAGAAATTCTTGATATTACCGCATAGTATACCATGATCAATTATTGCTTGTTCAATACGTAATTCCCTCAATAAATTTGCTTTAGCAAAATATTCCTGCGAATCACCCAATATCGCACCGTCATCAAATTCAAAGCTCTTTTTACTAGATAACTTATCTCTCAATATTTTTCTTCCAATGATTTCTACACTTTTCACTTCATCTGGATAGAGTACAAACGGTACAAGGACTCCTGAGAAATTCATATCAATTTTAATGCCACTTCCAAAATTAGAAATTTCTTCTTCTGATGAATATATTAGCAATCGTTCTCCATATCGGCAACTATACACCTCATTATCTTCTAATTTTGCTGAAGAAAGTTCTGTTCCATTACTATTGAATATAAGATTGATTCCAACTCCTGCCAACTTTAATCTACTATTTTTTCTGGTCTTCTTGTAATCTATTGAGAAGCTGGTTTTCACAGTAGAAAACATATATTCTGCAGAAATATCGATAATACAGACTTTCAAAATATAAGTTATATCGTTTGCAGCATCATTTATTTCAAGCTTATGGAATGTTATTCCTTCTCTATCAAAAGTAAAGATAATGTTCATTCCATCCTTTATGTACTCTGAATCATCTGGCATGATACCACTATTCAATATTTTTGCATTACAGGTTACCTGAATATAAACTTTCGAATATTTTTCAGGATTGAAAATCAAAAGATTCTTCGTTCTCTTCTTTGTTGTCTGAGATCCTTCATTTCTAATCAAAAGTCCTTCATCAATATTAATTGCATTAAATGGCAAATCTCCATAAACCGAAATGTCGTCATTATCTATCTTTAAAGGATTTTCCATCTTTGCTTTCTTTCGTTCCAAAGCAGCAAGAAGCTCTGCATATGTAAACACTCTGCTCCAATTCTCAGCATCATCTTTATGCGCTTTTTCAATTTGGATAATTACCTTGTCTTCAAATATTTTTGATAGCTCAATTTCAAGATTCCCAAATCGTATACCACGATCTATTTTTTCAAACAGATCATTGTTTTCCTTTATTTTCTTGTCAATCTGTCCATTTCCATCATTCTGATATTCAACTTTTCCATCTACCTGGAATAGACGAAATCCCAGATAATTATTGGCATCAATTTTTCCGCTACTCATTATGGACAGTAAATCTCTGTACTCATAAATTGAAGCCTTATCGCTGAAAACATCTGCATCTCTTCGTTTCAACTCAAATTGAAGAATACGTTTCTCGGTATTTGTAAGCTGTGTGCTATCATTTACCATATTCCGGATTTCTTGCATTAACTGATCCGCATAGAAAGGCATCCCTCTTGAAGACATATCCCTAGATCCACTCTTTGCACTATCTATTGGATTTGATGATATCATTAATAAAGGCTTTTGATCATCATTTGCAGCATTTCGTAATGTAGCGCATAAGAAATCATTTGTCATCCCGTCGATCTGAGAAGCAATAATAACTTCATCATCGATAAGTTTCAACGTATACGTGCTATATATTGAGCCATCTAGACATTGATACTCATATTGTCCAATCGACTGGCGATTAATTGCAAGAGTTTTCAAAGCTTCTGTTACTTTAACAACCATTTCTTCATTATCAAGTTTTAAGCAGAAACTCTCTCCCTTGAGTAATGTTCCTTCAGATGCTGCAGTCTGGAAGAAACTATCTATTTTTTTTGCTATAAAATCATAAAATTCGCTTAACATACTGTGCATCTCCACTATCACTCTTCTTGTCAATTAGGTTCAATTTTGTAAAAAAATCTTGTAAATACTCTTTTGATGTACTATCTAAGAATATTCCTCTGTATTCATATTCTTTATATAGGTCATTTAATCTGATTTTCTCGTCATTTCTCAAACAAATCTTTGTGAGAAATATCACGTCTCTTTCCGTCAGATTCAAGACCAATCCTGATTTTTTCCTATTTTTCACCCAGCGTGTCTTACAAAACTCCGAGAACTTTTCATTGTAAAACTGATTAGCTCTTTTTCGGTCCGTATTCATAAACTGGGCTTCAACACATCTATATAAATGACGAATATTCTTCTCTGTTTCATTTATACCCTGCTGGTATGAAATAGATGCAAAATCCTTATAATCACCAACATAAGAACAATACACATTTTCAGCCAAAGCCACCTGTGCTGCTATATTATGATCCATTTCATCATTTTCTTTTGCAAGATTACCAAACGATATATAATCAAACATCTCTTCCGATGTTGTTTGATTAAGTATTTCAAGTGTAATTGCATGACTAAACATATGATTTATGCTATCTTGAAGCTTATCCCATCCTTCTATACAGCATTTTCTATTCTTACTTACTTTTTCCCAATCTAATGCGTAATAGAAATTTACTTCACCTTCACAATCCCCACAACAATAATGATCCAAGATAATGCATGTCTGTGAAACATAATAGAAATAATAGATTGCGAACAAGTTGGCAATATCTTCTAATGAGGTCATCCCAGATTCAAGCATAAAGTAAAAATCTTTTCTAAATTTATCTTGAATATCTGTCTTTACAGAAAAATACGCTTGCTTTTTATCAGCTTCCGTAACTTTCTTTGACTCGATTGTTTTAATGACCAAATCTTCTAGCACATTGAAATTATACTTATCTTTGGCAGCAACTATAGCATTACAATCACTTTGATTAACACCAAATACTGAAAACAGAAAATGTGCTAAATTATCTGCACTCTTATTATTTGTTGTTAACTGATATGGATACAAGCCTATATTCGATGCGATAAAATTCTCTCCTTCAAAGAATAAGCTCTGAAGCATATCCTTAAAATAATCCAAATCATCATCATCCACTTCTATCTCATCAAGAATTGCATTACACAAGTCTTCGAACTCTATTGAATCAGTCTTCTTATTAAGTGCCTCTCTGAAAAATCCACTAACAACATCCTCTAATTCTGTTACTATTGGTGCTTGTGACTTTCCAGATGCTTTATATGGAAATAATTTGAATCTGTTGTCGGCCTTATGGGTAAGTCGCATCGAATCAACCGATTTTGTTTCACTTGATTTTGCATTAAAACTTTCAATAAATTTTTCTTCGCTAAATAGATACTCCATCATTTCACCACCTTAAACTTATATC
>CAYZUC010000016.1:22423-42827 GCA_964481705.1 uncultured Lachnospiraceae bacterium
CTCGGTCGTCACTTTTTGCATATTCATTTAATATTTGGTCACTATTATCCGTTGAACAATCATCAACACAAATAATTTTAATGTCTTTAAAACTTTGATTTGTTAAGCTATCCAAACATACTCTTAGAAATAATAGCTTTTTTGCATTGCTTTGACACAATTGATATTGTTTCAGTCAATGAGCCTGTCTGCAATATTCTGTTAACAAAACTAATGAAATCAGCATGATTATTTCGATCATCTGCAGTTTGAATATATCCATCGTTTAATTTGTAAATCAACTCATATAAAGAATAATCAATATCAAGTGAAATAATTTCACTTGATGAATCTTCAAATGCAGCTACAACGAACGGTACAAATCTTTGTAATTCATCTGTTCCAGATGGATAAGGAAGATGAACTAAGTTTGCCTTAAAAACTACCTTCTCATATAGCAGAAATCCTTGATGTTTATCGTCCAGACAAAGATTATCGTCCTCATCATATCCACACCACTGTTTTGCAGCTTTTTCTACCATACTATACATATTTCCAAGTTTTATACCTGCTCCAGCGTTGTAAAAATACAAATCAGATAAATACTTTCTATATACTTCATTGCCTACTACACCCTCGTCTATCGCTTGAATCCTGACCAGTAAATTAAATACATTTGATTTTAATGTCTTGTCATCATTCAATTTATTCAACATAGCAGGATCACATACTATTGCACCATAGGAAACGCTATCAAATACTTTATGTATATCTTTCGAAACATCAGAACTTACATAATATGAAATAGCTACTTCATCTGCTTTTTCAGATCTGTTAAGAAGTGGATCATATTTCTTTAGCATATTCATAAGTACAGTTACATCTACAGAGTTAAAAATAAGTGCTGGTGTAATTTGTTTCATGAATTCCTTTAGATATGAAGCATCATCTACCAACAATCTTTGGAATTTGGTAAAACTAAAATTTTGAGCAATTAGAATATCATATATAAAGTTCAGAATCTCTCTTGTAGTAAGAATAACTTTATCCTGAATAATAGTCTCAACTAAAAGTCCTGCAATATATTTTTGACGGTTCACATCCATTAGATACTCATAATTCATTTTTACTGGACACTTTTTTGCCAACGGGCAGTTTGAACAATCTTTTTTGTATGACTGAGAAAACAGATTATCCTCTTTCTCCCCAAAAACCTTATCAAGAATATCTTCGATATATCCTGCATGCACACCATTCTCTGTTAAGCTGAACATATGATAGTCTGAAAAGCTTACATGTTGGAAATAGCTTGCTTCATCGAACTTATTATTATTAACTTGAGATGTCAAAATATAGCTACCTTCAACATAACTTCTTAGCTGGCTAAACTCATCTCCATACTCAGATTCAATAAAATTACTTAATACTCCAAGGTTAATTGCCAAAATAACATTCTGCCCTGGTAATCCTAAATTACTATCCTTAAATGCAGATAATAGCTCACTTAATGTTTCAATTGCAGTCTTAGAAGGTGCACTACTTTCTGTAGCATCATTATAAACCACATAATTTTCTATTAATTTTTCTTCATCCGAATTTCTTAAATATGAAAGAAGATGAGATTTACCATCTCCTGCACTACCACATAGCATTACTAATGTCTTCTTACCACAGTTATTTACCGATCTTAGTATACTCTTTAAATCTTCCTCCGCCGTTCTTGTTACATGCATGTACTCTTTAAATCCGTCGAATTTTTCCACATTGTCAATGGAATCACTTGAAGATTTTCTTAATCTATTTAGTTCGTTTGAAAATTTGCAACTTCCCATATGACAATACCTCACTCACTCTTTCTATTTACCGATACCACTTCTTCAATTGAACAGTCTAAAATCTCACATATTTTCAGTATTATAGATAGTGATACAGGTTCATTTCGACTCATCTTAGCCAATGTGCTGCTACTGATACCTGTCTTCTTACATAGTTCTCCTTTTTTTACACCTTGATCAATTAGTGTTTTCCATAAATTATTGTAGCTTATATACATAAACTGCCTCCATCAACATCTCTAAACTGATTAATTTTTTAATTTTTCCTAATTTTTCCTATATTTCCTATTAATTTTTCCTATTTTCTATTATAGAACTATCCACTTCAAATTCAACCACTTTTCTACGAATTTTCGCAAGTTTCTTTTATTTTCTACAATTTTAAGTGAAAATTTGTTCAATTCCTTTTTTGACCTTTTTTGACCTTTTTTGTCCTATTTTCCCTATTTTGTCAGCCCCTATTTTGTGACTTAATTTTGTGAACTTAAAGAAGGGTAAAAAAGTGAAAATTTAAATTTCACATCCATACCTCATTTTTTATAAAAAGTGGAATTTTCTCCTGCACATAATTTTTGATATGATATGCTATATTGATATGATATTTTATGTGCCATTTTATGCGGTTCTTCTCTTCGATACAAGCCCAATCATTTTTGTAAAGTATGTAAAACGCCGGTGCAGAAATCCGGCGTCATGATTTTATCGGGTAAGGTTTGGTGTTGGTTTTCTGATATTTTCAGTTAACCTGAGTTGTCCGGGATGAATATCTTCATAACCAGAAATACGAAAGCCAGTTCGATACAGTTCCTCATAGCTATCAAACCCATATTGATATGCCTGAATTTCAAAATAGTCTTCTACCGGCATCTTACCCAGATTGGTTTTAACAGATTCATTGATTCTGCCCATGATTTACTCAAGCTCCGGTTTACTTTTTGCTCTATCGCTTTTGAGCTTCTTTTCTTTTTCCGGAACTTTCTCTTTATTCTCATCCAGCTTTTCCTTTACGGAGTCTTTTCGGGAAGGAATTTCATATTCCATCTGCTTTGGCTCCTCCCCCTCTACAAAAGGGCTATTGGTCTCTTGTTCCAGCATTTCTTTTTTCATCTCCACTGCTTCTGCAAATTTCTCCAAAATAGAATCTTGGAGCATCTCCCGAAATGCTTTTGTGATTGGATAACAGATATCCTTATATACTGCTTTACCAGCTTCATCCACCTGACTGCCTTTATAATTTGGCATTGAAGCAAAGAGTTCTCCATCTTTGTTTTCTTTCACCGAAACATTGTTAATCACAAAACAGTCATCCAGATACAATCTTGCAATCCCTTTTGTGGCACCAGTTTCATTTTCAAGGACAGCTACGTTGACATTTACATTCGGCTCATATCTACCGTCGTTCTTACCTATCACTACTTCTTTTCCGCTAGCATAGCTTTTTAAAATAGCTACATACAGTTCTTCACGAAAATCTTTAGTGATTGGATTACAGATATCCTTATAAACAGCCTTTCCATTTTCATCTACTGCTTTGGTTTTATAACTTGGCATGGAAACAAATACATGATCATCGCTTCCCATCACAATTGTAATGTTGCGAATCTTCATTGCCTCACCAAAAGTTACAGTTGCAACTCCCTTTACATTATTACTTGATTCTTTTAATGCATTTGCCTTTACACTGATTTCCATAAATATTTTCCTCCGCTTTGCTTTGAAATTGGTCATCGTCTTAGCCGATTTTATTACTTCGCAAGCAGGGCATTTGTCATACAAATGCTTCTTGCGCTTGTTGGGGAATACCCCAATCCCCTCTCCCTCCTTTCAGTTGGTCGGCTACGCATTCCTGCGGAATGCTATGTATGAAAATTCAGTTTGATGGATAAATAAAAAGAGCCCCGAAGGGCTCGAAATGCTTTTTGTCAATCTATTAAAATAATATACTTCATGTACTAAAATACAGATCTCATTTCAATAGTTCAACATTGTTTTTCCTTTCCGATGTCCTGTACCACTTGACCGCAACTCTTGTAGCTCTCTCAAAAATTTGATATGTTCCTCCCAAGCATTAATATCTTTTTCAGATAGCCATGTTTCTATCTTCGAAATATTAAGAAAGAGGTGCCTGTCTCAATCACGGTATTGTTCTCTTCGCTTGCTCTCTTTTTCCTCTTGTTCTACTTTTCCAAGCATCAGATTCATATTCTTCTTTGCAATCAGGTATTCCCGCATATCCTTCTTTTCCTGCTGATATTCCTGATATTCTAATCTTTTCTCAGATAAGAGTCTCTGGTACTCTTCTTTCAGTTCTTTCATTTTAGGAATATTACCTTTTTCATATTGGGAAAAGACTTCCTTTGCCGCCTTGTGAATGATGATATCCTGTTCATGTTCTTCATAGAATTTCTTACTGTATCCGGCTTTCCGGTAAGCAATATAAACTTCTCTGGTCTTACTGTAATTGATAATCGCTTTTTGCAAATTCTGTATTGTAGATAGTCTCTCTTCTTTACGTTTGATGGATTCAGACAGTTGATTAAAGTGAGATGTTGATTGATCCGTTATGGCTACCAATTCATCATAGTTACGAATCCCATGGTCTTGCAAAAACAGAATAGACTTTGACATCTGCTTTATATTAAATACCTTCGCCCACTTTTCATAGCCACCACCTTTTCCCTCACGGAGCTTCCTTTCAATATCAACCAGTAAATCCAGTCGTTCCTGTTGAACCGATGGATGTCTTAGCTTTTCATCTTTTCTTCCGGTTATTCTTTCTTTGATTTTCTCTTCTGAATAAGACTCTCCCAATGAACGAAATCGGATAAAACGACGCTGCTCTTTTCCCTTAACAGCTAAATATTTGCCACTCTTGATTTCATATCCTGCTGTTATCAGATTTCTGAGAAATGTCTCATAATCCTTTGGTTTCTCATTCAGGATTCTCTCAATATCAGAAATAATCGTATCACGGAAGCTCTCTCTTTTCTGAAAAGTCGTTCTCTTATTTCTATCTGCAAATGGTGTTGGTTCAATGACAGATAATCCATGTACCAAACAAATCATATCGCTGATACGCCTGACCACTCTGCCGGAACGATAATAATCACGAAATTTCCCAGTCCCATCCAACTTTGTGGAATTGAAGATAATATGATTATGAATGTGTTTCTTATCAATATGTGTTGCTACTAAAAAAGCATGATTTCCCTTTGTGAACTTCATTGCCAGTTCGTAACCGATGGCATTCGCTTCATCCGGTTCTATCTCTCCTGGCTTAAAAGACTGTCTAATCTGATAGGCAATCACATCATCCTTTTGCTTTCTTCCGGTTATTTTCTGGTATTCCTTTTTAGTGAGAAGAAATTCTTCATCTGCAGTTTCCTGATCACATTCATAGTCACTGATATATTGTCCGTTATTCGTTTTCTTGGCATTTTCCGAATAGTCGGTTCGTGCTTTCAGACATTGTGCCAAGGACTTTCCTTTATTCAAATGCAAAGCAATTAGTCTCGTTGCCGCCATAATTCCCTCCATAAAAAAGACAGCCCATTTTGGACTGCCTTAATCATCATTATTACATTAGTTCAAATTCCTTACAGAGAATAATGGAAGAATCCGCCGTCTCTTTGCTCTCCGTTACTTCCACACAAAGAAATGCTGAATTTCCTTCTCAATCAATATCATATTCCAATATTTTAATCGGATTCAATTCTCCTTCGGTATAAATCATAAATCTTCCTTGCTTGATTTCTCCTTCAACAGCGATTCTGACCAAATCCTGTGTTTTAACATATTGCAATCCTCCTATTAAGATGCAAGGAAACGGATTAGCTTACTGTTCGTTTCCTTAACCAGTTCACTAAAGATTGCAATTGCAAATACCATTCCATAAGCTACTGCACCAAATATGATGTTTATTGCAATGTTCCTTCCGTTCTTTTCGATACAGGCTACAATAAGGCAAACGACAAGAAACATAATTACCGTACCGGCTACATAAGCGGATACTTTCGTTAATAGTATTCCAATGATATTTACGATTGCCAAGATTGGAATGATTGGCATTATCAATATCTTTACAAACAGCTTTAGAATAAACATCAGTAACCCTCCATTTCATAAACTATGTACATACTATAATTTTATAAAAGAAAGACTGCTTTCGCAAGGATGTCAAGAAAACGTTGTTAATAAAAATCACCTCTTTTTTTGATATATTTAGCATATCACATATAAGATGAAATGAGGTATTTATGGTAATGATTGTATTGTGTTAAACATTATTACACATTTACCTGCTCGGTAAGTTGAAGTTCTCCTAAGCCTACTTTTTCATTAAAATTCAAAAACTTTAGCATCGGCCACCTGTTTCAGCTCATATGTCAACATATTCTGAATTTCAGTAAACGCGGCCTTAGTTACTACCCACCGTTGAATAACAGGTTGATTCATATAAATACTATTTCCCATATCAGTTCTTAATCCGTAGTAATATTCAAATCTCCCTATTGTTTGATCTTTCGAATCGAGTATCTTTAAGCCATCATCAAAAATAATTTTCAATCCAAAGTGATTTAGTGCACGCTGTGAGAATATACACATAATATTACTTCCTTTAAAACTCTCCACTCCTACATTATGCACAAGTAAGTTGCAATGTTTTTCCTCTTCAAAATCATCACTTCGATGAATCAGAAGTCTTACACTTCTTTCACAAGTATATAAAGCAAAATCTCTTTTCATAATAGGGAAATCAATATATGTAGTCATAAAACCTGCCAAATCTTTCTTATAACTATATTCCGTTAGTGCTCCACCAAGGACAATTTCGTCAGAACCTATTCCCGTAGTGAAAATATTCTTTAACATCTCCTCCCTATCCTTTTCACCTTGTTTTTCAAACTCATCAATTTTCATATTTAATAATTTGTTTTCCTGATATGGCCATATCGATGGAGATTGTAGCAAAATATAAGGTTCACTTATTGAAAGAACTATTCGACTTAATGAAATTTCTGCTCCATCCCATCTTCCTTGATACCACTCTTTATTCAAAACTCTAAGAAATGCAACATTTATATCGTACAAAGCTACTCCACTCTGCTTTGTACCACCCACATCAAGCACCATATGCTCAGTATCCGTGATTTGATTCATATATACTGCCACTTTACTTTCTATGTCACTACAGTCATCACCCACTTCCTCAGTTATCCTTTTTAGTGATTCCATAACATATCTCATACCGGTTATATGTTGTTCGGTACTTTTTACAGATAGCAGCTTTTTTGTACTATATTCCGGAATATCGGCAAAATATGCTTGATTTTTCTTTGACAACTCTAACCCTTTTTTACCACATAATCTTTGCATCAAAATTCTTGAGTAAAATGCCGCATTAAAATCCATATCATTGATATGTTTTGTAACCAAGCTCTCTAACGATACTTTATCCATTACTGCAGTTTCAGTCAACAATTCATAAATCATCAACACCCATTCTTTAGCTCTATAGTGAAATTCATCCCAGTATTCTTCTACTTCTTCCACTAATTCTGGATGAATTTGCAGCAAATGGTAGATGCCTCTTAATGCATTTTCCGCTGTATCAAAATTATCAGAAAGCATAAATACTATGAGAATCCTAATAAACAAATCCTTGAATGCAACAATGCTCTCAATATTTAAAAAGCTGTACACTCTCTTAAGATTCGTATCTTCATCCTCAGTAATATTTTCTTTTTGAATACCAATTCTTTCAGCTGATGAAATCCAGAGATTATGTGTATTTAGTAGATTATCTAATCCCTGTTTGCAATATTCTTGACTACATTGTTTTACTTTCCATAAACATAAATACGTTAGATTTTCGCTTGGATAAAAGCTATCTCTTTCTCCTGCTAAACCTGCTAGAAAATAAGACCTTATATACGTATCAGCTATTGTATTTGGCAAATTATTTACTGCGTACTTTAAAATTTCTCTGTTTCTCCATCCATATCTTTCATTAACAAGTTCTTTTTCAAGAATTTTTTCTAAGCATGAATAATATGCCTCTTTATCATCATGCATGGACTCACATGCTTCAAAGAATATTTGTCTATCATGATAATCCAATTCCCCTGTCTGTAGATACAGCTCAATATAATTACGTGGAATTTCCCCATTTTTCTTCTGCTCTGCCTTATCACACCATCTGCTTGGTATAATATACCGAATTGGATCAACACGAGCACTTATTTCAGCTTTGCCCATTTTATGTATTTTCTCATGTACAGATGATAAGTCATTTCTTTTAGCACAAATTTCTATTGCTCTATCCAAAGCTACGATTGTTGAATGATCTGATTCATTTTTCCAATTCAGCATTCCCAAGCCAAATGCTCAAATAGATAATAAGTCTTTTTCTGAAATACATGCATTTTTTAAATATCCTATTAATCCTTCAACAAAATATTCCGGTTGTTTTAATAACTCTGATAAATATACAGATGTAGATAAAACTTTTTTTATTGCAGCTAGTCCATCATTGAATAAATCGGCATATAACTTGCAATTTGCTTGATAATCAAGTCTATTATCACCCAGCTCTTCCATTTTTCTAGAAAGACTCTTTATCTGTTCGGTATATTTATATGTATCATCATATCCCGTCTCAATGAAATTATCATACCAATCCAATATGTCACTTAAGCTATATTCCTTATGAGAAGCATATCCTATAACAGACCATTTTGCCTTTTCCCTAGCAGCTGTAGTGTCGATTTTATCTCCTAATTGATATTTATCAACCAAATTAAGGATATCTTTGATTATTCTATTTCTGTCACCTATGGGATTGTCCCAAACTCTGCCTTTCTCACCGAGCCAATCTTGATACCAAGCAGTCAGTCTTTCAACATTATTTCTATAAAAATACCATCCTGCATCCATAACTTGATATATTGGATTACTGTCAAATATTCTTTCACATATATTTGAAATAACCAATTTATACTCTTCGTTTTCTTGTGTTGCTAATATAATATACGCTTTTAATATCAAAGAAGATATATTTCTCGTCTGTTGATCCAACACCTGTGGAAACCAATCTTTTACTAAAACTAATGACAAAATTCTTTCCATCTCCCTTGGATGATATGCAAAACTCTGCTTATTATATTTTGCATACAACCAATATCCAAGGAAACAAAGGCCATTGAACCACACACCATAATAACTTCTGTCACTATGAGTGTGTTTTTCTAAATATTTTTCCAATACTTTTTGGGATACTATAAGTCGATCTACTGCTGGTTGTAAATAACTCACTACTACAGCATATATACTGTAATAATATATTTCATGCCCAATATCTCCATGTTGCAATTCAACGTCTTGAATTTTATTATATACATCTTCTCTATTGTACTTATCATAGTTTTCTACATTCCCTAAAACTATTCTCATAAAAAGGTCAAAAACCATACCTAATTTGCAATTTTTAAGAAATTCCCTATTTACATTTTCAATAATACTAATTGAAGAAAAATTCTGTTCACCTAGTAATTTTATCAAAATATCAACCAAAACATCCGGTCTAACAGCAATATGTTTAATACTGTTAAGGCTTGTTTCTAATTCCTCATCTTTATAATTTAAAACAGATTCAAACCAAAATGATTCGCATAGTCCACGTGTAAAAACAGTTATCTCATCATCACTCTTAACCAACTTTTCAAACATACTGTATTGCTTTGACCAACAGATCAATTTACCCAGATAATCTGAAATTTCTTTTGCTTCTGTTAATAGCATTATATAATTTGGATTTCTTGTATCTAGTATTCCCTTATTTCTCAAGATATTCCATAGTTCCAATACATTTAATCCTTCGAACCAGCGTTCAAATAAGACAACAGCTCTTTCTTTCTTCCCTGAATAATACAAATCTCTTGCATATGATAATACATTTGAAATCAAATGGGTATCCCATTGATTTACCGGTTCCACATAACACTCATATGGAGCCACACCCACATACTGCCTCGTATCCCTAAATTCAGAATCTTCTATTTCATATTTAGTATCTCCAAGCTTATCGATTGTGAGAATGGCTGTAGACAAAAATTGCAACTTTCCATAATCAATTTCTTCTTGTAAGAACAGTCCTTTCATTATTTCATTCGATATAGAAGTTAATTCTAAAAGTTCAACACCATTTACATAAGCTTCAATAACAAACTTACTTGAAAAAAGATCAGCAATTTCCTTTTCTCTCTTTGCCATATACATTAATCTTACTATATCAAAATAAAAGGCTTGGCTTTTATCCTCCTTATTTAAATAGTACTCAGTCAACGAATTTGCTATTTCCTGTGTATGTTCATCATCTATATTTACAATATTAGATAAGAAAAGTTTTACGTCATTATGTAAAACATGATATTTACCAGTTTCCTCAACAATCAAAGGTTTCAGTGTTTTCAATACATTATTCCAAACGTCTACAGGTATAGCAAGTTCATAGAATATTTTTTCTAGCATCTGTCCATCAATACGCTCATTCAAAAATGCAAATACACCTGCCAACTTGTATTCTATAAAATCATATTGTTTTAATGTGCCAACAGCATTATCCCATATAGTGAAATAGTATTCTTCGATATTTCCGCTTAATTTTCTATCTGTTAGTTTTCTTTCTAACTCCATTATATCCACACATTGGCTTGCCTCATATACAGCAAAAATAGTAGCCAAGGTGTTCTTTTCAGAGTATTTTTCAACAATATCTGTAATCGCATTATACTCACTACTTCTAGTGTCAGATATCCTTTGTGTCACAAGTGATAAAATGTCTTCTCTCTCAATCTCTGGCACATCTAATTGCTTTACTTTATCATCTTTTCTCTTTAACCATAATGGATAATTCGGATAAGCCTCTTGAGGTTGTCCTGAAATCAACAGTTTTATATTATCTGGAATATATTCTGGTCTAGGTAATGTAGCTAAAAAAGTCTCTGATACAATTCCCGCACGCGCAGCATGATCAATCCCATCTATTGCAACAACAAATGTACATCCCGTATCTTTTGCATACATAGATGCTATTTCAAAAAAACGTGTTTTCATCTCTTCCAGCGACATAAAGCAATTTTGTAATGGAACATTATATTTATGTAAAGAACCTTTTAAACACTGTTTTAATTGACTAAAAATTTCGTTCCAGAAATGTTCCTTTTTTACCCTTTCCGAAACATCCATCGGCAAGTATTCTTTATCTGGTTGAATAGGTTCATAAGCATAATACCTTATTTTTATAATACTATCCCTCTTATTGCATAGCTTACTGACTATATTTGTTTTTCCAGTACCTGGTATACCTGAAAGAAACAGAATTTTCTCATTTCCTGACAATAATTCTGTTTCAATCTCCTCAACAAAATCTTTACGGCTATCAAAAAAAGGCTCTGTCGGTATGAGTTCATGATTATACGGAGAAATATAATCATCAATCGATAATGCTTCATACACATCCTCTACATAAATTCGAGAAGTATTTCTCACAGAGGTTGTCCATTTCCTTAATGCATGATCAAGCTTTCCTAATAATTTATCTGCATCATCTAAAGTAATCCCAAAGCCTATAGATAAATGGCTTAATACTTCATTCTCTATTTCTTGCAAATCCTTCTGTTCTGTTTCAATCTGTAGTAATCTTAAAAATTTTAATTTGTCATCATCACTTTGAATTCCACTGAGCTGGGTTTCCATTCATCCCAAGCTTTCGGATATTCTTCAAAAAGAATATCTTCAAATTTTCTTGCAGATTTAATCTTGTCATTTAATTTAGTCCAAAATATGTCAAGTGCTGGTCTTACGTATTTGTCCTCTCCCTTTGTTGAAGAACTTACTTGACCTTTTCTTCTATTCGTATAGATTTGTGGAATAACTTCAGTATATTTACGGTATTCTTCTTGCCATGAATCAGCCAATTCAGCTAATAAAGATTTACTTGTCTCTTTTGAAGAACAAACTAAATCTGCAAATGTCAACGTATCATCTGCTCTTGTATGTTTAACCTGTATACATAATACTCTTTCGTCATTATATGTTACTACAACATCATCTAATCCCAATCCTACATTTGCTTGTAATTCAACAAATTCTATATTACTATCTTCATTTAACATATTGATAATCTGCTGCTCACCCACAGACCACTCATACCAATATGGATCTCCCATTCCTGGCTTTGTTTTTTCTGTATAATTCATCTTTCACTTCTCCATAATCTGCTTCCCTGTTATTTATCTCGTCTGCTTCTTTACAAGAATCTGTCCAGTTCCATGGCTTCTATAAGCTTGAATCTGTTGTTTCTTCATTTCTCCAAATCTAACTTGATTAAAATTAGCTCCACAAACTAATATCTCTATTATAAAATTATTAAGCCATTTCATATCCTTTATTACGTAATACTCCGATCTGTCTATGCAAATATTTTATCCCAACATCCAATACAATACAACAAAAACGTACTATGTACTCTCGAAACAGATGTATCTGGTTGTATTCATCCATTCCGAGTATTTCTGCATTATTGTCCAAATAATTCTTTACTACCTGCTCATACTTTATTCAATACTCGCCAACCTCACAATAATCTCCCTACACTGCTCCCAAATCTCATCCAGTCGCTTCTGAATGTCTTTTATATCCGCCTGGTAAACCACCCCCAACCCATTGGCTTTCTTAGCATATTGATTCAGATTATTGCTGCAATAACGAAGAAGAGACACCATCTCCTTGATATCCTTCGTTTCTAACTTCACACAGTACCCATCAAGAGCCATCTTTCTCACATATGCACTGATGCTCTGAATGCCAAGCTGTGCCATCTTTTCTTTTACTCTTCTTTCTTCTTCATCGGTCAGTCTGACGGAAATCATCTGATTTTTGTTTTCCATGATTTCGAATCACATCCTCTTTGTGTGGTGCAAGGTCTACAGGTAAATTATTGATAATTTCATCAAAATTGTTATCACTTTGCTCGATACTGTCTTCAACATGACGAAGGTGATTCCTTCTTAAAAATATAGTATGTGCATTCGCAATCTCATACAGTTCTAGTTCATCCAGTAAGGACTGCAGTTTCCCTTCATTCTCATCATGCTCTGAAATAGCAGATAATAACCATTCCTTCATTTCCACGGTATCACCGGTAAGGATTCTCTTCTTTTGACGTTCCTTTGCTTCTTCTTCCGTTTGATCATCATAGGAAAATCCCGACCAGTCATAATGAAACGCATAGACGGATATCTTATCTGAAATCGTATCAGCTTCCTTCATTAGTCTTTTTTTCTCTATTCCAAACCCGTCCATGGTTCTTTCCTCCTCTCTAAACTCTTTGCGTGTTTTCCTTTGCTTTCCTGTAATAGATTAAGAATCGATTCCTTTCCGTCTTTCTCAGCGACCCTTGATTGTAAGTTCACCTCATCAATGGTCTGTGCATACTTTTGTGATTCGAATGGAATTACCTTCTTTTCCCGAAAAGAAAAGACATTCTGATTTCGTCCAAGAATGATATGGTCGAGTACCTGAATGTCTAGTAAACCACATGCTTTATGAAGTTTGTCTGTGATTGCGATATCTGCCACAGATGGTTGCAAACATCCGGATACATGATTATGCACCAACATTACGGAAGCCGCGTTGGAAAGGATTGCACATTTCATGATATCTCTGGGGCTTGCCAGTGCGGAATTCAAAGTTCCCATACTGACTATTGACATATTAATGGGACGATTGTCCGACTGCAGATTGACCACCGCTACCACTTCTCTGTCATAGGACTTGAATACGTCTGACAGAAGCTTTACCGCATCCATTGGCTTGTTAATGGGAAAGTCTGCATACAGTGGCGGTTCTTCTACCAGATGAACTGCAACCTGCTTTAGTGAAAATGCTTTTGGTCTACCCATTTTGCTTTCCTCCAATCGGAATTCTCATTACAAACTCCTTATTATTCAATGTTTTCAAACTCTCCTGAATGGAATTTACAGAAGATTCTTTCTGCTTTAACTCATATACATTCTGAAAATATTTCTTCAATCGTTTTATGCGTTCCATCTTCATCCTCCTTCACAATGGTTATGTAACAGACAGCCCGAAGGCTGCCTTACTGTTTACTCTTTCTCATCCAGTTCCTCATCCATCGAGGTGTCCTGTTCTTCCCCTTCCGGTATCTCTTCCACTTCCTCCGGCAGTTCCTCTAAGAAATCTTCATCCTCATAGTCTTCATCCGGGTCTCCCTTGGCTCTCTTATCCTTTTCCTTCTTCTCTTTTGCTTTCATATAAAGGAAAATCCCACAACCGCCAACTACTGCTAACAACAGGAACAGAACCGGACCGAGGTTCGTTTTCTTTGGCTCTTCCACTTCAGGCACCTCCGGTTCTGATACCGTCTCTGGGATAGACTCAGGCTTTTGATACTCTGCAGCTTCCTCTTCCTCCATGAGCTTTAATAAGTCTGCCTCATCCACCTGATTCAAGAAATGAACAGTATTCTCTCCTTCATCATCACGGTCAATAATCAGGTAAAAGATGTTGCCGGTTTTCGTGGAAACAGTAATGAACTGCTTTCCAACCTTATCCGGTTCTCCCAAATCATCTACAAGTGACAGATTTCCATCCGGTGTTAAAGGGTCATAGGAAACCGGTTCTTCTTCCGGTACACTGTTATCGGATACGGTTTCTTCCTCTGCGGCTGCAGTCTCATCATAATAAGCAAATGCCGTCATGGAAAAGGTGCTCATAGTGAGCACTAAGCATAAGAATGCTGCGATGATTCCCTTACCTTTTCTGATTCTATTCATTGTCATCTTCCTCCCTGTTTACAATCTGTTCTACCGGCAAATTCGGTGTATTATTCTTTGCATAGGCAATGATTCTTGCTAACTGCTCCGGAGTCATATTGGCGGCTTTCACCAGGTCGTGTACCTGTGTCTTTTCTTCCTCCGCACATTTGCGCTCCAAATCTCGGATTTTATCATCCATCTCACTTCGTTTTGCTTTTATCTTACTAAGTTCCATTCGATACTTTTCTAATCGCTCAAACATAGGCTTCCTCCTTATGGTAGTCTTCCAAATCCATAAAAATGATTATTCCAGTAACTTGTATCTGTTCTGGCAAAGGAAATCGGATTGCCACAGTGAATCATCATATTGTTGCCAACATAGATCCCCACATGACTTGCTCCGCTTACACTGTAGGTTCCCTGAAAGAAAATCAGATCACCGGGCTTTGCTTCGCTTCTCGATACTGGAGAGCACAAGTTATAAAGTCCGTTTGCAGACTGTCTTCCTACATGCCATCCACTGTGGTTTAATACCCAGCTGACAAATCCGGAACAGTCAAATCCGGTGGTCGGGTTCGACCCTCCCCAGACATATTCATAACCAAGATATTTCTGTGCCTCTGCCATCATGGCTGCAAAACGTTCATCCGTTAAGGCATCCCCGGGGATGGTGTAATCGATTGGCGGTTCTCCGTGTGCATAGATATCATCTGCAAAGAGATAGGGCATATTGCCTTTCGTTTCCACAAGGATTTCATACCTTCTCATCTGGTCGGCTGTAAATCCCATGCTTCTTGCCACCGCATCCATTCCTCTGTTTGTCAAGGCAACGTCCAAAATATAGTAGTTATATTCTTCCGTTTCCGGCGTTCCGTCTGCATTCGTGCCTCCGGTTTCTCTAGTTCGGACTTCCACGATTCGTCTTGTGGTCAGCTGATACTGCAGATTGAAAATCTGTTGCAGCTTCGTAGCCGCCTCTTCCCTTGTATACTCCTCTAGCAGTACTGTCAGAATCGCTGCTAGCTCAAAGGGATTATGATTGATTTCTGCCAGATGATACCGGTACTCGTCATAGCCCGGATACTCCGATTCAATATTCCGGATTCGCACTGCCAGTGCTTCCTCCTTTGCCTTATAGTCGTTGTCTGTCGCTATGATGTCCCTGTCCTCTGCAATATAGGAAGTGGTTACAACGATCTTCGTGGTTCCCTGAAACATCATTCCACAGGACTGCAATAACAGACCAAGCGAAATCACAATGACTGCAACAATAGCAATGATTAGAATCACCTTCGCATTAGCGGCTGCAAAGGCTCCGATATACTTACCGACTTCCACAATCTCTTTCCCTGCTTCTACCGCTGCTTTTTTCAATCGATCAATTCCTGTCGCCGTTTCTTCGCTGACCGCTTTTGCCTGTTTTTGTTTCCCGGCATTCTTCTTTACCTTTGCCTGTTGCTTCTGACTTCCCGCAGAGGATTCCGCACCCTTTGCCTGTTGCTTCTCCGTTTTCCTCTCTTTCCTGGTATCTGACTTTAACTTCTTTGCATAAATACCGGATACTGTCTGCTCTATGGTCTTGGTGGTTTCGTTTGCTGCATCCACTCCTGCATTGGTATCCTCGTCTTTCTTTGATACCTTCTGATGGAGCTTTCTGGATAACACAGTTGTTGCATAGATTTCCTTTCGAGAAAACTTTTTGATTCTTGCCTTTCTTCTGGTTTCCTCGATGGAATCCTTTGTGTCTGCTTTTCCGTGTCGTAGCTTCTTTCCCATATGGTCAATGGCGGTGGACTTCTTTCTAAGCTTCTGCCCCGGGTCAAGCGTATTCACCGTTTTCTTTGTGGATTCATTTTTCTCATGTGGTTGCATTCTGCTCTCCATCCTTGTTTACTACCTCACTTAGTTTCGTGGTCATAATGCGGTACAGTTCCAAATCATTCGGGAAGCGATCAACAAATGGTAAGATGACATTTCCATAGAACAGTAATCCCTCTCCTTCCCCGGAATGGGTCACATAGGACAGCTGATGAGGACTGATATTGAGCTGTTTGGCTAATATCTGCCTGTCACCGGCAGCCTGATTCAGCATATAGATATAATCACTGTTCTCAAAGATGTTCTCCACCTCTCTTGATGCCAGCAAATCCTTTACATTCTGGGTGATAGCTGTCGGAATACCGCCCCATTTACGGAAACGCTTATAAATCTCCACACTGTATGCGGCAGTCTGTTCTTCCTTCAAAAGAAGATGAAACTCATCCATATAGTAGCGGGTACATCTTCCCACAGCGCGGTTGGTGGTCACTCTCCCCCATACCTGATCCTGTACAACAAGCATTCCGATTTTTTTTAGCTGCTTTCCAAGCTCCTTGATGTCATAGCAAACTAAGCGGTTATGAATGTCTACATTTGTCTGATGATTGAATACATTTAAGGAACCGGATACATAGATTTCAAGTGCTGTTGCCACATGTCTTGCTTCCGGTTCGTTCTGCTCCCAAAGTGCGACATATAAATCACCTAATACTGGCATGTTTTCCGGAATGGGGTTTTCAAAATACTTCTGATAAATCTTGTGCACGCAACGGTCAATGACAGTCTTCTCTACCGGTAACAGTCCATCCTTTCCACCCACAATCAGTTCACACAAAGACAAAATAAAATCCGCCTTTAGTGCAAGCGGATTGTCGTCCTCGGAATAATTCATGTTGATATCCATAGGATTGATATACTGTTTACTGGAGGCTCTGATACGGATGACCTGACCGTTTAGTCTTTGCACCAGAGCAGAATACTCAGCTTCCGGATCACAGACAATGATGTCATCATCCGTAGCAAGGAATACATTGACCATCTCACGCTTTGCTGCAAAGCTCTTACCGGAACCGGGTGTTCCAAGGATTAAACCGTTGGGGTTCTTTAATAGCTTCCGGTCCACCATGATCATGTTATTGGAAAGGGCATTTAATCCACAGTACAAGGTTTCTCTTCCGTTTTGGAACAACTCCTGTGTGGTAAAAGGGATAAAGATTGCGGTACTGGATGTGGTCAGTCCGCGTTCGATTTCAATAAGGTTCTGAGCCAGAGGCAGTGAACTCATCAGCCCCTGTTCCTGTTCAAAATCAAGTCGAATCAGGTTACAGTTATGCTTCTGCGCGATACTTCTTGCCTGAAAGATATTGTTTTCAAGCTCCTGCTCTGTTTTCCCGGTATTCATAATGAGGAAGGTAAGCAGAAACATTCGCTCATTCTGACTCTGTAGCTCTCGTAACAGTGACTTTGCATCCTTTCCAAAGGTAGCAAGGTCGGAGGGAATGATGTCCATATCGTATCCTGCACGAACTGCTTTCTTCTGTTCCTCAATCTTGCTTCGATCTAGCTCTGTGATGGTATGCTTCACCGTCTTAATGGCTTCATTCTGGTCTACAGAATGAATGTGCATGGTCACAATCTGACTGGATTCCATGTTTAAGAAATCTGCTAACATAAGGTCACTAATATCGGATGCCGTAATAGCCAGAAATGACATTGCCCCATGCAAACCTCCCATACTAAAGCTCTTTGTCTTCTGAAAAGCAAAGGAACTGGGTGCAATGAAATCTTTTACGGATAATCCGGATTTTACAAGATAGCGCCAGTCAAATCGGAACTTATCGTCATCTCCCATATGAAACATAGAATGCATCAATCCCAGTCTTTCTTTCCCATTCAGAGTTTCTGCCATGACTCCGATTCGCTTAAAGTTATTGAGCAAATCCGTTTCGATATGAATGAGTCTTGGCTTTGCGGATTTCATGCTCTCTGCTTCAATTCCAAAGGTCAGATACTTGGTCTTGGTGAGTCCGTTATTGCCTCTGGATAACTGTCTTTTTAACATGATGGAATATTCATCCCTCACATCATTAAAGCCATCCTTTTTATGCGGAATCCGGATACTTCTTTCAAAGTCCTCTGTATCGGTTCCACGATTCATAAAGGTTAGCTCAAACATTACCGAGCTGTCAAAGAAGTTTAAAAAGCTGCACCATTCCTCAAAGATCATAGTCTTATCTTCCGGTTGAGCCAGCTGATAGTTGATGTCCTGAAACTGAATGGTCTTCGTGTAGAAGTTGTCACGCACTCTGCAGATTCCATCCGGATACATACGCTCAAAAGGAATGGACTGCTGTGCTGTTCTTGGTGTTCCATTGTCACTCTTTGCATTCACCACGATTTTCTTAATCTGCTTTTCTTCCTGTCTAGTTAGGTTTCTGGGCATTCGGACGGTATTCTCATCATCCTTGTCCCTGCCTCTACCAAATGTCTTAAAGAGTCCTTTCATTATCTCTGAAAACAATGTCATATACCTCCTTTTCCGCCTGTTGCTGTCGCATCAGGGCCGAGTAGTAATTATCTGTCTTATAGGGGCGTATCTTCGGTCGTAAAAATCTTGCCTGTATCATGTGACGAACAATTACTTCAAGCGGTTGTCCGTTCTTCTCATACATGGCAAGGAAAAACAAAGGGAGCATGATGAAAATCATCCCCATTGCGGCAAGTGACGTATTACCGGTTCCTTTCAGTAAGAAAAAGGACGGTACTCCAATGAGTGCCGCCACGCTAAAACAAATCAGTTGTCGTTTTGTCAGATTAAACAGAATCTTTGATTTGACTCTGGTTAAGTCTCTTGGTACGGATATATATGATGCCATGAATCCTCCTTTCCGGTTAATGAGCACTAAAGATACTCTTTGCCAGTGTTCCTGTCTTAAATAGGGTAAAGCACAGTAATATGGTATAGCCGAGCACTCCCCACAGTGAACCTACGATATCATCCGTGAATACTACTGTCTGAATCAGTACTGCATAGATACCTACACAGACTAAAATCAGAAATCCCTGAAATGCCAGTGCACAGATGGAACACAGATAGTTTTGTCCGATCTGACTCTGCTCTCTATTTCCGAAAGTGGCAAACGGAATGGGTGCTAACGATACCATCAGATAGATCTCGATCATCCTTCCATAGACAATTACAAAAATGACTGCCGACAGAGCATATAAGGTAAGCTTGATGATATTAGTCTGAAACCACAGTCCAAACAGAACCATGTTGTCCATTCCCTCTACCGAGGTTCGAAGTGTTGCTATCGCATCTTCCCCGATTGATGTGCTACTACTGATAATGCCTCCGCTGCTGTTGATAACATGCTGTGCCACATCAAAGACTGCCAGTGTAATATCAAAGGTATTCGTAATAAGCATAACGGCTACAAATGTCTTGAATACCCACTTAAAGAAAAACCATGTTTCAAAATTCGCAAGATTATTATGATTAATAATCATCTGGATTAACTCATAACAGGCAACAAAGGTCAGAATCAGACCGGCAATCGGAATAATGACCGATTCCGAGATTCCACGAATTAGGGAATAAATCCCCGGCGAGAAGTCCGCCGGGTTCATCCCTACTGTGGCAGCTACCGAGCCTACCTTGTCATTCACTGCTTCAAACATGCCTGTCAGAGTGTCCATGACACCAGTTACCAACATGTCATGAATCCAGTCGTTAATTGCTTGGATTACACTCTCCAAAAATGTTCACCTCCGTCAGTTCTAAAAGCAGTGATTCTTAGCCGAATAATCCGGAAAGAAGAGGAACAAGAGTAATACCGATGAGGGCAACTCCGCCTCCGGCCATAAGCTGCTTCATTCCCTGGCTCTTTGCTCCAGGATTGTCGTTACCATAACCTTCCATCAGGTTGATAA
>CAYZUC010000017.1:0-1225 GCA_964481705.1 uncultured Lachnospiraceae bacterium
CAGAAAAAACAGAAAGTTTTTGGAATTGGACACTGGAATATTACATTTACAGAATCAAAAATGAAATTGAAGACAGAAGTAACGGAGGCATATTGTGAGTTATCGCAGATAGAGGATTATTTCTTAACAGAGGATACGTATTACTTATTTGCAGATAAAGGAAAAACAATTTGTGGATTAAAATATGTAGCCATTCCTTTTCGGGCATTCGTATCGGAGGATGTTAGGTGTAAATTGCTTGATTTTTGGCATAGTCATGAGATATTACCGAGAGAAATAACAGAGAAGTGTTCCGTAACAAATAAGACGATAAGAAAAGTATTTTGCGTATGGATAAAATGGATCCTACTTGCATTCTGTTTGGGTTCTCTATGCTTTCATTTTGTTAATATAGTATCGAGAGATTTCTTCAGAGATTCGTTAGTTATGGAATCCGAGGACGAGGATAGGATGTACTATGAGGGAGATTATGAGTTTGATCCGATGGAGTATGAGGAATATGTATCATTGGAAAAACAGGTTAAGCAGCTTGAAACATTAGGTGTGCATATCACAGAGGATACGATAGATAATTGTCGGGAAATGTTTAAAATAGACCCTGTCAATCATGTTTTTGTGGAAGGCATGCCATATACGTATCTGCTTTATACTTCCGGATGTGGGGAATGGAATAATATAAGTGAGAAATATGAACAGATATCGAAGGAAGTATATGCATTTGATATGGAGGCTATGGATATTTCTGAGGAGTACATTACGATTCTAAATGGAATTCAAGAGATAGGAGAGGGAGATTTTATTTTTACAGACGGTAAGGAAGACACCAGTAAAGTGGATATGGAAAATGGAACAGGTAAAATAATGATTACCTATCAATGCAATGGAGTGCCGTGTGAGTATGAGGCTAAGATGCAGTACGACTGGGTGGATCCAGGCTTTATTGTTACTGTGTCTGAACAGCTTGAGAAGCAGATTCCAGATAAGAAGTTGTATTATTTGTTTGATGATCAACAAGGAATGATTGTTTTTTGGAGAGATGCGGCATGGGGAAAGCAATTCCTTGAAGTCACTGGGTTGGAATTTGCGAATCGTGATACCTTTGGCCAGGATACTCATTAATAGTAAAAGGTATACTTAAATTTCCAACTTACGACTGTCGTATTTCCGGTAAGTAGCAGGAGTCATTCCCGTATATGCTTTAAATGTTTTGATGAAGTAACTCTGG
>CAYZUC010000017.1:1235-41695 GCA_964481705.1 uncultured Lachnospiraceae bacterium
TGGCTTGCAAAGCAGAGAGTCTCAGAAATCATAGAAATCGAATAATCAGAATGAATCAGCATGTTCTTGGCTGTATCCAACTTGCGGTTTCGGATGTAATCGGAGATGCTGCAGCCGGTTTCTTTCTTAAACAGACGGGATAGATACCCCTCACTTAAGCCAGATACTTCAATGAGCTCTTTTCTGCTCACTGGAGTATGAAGGTGACTGTAGATATAGTCGATGCATTTGGTAATCGGCAACGAGTATACTTTTGAAGTACGAAGCTTATTCATACAGGTGGTGTAATAGAGAATCATATCATATTGTAGAGATACCACCTCCGAAATGGTGGTACCTTTATCTGCTTTCTGAATATACATATCACTGGCACTGTAGGCAAGCTCATGTTCCATGCCACCTTCAATGCAGTAACGGGCAATCATGGCAGTTGTGATGACAAAATGGTATTTGGCGTTTTGAAGACGATTGTCGGAGAGTACACCGAGTCCGGGCTGCTTTGTAAAATCAGCATGCTCCAACGTCTTTATCGTGTCTATATCACCAGATTTTACGGAATGATAGAAATCAAGCTCTTCGTTATAAGGAGAGTGGTACATCTCCTCCTCCCGTTCTACGTATAGTCGATAGTTTAATTCTCGTTCATTCATGATTATCAGCTCCTGTTTTTGGATTTGAAACTTATTTTTGGTATTATCATAATAATATCACAATATATATATTTATGTCATGAAAATCGTATCGCATTTCATGTGATTACGATAAAATTCATCTATCAACGCATTAACAACGGGATGAGGAACACATGATGTTAAATAACGACTTCATACATAGGAGGAACAGAAATGAAGAACAAAAAAAATACATACTGGAATAGAATGGTTCGCATTGCATTACCAATCATTATCAGCAATTTAATTGGTCAGCTGCAAATGCTTATCGACAAAATCTTCCTTGGACATCTTCGCCTGGAATGTATGAGTGCAGTCGGAAATGCAACTGGTCCTATTTGGACGACGATGAGTACCATTTTCTCCATGACACTTGGAGGTACCATTCTAATATCGCAATCGATAGGAGCAGGAGATAAGGAAAGAGGTCGGGGTATTATGGCCTCTCTATTAAAGTATAACAATACGCTTGCTGTTTTCTGGTTTTTCTTCTGGTTATTTGGAGCACGTTTGGTATTCCGTCTTATGGGAGTGGATGAAAGTGTCATTGATATGAGTGTGTCTTATGCGAGATTTATGGCACCTCTTTTCTTAATCACGGGAGTTGGAGCATCGGTTTCCTCTCTGCTGCAGGTTTGTGAAAGAACCAGAATGCTTGCGGTGTATGGGATTATCCGTTCCGGAATGAATATCATACTTGACTATATATTAATATTTGGTAAGTTTGGAATGCCCAGAATGGAAGTTGGAGGAGCCGCCCTTGCGACTACGATTGCTGAATACATTGGTGCAATCGTGATTTTAGTATATGTTATTTTTACTAAGAATTTGGTGGTAAAGCCAACCTGGATAGAAATCTTGAAGGCAAAGGGATATCATTATATAGCATCTATAAAGGTTGGAATTCCTTCGGCTTTGGAGGAGTTTGCATGGAACATGGGTAATCTCTTTTTAATTGTTATGCTGAATCAGGTAAGTGCAGTAGCAGCAGGTGTATACTCTATCATTTTCTCAGTAGAGCTTTTGCCGGTTGTTGTAGTCAGTGGACTTGGACAGGCCACATTGACTTTGGCGGGACAGGAGACCGGGAAAGGAAATCGGAGAGAGGTTCGAAAGCTGGTAGGTATTTCTTTTGGCTGGAGTGTTGCAGTAGCAGCTGTCATTCTGGTTTGCTTTCTCGTATTTCCCAAACCCATTATTCAATTGTTTACAACAGATACCGGAATTATAGCAGCATCAGCAGTCTATCTGATGATTGTTGGTATTGATTTGTTCCCCAAGTCAGCAAATGTGATTATTGGAGCCGGAATACGAGGAATCGGAGATACCATGTGGATGTTAAAAACGCAGATTTTTGGGACGGTCTTTGTGGTATCGGTATCTGCTATCCTGGTATTGGTGTTGCACATGGGAATGATCGGATTGTTTTGGCTGGTGGTTGCAGATGAGACGTTAAGGAGCCTTTTGAATTTCTGGAAATTAAGGAAAGTAACGGCTGGGAATTAAGGGAGTAGCGTATTCATAGAAAATTAAGATTATTCTATTTGATTTTTCACTTTTATGGTGATAACTTTTTATATACAGTGGATAAAAATGGTATTTATTGGAGGAGCTATGAAGGGTACAACAAAAGAAAAAAGCGAGTTTGGAGAAACAATAAAGAACAATCTTTATGCGTTTCGATTAGCATATAGTATCAGTAAAAGCAGAGTGGTTCATTCCTTTTTTATGAGAGCGATTGAGTATGTCGGCTGGGTTTTCTTTTCGGGAGTTTTTATGAGATATATTGTAAATTCTCTTGAAACGAAGAGACCTGTGGCATCCATCTATCTCTTCATCGTAATTAGTGGTCTTGTTCTGACATGTATGTGCCTTTATGAGCATTATACCAAGAATGTCACATATCCACTGGAAGATACGAAGCTTTACTATGGTGTTTATAAGAAGCTGTATCAAAAGGCAAGAAATGTAGAATTAAAGTGTTATGAGGATTCTGACTTTTACAATAAATATACAATGGCGATTGATGATGCAGGATTAAAAATAACGACAATCATTGAGAGTATATGGGGGATTGTGACAGGGGCAGTCGCAGTCCTTGTTGTCTTTTATTTCATGTTCAGCATAGAACCATTGTCAGTTCTGTTTATCTTATCTCCCATACTTGGCAATTTTGTATTTGGAACTCTCAAAAACAGATATGATTTTAGACGTTATCAGGAAGGCATCCCAAATGACAAAGTGATTAATTATGTGAATCGTGTCATGTATTTAACGGATTATGCCAAAGAATTGCGTCTGTCAAACGTTTTCAACTTAATCCGGAAACAGTATACCGATGCGACAAAACGAAATGTAAAACTTGCCGATCAGTATGCGCTTCTTAGTGCAACGTTAAACTGGTTTAAAATCACATTTACTTTTACTGTTATTTTTGAGGGAGTCATGCTGTTTGCTGCTTACTGTACCTTAGTGAAAAAGTCCATGTCGATTGCAGAGCTCACTGTCATGTCCAGCCTTATGGTCTCTGCGACATGGATGTTGATTATTTTATGTGAGAGTATCATGAATATGATAAAGAATGGACTGTTTATCCGTAATCTTCGTAATTTTTTAGAGTATAAAGAGGAGATTCCCGAGGATCAGGATGGAATCATACCGGATCATACCATCAATGAATTATCATTTGAACATGTTTCTTTTTCTTATAAAAGTGAGAAGACAATTAAGGACTTGAGTTTTACAATCCGTAATGGAGAGTCTATTGCATTGGTTGGCCATAATGGAGCAGGGAAAACGACCATTATCAAGTTGCTTCTGCGACTCTATGATCCTACGGAAGGAATCATACGAATGAACGGGATTGATATCAAGGAGTACAATCTGGAAGCATATCGAGGACTTTTTGCTACAGCATTTCAAGACTTCAAGCTTTTTGGAATGACGGTGAAAGAGAATGTATTAATGGGAGCACATTTGGAAAATGAGGACGAGGAAGTAAGAAGGGCACTGAGGAAGTCGGGTGCCTATGAACGGGTTATGGAGTTGCCAGGGGGAATCAATTCCATGATGACCAAGGAATTTGACGATACAGGAGCAGTTCTCTCGGGTGGTGAGAGCCAAAAAATTGCAGTAGCCAGAGCTTTTCTAAAGCAATCACCAGTTCGGATTTTTGATGAGCCATCGAGTGCACTGGATCCTATTGCAGAATATGAATTATTCAATAGTATCATGCGTGATGGAGAGCATCATACCATGATTTTTATTTCTCACCGGCTATCCTCCGTAAAAAATGCCGACAAAGTATTTATGCTGGAAAGTGGGCAATTAATTGAAGAAGGAACACATAAAGAACTCATGAAAGAGGACGGCAAGTATGCAGAGATGTATAAAAAGCAGGCCATGAACTATCTCGCTCTGGATTCAGTAGAGGGGGTAGCCCTATGAAAATAGTGTGAAAAATAAATCTTTCACACAGCAACTTTGTGCTTGCGCTCAAAGTTTGCGGAGTATTAGCAAGAATGGAGATTTATATGAAAACAGAAGGAATAAGGACAAATCAAACAGTGAAACAGGTTCTTTGCAATAATGGATTCTTATTTAAACTTTGTTTTACTGCATCGCCGGCCTGCATCATTCTGACTACTTTAAATGCTGTTCGTAACCAGGTATCTATTTTCTTCGAACATACCTATGGAATTGGATACATTTTAGAGGCAGCTCAGTATCACTATCCTTTTCGTGATGTTGCCCGTTTTATCCTGATATTGGCACTTTGTATCTCTATTGGTATGGTATTTGCAGTTATTGTCGGTGATTATGTGGAGGCAAGGGAACTTCCTAAGATTCGCATGAAGGTGCGCATGGCTTTGTATGAAAAGGCGGGTAAGCTGGATTTGAAGTGCTACGACGATCCGGAATACTATAATGACCTGGTACTTGCGATTAGTGAAGCAGATAAGCAAATCGACCGTTGCATAGAACTGCTGCAGAATACGTCTGCCGGTATTACCGTTCTGATTACTACGGGAATTTACTTCCTTATGAAGGATAAGATTTCTATTATATTTGTCATCTTCTCTTTTGTAACTACATTTATTTTTAATCAGATTTATAATAAGTTATCCTATAAGGTCAGGGTATTGCGTAATCCATTTGAAAGAAAGCGTGAATACATTAAGAGAGTCTTTTATATGGGTGATTATGCAAAAGAGATACGTTTGAATCCCAAGGTTGCATCAGTAATGTTTGATGACTTTAAGGATTGCAACGATGAAATTTACGAGGTAAATAAGAAGTATGCGATAAGGAAATTCTGGGTTGGATTTATGGGGAAATTCGCTTGCAACGATTTGGTTAGCGATATTATCTATATTCTGTATTTGGTATTTCGTGCGGTAGTGGATCAGGTACTTTCCTTTGGAAGTGTTGTAATCCTATACAATTCCTTTGGACGATTAAGAGAGAGCTTTCGTGTATTTACAGATGTTTATCCTTATGCATCTGAGACGAGCCTGTATGTACAGAAGATACGAAACTTTTTGGAATACGAGCCCACGATTACAAGTGAGAAAAAGCTTCCTGTTTCAAGGGAGGCAAAATCGCTTGAGATGAGTCATGTTGGATTTTCCTATCATGAGGACAAGAATACTATCATTCGAGATGTCTCCATATCCATCCACCCTGGCGAGAAGATTGCATTGGTAGGCTATAATGGCGCTGGAAAAACCACATTAATTAAACTGATTATGAGATTGTACGATCCAACGAGTGGAGTGATTCGACTGGATAACACGGATATCCGTGATTATGATGTGGAACAATACCGAAATTCAATTGGAACCGTTTTTCAGGACTTTATGATCTTTGCCGGTAATGTAACCGAAAATGTGATTATGGATTGTTCGGGAGAAGAGGAGCAGGAGAAGGTATTAGCCTCACTAAGGCATAGTGGTCTTTCGGAGAGAATCAAGAGATTTAAGGATGGACTTGATACGGCTTTGACAACGGAGTTTGATAAAAAGGGCGTTAATCTGTCGGGAGGTGAAAGTCAAAAGCTTGCGGTGGCAAGGGTGTTCTACAAGGATACGGGGTTGATTATTCTGGATGAGCCATCTAGTGCGCTTGATCCAATAGCCGAGTACCAGTTGAATCACTCGATGTTAGAGGCGACGGAAAACAGGACAGTTATCTTTATATCACATCGCCTATCAACTACGAGACTGGCAGATCGTATCATTATGCTGGAGCATGGACAGATTGCAGAACAAGGGACGCATGAGGAACTATTAAAAGCGAATGGTCAGTATGCCAGAATGTGGCGTGTACAGGCGGGACAATATATCGAGGTATAAAAAAATCACACGGTTTTATTCAAATAAGTTAGTAAAATCAATTGACAGATTTAAAATATGGAGTTATACTTTTCCTTTAAAAAGGAAGCGAAGGCGCTTTGGACTCAGTCCAAAGTGCCTTTTTTTATGGCTGAATCGGGAGAACATACAGGAGGTAGGTATATGAGTTCGTTGAATGACAAACCGAATGAGGAGTGTGGAGTTTTCGGTATTTGGGAGCCAGTCGGAAATACGGTTTCAAAATCCATCTATTATGGGCTGTTGGCATTACAACATCGAGGACAGGAATCAGCCGGAATGGCAGTTTGTGATACAGAAGGTCCTGCCGGAAATATCCGCTACCATAAGGATATGGGACTTGTTAATGAGGTGTTTCATAAAGAAGCACTTGCGAGCTTACTGGGTAATATCGGAATTGGTCATGTCAGATATTCAACTACCGGTTCCAGCTGTGTTGAGAATGCACAGCCTCTGGTACTTAATTATCTGAAAGGAACTCTTGCACTTGCACATAATGGAAATATGATTAACACCGATGCCATTAGACAAGAACTCCAGAAGAACGGTGCTATTTTCCGTGGTACCAGTGATTCAGAGGTCATAGCCTGTCAAATAGCAAAGGAACGTGCCAGGACGTCATCCATCGAGGAAGCAGTTCGAAGAACGGCTGAAAAAATGATTGGGGCGTATGCACTCTTAATCATGAGCCCCAGGAAAATTGTAGGCGTCAGAGATCCATTGGGATTAAAGCCATTGTGTCTTGGAAAAAGAGGGAATAGTTATATTCTTGCTTCGGAAAGCTGTGCATTAACTGCTGTAGATGCTGAATTTATCAGAGACATCAGACCGGGAGAGATTATCACAATAACGGAAGATGGAATACAATCGGATGATTCCTTATGTATTGAACAGCATGCACATTGTATTTTTGAGTATATTTATTTTGCTCGTCTCGATTCCAATATGGATGGTGTTAATGTATATGATGCAAGAATTCGAGGGGGAAGGGTACTGGCCAAACGATATCCTGTGGAAGCTGATCTTGTTACCGGTGTTCCTGATTCGGGTCTTGCTGCTGCATCAGGGTATTCCGAGGAAGCTGACATTCCATTTGCACTTGCCTTTCAAAAGAACAGTTATGTGGGAAGAACTTTCATCAAACCTTCACAAGAGGAAAGAGAATCCGCAGTTCATATCAAGCTTAGTGTTCTAAAAAGTGTGGTCAAGGGGAAACGGCTGGTTTTGATTGATGATTCCATTGTGCGTGGAACAACGATAGCTAATTTGATTACCATGCTTCGGGAAGCAGGAGCCAAAGAAGTACATGTTCGGATCAGTTCTCCACCATTTTTGTTTCCTTGTTTCTATGGAACTGACGTACCGGACAATTCGCAGCTGATAGCGAATGCATTCACGGTAGATGAGATTTGTAAGAAAATAGGAGCGGATTCGTTGGGTTACATGCAGATTCAGGATTTACCGGAGATGACCGGTGATTTGCCATTGTGTAAGGCATGCTTTGATCAGAATTACCCATTGGAAGCAGAAAACGCTGAAAGATAACAGGAAAGAAGCAGATAACAACAGCAAAGCAAGTGAAAAACAAAGGAGGGCATGCTTATGTGTTCAATTATGGGATATCTGGGTAAGAGTATTACAGAGGAGAAATTTCGGGAATGTTTTGACAGAACCATTTCCAGAGGACCGGATATGAAGAGAATAGAAACCTTTGAAGGAGGAATTCTGGGATTTGAAAGACTGTCAATTATGGGAGTATCTGAGAAGGGTATGCAACCCTTTCACTTGGATGATAGTAGATTGGTTTGTAATGGAGAGGTTTATGGTTTCCGACCAATAAGAGAAAAGCTATCTGAAATTTATACCTTTGAAAGTGAATCGGATTGTGAGATTCTACTTCCTATGTATGAACAATATGGTGTCGAGATGTTCGTAAAATTGGATGCAGAGTTTGCCTGTATCATTTATGATTCCAAGAAAAAATCACTGGTTGCTGCAAGAGATCCGATTGGAATTCGTCCGTTATATTACGGTTATACAGAGGAAAAGGAAATTGTCTTTGCAAGTGAAGCCAAGAATCTTGTTGGGTTGGTAGACAGAATTCAGCCATTTCCTCCCGGACATTATTATGCAGACGGAAAATTTATATGCTATCGTGATATGTCAAAAGTGGAGAAGGTATGTGAGGATGATGTAGATACCATATGTGAAAAAATCCATGACAAACTGGTGAAGGGAATCGAAAAGAGACTTGATGCTGATACACCAGTAGGATTTCTTTTAAGTGGTGGATTAGATAGCTCTCTAGTATGTGCAGTATCTGCAAAGCTTCTCAAAAGGCCGATTCGTACCTTTGCCATTGGTATGAAGACAGATGCCATTGATTTGAAATATGCAAAACAGGTCGCTGATTATATTCACAGCGCTCACACAGAAATCATCATTAACAAAGAGGATGTACTGGAATCCCTGTCTACCGTAATTGCGATACTTGGAACCTATGATATTACAACCATTCGTGCCAGTGTGGGAATGTATCTGATTTGTAAAGCCATTCATGAGCAGACAGATGTGAGGGTTTTGCTTACCGGGGAAATTAGTGATGAGTTGTTTGGTTATAAGTATACGGACTTTGCACCTGATGCAAAGAGTTTTCAGGAAGAATCTGCAAAGAGAATCAGAGAACTGCATATGTATGATGTGTTGCGTGCTGACCGTTGCATTTCTGTAAACTCTTTGGAAGCAAGAGTTCCTTTTGGAGATCTTGATTTTGTACAGTATGTTATGAGTATTGACCCTGCGAAGAAGATGAATGTGTATGGAAAAGGAAAGTATCTGTTACGTAAGGCCTTTGAGGGAGATTATTTACCCGAAGATATTCGTATGCGTGAGAAAGCTGCTTTCTCTGATGCTGTTGGTCATTCTTTGGTAGATGATATCAAGGAATATGCAGAAAAGTATTACTCGGAAGAAGCTTTTATTGCAGGATGCAAAAAGTATTCCTTCTCGACACCATTTACAAAAGAATCGTTATTATATCGTGACATTTTTGAGTCCTATTATCCGGGTCAGGCGGAAATGATTGCTGACTTCTGGATGCCAAACAAGGAGTGGGAGGGATGTAATGTCAACGATCCTTCCGCCCGTGTGCTATCGAATTATGGAAACAGTGGAATCTAGTAAAACCATGAAACGAACACCATCTTGGATGATGATAGGAAAGGAAAATAGAAATGGTAAAGTATGTATTTGTAACCGGCGGTGTGGTATCAGGACTGGGAAAAGGAATTACCGCGGCTTCCCTTGGCCGTCTTTTGAAAGCCAGAGGATATCATGTAACGATGCAGAAATTTGATCCGTATATCAATGTCGATCCCGGTACTATGAATCCGATCCAGCATGGAGAGGTTTTTGTTACCGATGATGGGACGGAGACAGATTTGGATCTTGGACATTATGAACGATTTATCAATGAAAGTCTTGACTGCAACTCGAATGTAACTACAGGAAAGATTTATTGGTCCGTATTGAATAAAGAACGACATGGGGACTATGGTGGGGGAACAGTACAGGTCATTCCCCATATTACGAATGAGATTAAGGATCACTTTTATCGTGCAAAATCAGAATCAGAGGAGACAATTT
This sequence comes from uncultured Lachnospiraceae bacterium, assembly GCA_964481705.1. Taxonomy (GTDB): domain Bacteria; phylum Bacillota; class Clostridia; order Lachnospirales; family Lachnospiraceae; genus CAYZUC01. The sequence continues at coordinate 10,924 of CAYZUC010000017.1, forward strand.
CAATTATCGAGATAGGAGGTACGGTAGGAGATATTGAAAGCCAGCCCTTTTTGGAAGCAATTCGACAGTTTCAGGCAGAAGTGGGGAGAGATAATGCGATTATGATTCAGGTGACTCTCATTCCCTACTTAAAGGCCTCTGGTGAAATGAAGACGAAACCGACGCAGATGAGTGTAAAGAGTCTACAGAGTATGGGAATCTGGCCGGATATCCTGGTATGTCGTTCGGATTATCCGATAGAAGATTCGATGAGAGAGAAAATTGCTTTATTTTGTAACTTAAAAAAGGAACATGTGTTACAAAATCTGGATGCTAAGTCACTTTATGAAGTACCATTGATGATGGAAGAGGAAAACCTGGCGGGAGCAGTCTGTGAATGTCTGCATATCCCATGTCCAGCACCAGATTTGGATCAGTGGCGTCAGATGGTAGAAGTGTTCTATCATCCGAAAGAGACGGTAACCATTGCATTGGTTGGAAAATACGTAGTTTTACATGATGCCTATCTGAGCGTTGTAGAAGCATTGCGTCATGGGGGAATTGCCAATGAGGCAGAGGTAAATATCCGATGGGTCGATGCAGAGGAATTGAATCCGGATAGTATGGATGAATACCTTCATGATGTGGATGGGATTATTGTACCCGGAGGATTCGGAAGCCGTGGCATTGAAGGTATGATTCTAACAGCGCAGTATGCGAGAGTAAATAGGATTCCATATCTTGGTATTTGTTTGGGTATGCAGATTGCCATTGTCGAATTTGCACGAAATATACTTGGACTTAGCGATGCGGCAAGTACGGAAATTAAGCCGGATACGACCAATCCAATCATTACACTTCTTCCGGAGCAAAACGGAGTGGTAGATTTAGGTGGAACACTTCGACTTGGCGCGTATCCTTGTATCCTTACAGAGGGAACAAAAGCTTTGGAACTCTATGGAAAACGTGAAATATCAGAGAGACATCGTCACCGCTATGAAGTAAACAATGATTATCGAGAACGCTTAGAGAAAAATGGAATGATTTTATCCGGAAAATCTCCGAATGACAGAATTGTTGAAATGATCGAATTAAAGGATCATCCATTCTTCTTGGCAACACAGGCACATCCGGAGCTTAAATCAAGACCCGATGCACCACACCCACTGTTCACCGGATTAATCCGGGCGGCACTAGAAAATGAAAAGGAGGAACCATTATGAGTGAAGGACACCAACAGAAGAGTCTATACCAGGAATCATTTGAACATGATAATTGCGGAATCGGAGCAATTGTAAACACCCGAGGTATCAAGAGCCATCAAATCGTTGATGATGCTTTAAAGATTGTAGAAAATCTGGAGCATCGTGCAGGAAAAGATGGAGAAGGGAAGACAGGAGACGGAGTTGGAATCCTGACTCAGATTCCTCATCGTTTTTTCGCAGAAGTATGTCCGACGAAGGGAATTAAAATTGGGAAAGAACGTGAGTATGGCGTAGGAATGTTTTTCTTTCCACAAAATGAGTTGAAATGCAGCCAAGCGAAAAAAATGTTTGAAGTTATCGTAGAGAAGGAAAATCTGAAATTCCTAGGTTGGAGAGAGGTATCCACACATCCCGACGTTCTCGGACAAAAAGCTCTTGATAGTATGCCAGGTATTTTTCAGGCATTTATTGAAAGACCCTCTGATGCAAAGAGTGATCTCGATTTTGATCGAAGATTATATGTAGCAAGACGGGTATTTGAGCAGAGTAATGACAATTCCTACGTTCCTTCTTTATCATGCAGAACGATTGTATATAAGGGAATGTTTTTAGTAGGACAGTTACGGACCTTTTTTGCAGATTTGCAGGATGAACGTTATGAATCTGCAATTGCTACCGTACACTCCAGATTCTCAACGAATACGAATCCAAGCTGGGACAGAGCACATCCCAATCGGATGTTGGTTCATAATGGAGAGATTAATACGATCAAAGGAAATGCAGATAAAATGCTTGCACGTGAGGAAACCATGCACACCAGTCTTTTCTCAACCGAGGATATGACAAAGGTTTTGCCGGTAATTCCAAAGTCTGGTTCTGATTCTGCGATGTTGGACAACACCTTGGAATTCTTAATGATGAGCGGCATGGATCTGCCACTTGCGGCCATGGTTCTGATACCGGAGCCTTGGAGTCACAACGATACGATTTCCCAGGAGGGAAGAGATTTCTACCAGTATTATGCAACAATGATGGAGCCTTGGGATGGCCCCGCTTCTGTCGTATTTTCCGATGGAGATATCATGGGTGCAATACTCGACCGTAATGGATTGCGTCCCTCTCGTTACTATATCATGGATGATAATCGATTGATTCTGTCCTCAGAGGTTGGTGTTTTGGAGATGGATGATGCACATATCCTAAAAAAAGAGCGTTTACATCCGGGCAAAATGCTTCTCGTAGATACGATCGAAGGAAAAGTGCTTTCGGATGATGAAATCAAAGACCGTTATGCGAAGAAGGAGCCTTACGGAGAATGGCTTGACAGCAATCTGGTTACCTTGCATGAGATTAAAATTCCAAATCTACGTACGCCTTCCTATACAAAAACGGAGCTTATGCGGTTACAGAAGTCTTTTGGATATACCTATGAGGATTATAGTGAGGAAATAAAAAATATGGCACTCACAGGCTCAGAGCATATTGGTGCGATGGGAATTGATACTCCAATAGCTGTATTATCCAAGGAGTATCAGCCTCTTTTTTATTACTTCAAACAGCTCTTTGCGCAGGTAACCAATCCTCCTATTGATGCCGTGCGTGAGAAGATTGTAACTTCTACAACGGTGTATGTGGGAAAGAATGGAAATCTTCTCTCAGAGAGGGCAGAAAACTGCCAGATGCTTAAGATAGAAAATCCGATTCTGACAGATCTTGATTTACTTAAAATAGAACATATGAATCACAAGGGATTTCAGGTAGAAAAGGTATCGATGCTGTATTACAAAAGTACGCCAATGAATCGTGTTCTGGAACACCTTTTTGTGAAGGTAGATAAGGCATATCGTGATGGGGCAAATATATTGATTTTGTCTGATCGAGGGGTAGATGAGAACCATGTGGCGATTCCGTCTTTACTTGCTGTGGCAGCAGTTCATAAATATCTGGTTCAGACAAAAAAGTGTACTGCGATGTCTCTGATTTTGGAATCAGGTGAGCCTAGAGAGGTGCATCATTTTGCAACGTTACTTGGATATGGAGCCAGTGCTGTCAATCCTTATCTGGCGCATGCGTCAATTGCAGAGTTGGTAGACGAAGGATTACTGGACAAGGATTATTACCCTGCAGTCGAGGATTATGATCATGCAGTCTTACAGGGGATCGTTAAGATTGCATCCAAAATGGGCATTTCTACCATTCAATCCTATCAAGGAAGCAAAATCTTTGAAGCGATTGGAATCAGTGAGGATGTTATCAACCAATACTTTACCGGAACAGTTAGTAGAATCGGTGGAATTACGCTGGAGGATATTGCAGAACAGACTGATAAACAGCATTCAAAAGCTTTTGATCCGTTGGGATTGCCTACTGATTTGACAATTGGTTCGGTTGGACGCCATAAGATGCGCTCTCAAGGTGAAGAACACAGATATAATCCACAGACAATTCATATGCTGCAGATGTCGACCAGAGAAGGTGATTATCAGAAGTTTAAAGATTATACCAGGATGGTGGATGCAGAAAAGACCGGTTATTTGCGTAGTCTGATGGATTTTCAATATCCGGAACAGGGAATCGATTTATCACTTGTTGAGAGTGAGGATGATATTGTACGTAGATTTAAGACAGGAGCCATGTCTTACGGTTCGATTTCGGAGGAAGCTCATGAAGCTCTTGCCATCGCTATGAACCACTTACACGGAAAATCAAACAGTGGCGAAGGAGGTGAGAGTGATGAACGTCTGGAATCTGCTGGAACAAAGCATGATCGTAGTTCAGCAATCAAACAGGTGGCCAGTGGACGATTTGGTGTAACAAGCAGATATCTTGTCAGTGCAAGAGAGATTCAGATAAAAATGGCGCAAGGGGCAAAGCCTGGTGAGGGAGGTCATCTTCCTGCGAAAAAAGTTTACCCTTGGATTGCTAAGACTCGTCATTCTACGCCCGGTGTCAGTCTGATTTCCCCACCACCACATCACGATATTTATTCGATCGAGGATTTGGCACAATTAATCTATGATTTAAAGTGTGCTAATAAGGAAGCACGTATCTCTGTTAAGCTTGTTTCTGAAGCGGGTGTTGGAACAATTGCCGCCGGTGTTGCAAAGGCTGGTGCTGAGGTAGTATTGATTTCCGGTTATGATGGTGGAACAGGAGCAGCGCCATTAAGCTCTATTCACAATGCAGGTCTTCCATGGGAACTTGGTCTCGCTGAGACACATCAGACATTGATTCAGAATGGTTTGCGTAATCGAGTAGTTATTGAGACGGATGGCAAATTAATGAGTGGACGTGATGTTGCTATAGCAGCAATACTTGGAGCAGAAGAGTACGGATTTGCAACTGCACCACTGGTTACATTAGGGTGTGTTATGATGAGAGTCTGCAATCTGGATACATGTCCAATGGGAATTGCGACCCAGAATCCAGAGCTTCGGAAACGTTTTATTGGAAAACCGGAGTATGTTGAGAACTTTATGAGATTTGTGGCACGTGAATTGCGTGAGTATATGGCAAGACTTGGTGTGCGTACGGTAAACGAACTGATTGGAAGAACAGATTTACTATGTACAAAGAGGGGTCTTTCTAATCGTGAAGCACAGATTGATCTTCACAGAGTTCTGAGTAACACGAAGGAAAGTGACTGTATCTTCCATCCGGAATTACGTTTTGACTTCAAATTGGAAGAAACAAAGGATGAAGCCATGCTGTTGAAGAATCCGGATATTCTGTCGGCGATAGAAAAAGGAACGAAAAAGAGCATTGCCATTACGGTATCGAATACTGACCGTGCATTTGGGACACTTTTGGGTGCACAGATTACAAGAAAACATCATTCTGGAATGGATGATGATACCATTACGGTAAATTGTAAGGGATATGGAGGACAAAGCTTTGGCGCATTTATTCCAAAGGGACTTACGATTATGCTGACTGGTGACAGCAATGATTACTTCGGTAAGGGCTTATCAGGTGGAAAACTGACCGTTAAGGCACCGGAAAATGCAGCATATGAAGCCGAAGATAATATTATAATTGGAAATGTAGCATTGTATGGAGCAACCTCAGGTGAAGCTTATATTGCCGGAATGGCCGGGGAGCGTTTTTGCGTACGTAATTCCGGCGCCGATGCAGTAGTCGAGGGTGTTGGTGAGCATGGATGTGAATATATGACCGGTGGACGTGTCTGCATAATCGGTCCTACCGGAAAGAACTTTGCAGCAGGTATGAGTGGTGGCATTGCCTATGTTCTGGATGAAGAAAACCATCTATATCGCAATATGAACCAGGAAATGGTTCTGATGGAAAATGTAGAATCCAAGCATGATAAGGAAGAATTAAAGGATATGCTGGAGAAACACTATGCTGGTACAGGTTCCAAGAAGGCAAAACGAATTTTGGAACATTTTGATGAGTATTTGCCCAAATTCAAGAAGATAATCCCGGAGGATTATAAGAATATGCTGGTTATGATCAGTCATTTTGAGGAACAGGGACTAAATTACGAACAAGCTCAGATTGAAGCTTTCTATGAGAGCAATCAAAGCAAATAAGAAGTGGAGGGTATGGAAATGGGAAAAGCAATAGAAGTAACAGAAAGAATCAAGAATTTCAAAGAATTCCATGGAAAGCCATCCACGGAAGAGCAAAGATCGCAGGGACTTCGCTGTATGGCCTGTGGTGTTCCGTTTTGTCAGGCAGGAGTAATGATTGCCGGAATGGCATCCGGATGTCCCTTGCATAATCTGGTTCCGGAAACCAATCAATTGGTCGCACAGGGAAACTGGGGACAGGCATATATTCGGTTAAGTAAAACGCACAGCTTTCCGGAATTTACCTCCCGTGTCTGCCCGGCTCTGTGCGAAGCGGCTTGTACGTGTGGCCTGAACGAACATCCGGTTTCTACAAAGGATAATGAAAGATGTATCATTGAATATGCATTTGCGAACGGTATGGTAACGGAAGAGACTACTCAGAATCGCACCGGTAAGAAGGTAGCTGTGATTGGGAGTGGACCATCCGGGCTCGCTGCAGCACAGCTTTTGAATCGCCGTGGACATTTGGTAACTGTTTTTGAGAGAAAAGATCGTGTTGGCGGTTTGCTTCGTTATGGAATTCCTAATATGAAGCTCGACAAACGTGTTATAGACCGTAGAGTGGAACTTATGGAAAAAGCAGGAGTTGAATTTCGGTGCAATGCAGATGTGGGAAAGGATATTGCGGCTGAAGAGATATTGGAACAGTTCGACCGCGTCATTCTCTGTTGTGGTGCTTCTCATCCAAGAGATATCAAAGCTACCGGAAGAGAGGCTAAGGGAATTTATTTCGCAGTAGATTTCTTATCAGAGGTAAGCAAAAAGCTGATGGATGAGGATTATGCTGATGATAAGGTCATCTCAGCAAAGAGCTTTCGTTTTGGAACGCTCGTCGGAAAAAATGTCATTGTAATCGGCGGTGGAGATACCGGAAATGATTGTGTAGGAACCAGCATTCGACTTGGCGCGAAAAACGTGATCCAGTTGGAAATGATGCCGGAACCGCCACATGAGAGAGTGAAAAGTAATCCATGGCCTGAATGGCCAAAAGTCCTGAAAACAGACTATGGTCAGGAGGAAGCGATTCACGTATATGGAAAGGATCCTCGAATCTATCACACAACGGTTCAGGAGTTTATCAAGGATGCCAAAGGAAAGCTGAAAGCAATCAAAATCGTAAGTCTTATGCCAGAAAACGATCCTAAAACAGGACGCATAAATATGGTACCTGTAAAAGGCAGCGAGAAAGAGCTGAAAGCTGACTTGGTATTGATTGCCGCAGGGTTCCTTGGAAGCGAGGAGTACGTAACAAAGGCTTTTCGGGTAGAGACTGATGCAAGAAGCAATGTGAAGACTGCGCCAAGTATGTATCAGACATCCAAACAAAAGGTATTTACAGCGGGAGATATGCATCGAGGACAATCCCTGGTAGTATGGGCAATCGCGGAAGGACGTGCAGTAGCAAAAGAAGTGGATGAATCATTGATGGGTTACACGAATCTATAAGAAATACAAAATCGCTGAGGTCTTACGACATCAGCGATTTTTTAGAGAAGTCTTTTACAGTCTCTTCCGTTATTTGAACCTATAGATTAAAGTATCGATCAAATTCAGCTGGATGAGGGATGGCTGCTAACTTGAGGCATTCTTCTCGTTTGGACTTGATGAAGTTCTGTAGTAAATGTTCTGGAAAAACACCACCGGAAGTCAGATAATCATGATCTGCTTCTAAGGCATTCAACGCTTGCTCGAGAGAAGAAGGTAAGCTGGTTAATTTCGATTTCTCTTCATCGGAAAGCGTATAGAGATTCTTATCATAGGGTCCCCAACCATTAGCTTGTGGATCAATTTTATTTTTTACCCCATCCAGACCGGCCATAAGAATTGCTGCATAGCAGAAGTATGGATTGGTGGTTGCATCAGGGTTTCGAAGTTCAAAACGTCGCATATTCGGAGTCTTGGCATAAGCGGGAATACGAATAACTGCACTTCGATTTGAAGTCGCGTAACCAATGGTGACAGGAGCTTCAAATCCGGGAATCAGACGCTTGAAGGAATTGGTGCTGGGGTTTGTAATCGCACAGAGAGAGGCAATGTGCTTTAACAGTCCTCCGATGAAATAATGTGCTGTTTCACTCAGATGTGAATAGCCGTTATCATCAGAGAAGACGGGTTGCCCATCCTTCATAAGAAGCATATGTACATGCATACCACTTCCTGCTTCGCCATAAATTGGCTTTGGCATAAAGGTTGCTGTCATGCCATATTTGGATGCTACATTGTGAATGATATACTTTGTCATTACAGTAGCATCGGCCATTTTAGACATTACTCCAAGCTTGGGTTCGATTTCAAATTGACCTGCAGCTCCGACCTCGGGATGATGATATTTCACTGGAATTCCGGCTTTTTCCATTTCGAGACACATCTCACTTCTACATTCATAGGAGATGTCGAGAGGTTTTGCAATATGGTAGGCTTTCTGAGGAGGAATAACTGCCCCAAGACCTTCTGACTCGCTGTTCCAATGTGCCTGTTCAGCATCCACAAAGGCAGAAATCTGGTTGGCATTGATTTTCCAGCCAGCATTATCAAATAAATAGAATTCAAACTCTGGAAGAATCAACATGGTGTCAGCAATGCCGGTATCCTTCATATACTGTTCAGCAGCCTTGACTATGTTACGTGGATACTGTGCCAACGGACGATTGTCCGGATAATCAATAATCATGGCATCACCAGTCATAGATAGAGTTGGGATTTCACAGAATGGATCCACCAAAGCAGTATCAGGATCAGGAATGAAAACCATGTCTGACTTTTGAACCTCTGCATAGCCATAATTAGAAGCATCAAAGCCAATGCCATCAATCATGGTATCTTCGCTGAAATTCTGAGCGGGTATCGTGACGTGGCGGAACTGACCATTGATATCGACCATTTTAAAGTCAACCATTTGGATTCCCAGTTCTTCAATCATTTGCATTACATCTTTTGCTGTTTTACTCACTTGCTGTAACCTCCTTTATATTTGGATTCTATACGATGAAGCTTGATATAGTATCTTGTTTATTATAACAGTCGCAGCATAAGTCTGGCAATTGATTTGTGTAAAATATTGGGACACAAAAGGAAGCTAAGAATTATGAATTCTTAGCTCCTTCCATTATACTCCCCATACTTCCTTGATTTGATTACTCTACATCCTGTAATGCAGCATATCCTTCTTCGCCGGTACGAATCTTTATTACATTCTGGATTCCGGAAACGAAGATTTTACCATCACCGATATGACCGGTAAAGAGTACTTTCTTTGCGGTGTCAATAACAGTCTGTACCGGAACCTTACATACAACCATTTCTACCTGTACCTTTGGAAGTAGATTGCTTTCTACAGCAGCACCACGGTAGAACTCTGGTTTACCCTGCTGAATACCATAACCAAGAACATGAGTAACCGTCATACCAGTAATACCGATTCGATTCATAGCAGCTTTTAACTGATCGAAACGATTCTGTTTGCAAAGAATTTCAATCTTTGTGAAGTGAAGACCAGAATCATCACTGGCAGCGGAGGGGGCAGATTTTAATTGTACCGGAACAGCTTCATCTACCGGAGTAGTGCCTGTAATCTCTGTAAAGAGTGGTTCATCCTCATAGATTTCTTCTACGGTAGATGAGAAATCAGCATACGCACTTACGAGTCCGTGTTCTGTTACGTCCAGACCAAGTACTTCTTCTTCCACGGAAACGCGTAAACCAATTACCTTCTTAATAACAAGAAAGACAAAAGTCATGGTAATAGTAACCCAGATAATAACACTGAGAACACCCAAACACTGAATACCAAAGAACTTAAATCCACCACCATATACAATTCCGACATCATTTGCGAATACACCGGTTAAAAGAGTACCAAGGGCACCACAGCATCCATGAACAGCTATCGCACCAACCGGGTCATCAATTTTCAATACCTTATCAAAGAATTCAACAGCAAGAACAACGACGATACCTGCGATAATACCGATAACAGCAGCAGCCCAAGGTTCTACAACGTCACACCCTGCAGTAATTGCAACCAGACCTGCAAGGGAACCATTCAAGGTCATGGACACATCAGGTTTTTTGTAACGAATCCATGTAAAGATCATTGTAGTTACCGTAGCAACAGCAGCAGCCAGGTTTGTAGTTACAAATACTTTACTTGCCAGAATATCAGCGCCATCTACCATTGAAACAGTAGAACATCCATTAAATCCAAACCAGCAGAACCAGAGAATAAATACACCAAGTGCACCAAGTGTCAGAGAGTGACCAGGTATTGCACGAGGTTTTCCGTTTTTATCATACTTACCAAGTCTAGGTCCAAGAATGGTTGCTCCAATCAGTGCGGATACACCACCGACCATATGTACTGCGGTAGAACCGGCAAAATCATGGAAGCCTAATTGTGAAAGCCAGCCGCCACCCCAGATCCAATGACCGGAAATAGGATAAATCAAGGCGCTAATGACAACTGAGTAAACCAAATAGGATTTGAATTTGGTACGTTCCGCCATAGCTCCTGATACAATTGTTGCAGCAGTGGCACAGAAAACTGTCTGGAAGATTAATGTAGCGTAGTCTCCGCCAGCATTGGTGAAGAAATCCAGACCACCAATAAACTTTCCTGTGCCCTTAAACATCAGTCCATAACCAACAATCCAGAAAATCGGTGCACCAAATGCAAAATCCATCAAGTTCTTCATAATGATGTTACCGGCATTTTTAGCTCTTGTAAAACCAGTTTCGACCATCGCAAAGCCTGCCTGCATAAAGAATACCAGTGCAGCACCGAGTAGAATCCATATTGTGTTAATGTTCTCCGGCGTAACCGAAGCAGATAGTAATATACTCATAATTTTGTCCTCCTCATTCGTCCGTTAGTGTTTATGTGTTACGATTTTAATCCAAGCGTTTATTAGATTCGGAATAGTAAATCTCCATACTGAGGGAATGGCCACAGACTTGCATCGGTGCTTGCCTCAATGGTATCTACGGTGGAGCGAAGCTTATTCATGGCACTGATTACAACATCTTTATAGTATGCAGCAAGTTCCAAACCACTTCCGCTTGCTTTATCCAGTGCATCCGAGAGTGACTGAACTTCTTCGTATGCTTCGTCTTCCAGTGCAGAGAGCTTCTGAATCAAACTAAGCTCCATTTCACAAGGAAGCTTTGCATCCAGACGCTTCTTTACGGAAGCTGTTTCTGAAAGCTTTGCTATATATGTATTTACCGCAGGAAGGATATCCTTATTTGCCATGTCTACCATGGTAAGTCCTTCAATATTCAAAATCTTACTGTAAGTATCCAGAAGGATTTCGTATCTGGAATGTAATTCCGTTTCGGTAAAAATTCCGAACTCTGTGAACAAATCAATATTTTTCTTGGAAATGAATTCCGGTAAAGCATCTACTGTAGTTCTTAAGTTGAGAAGTCCTCTTTTTTCGGCTTCCATTGGCCATGCCTCTGAGTAACCGTCACCATTAAAAATAATACGACGGTGTTCTCTGATTGTATGACGAATTAATTTGTTCAAAGCCTCTGTAAAGTTATCCGTTTTTTCAAGCTCGTCAGCAAACTGCTTCAGCTCTTTCGCTACGATGGTATTTAATACAATGTTTGGACCGGAGATAGAAGCAGCAGATCCAAGACTACGAAACTCAAATTTATTTCCGGTAAATGCAAATGGTGAAGTGCGGTTACGGTCGGTGGTATCCTTTATGAAATTTGGTAATACATGAACACCGATTTCCATCGTTTGATCGCCACAACCATTGTACGGAACTTTATTTACAAGAGAATCCAGAATAGCTTCCAGGTCATCACCAATGAACATAGACATAATTGCCGGGGGAGCTTCATTTGCTCCAAGTCTGTGATCATTTCCGGCGGATGCGACAGAAACTCTCATCAGATCCTGATACTCATCAATTGCTTTTATTACAGCAGCAAAGAACAATAAAAATTGTGCATTATCATGTGGAGATTTTCCAGGCTCCAACAGATTGACGCCGGTATCTGTACTCAGTGACCAGTTATTGTGCTTACCGCTTCCGTTTACACCTGCAAACGGTTTCTCATGAAGCAGGCAAACCAGATCGTGTCTGGCTGCTACATTTTTCATGATTTCCATTGTCAATTGGTTATGATCGGTTGCGATATTGGTTGTAGTAAAGATAGGAGCTAATTCATGCTGGGCGGGTGCTACCTCGTTATGTTCCGTTTTGGCAAGAATTCCAAGCTTCCAGAGCTCGTCATTTAACTCCTTCATAAAAGCACTGATTCTTGGTTTGATTGCTCCAAAATAGTGATCATCCAATTCTTGACCTTTTGGCTGTTTGGAACCAAAGAGAGTGCGACCACAATAAATCAAGTCTTTTCTCTGTTCAAAAAGCTTTTTATCAATTAAGAAGTATTCCTGTTCAGGACCAACTGTTGTGTTAACTCGTTTTACGTCCATGTGTCCGAATAAACGAAGAACACGAATAGCCTGTTCACTGATTACCTCCATAGAATGGAGCAAGGGCGTTTTCTTATCGAGAGCTTCTCCGCCATAGGAACAAAATGCAGTTGGAATACAAAGAACACGATCTTTTACAAAAGCATAAGAGGTTGGATCCCATGCGGTATATCCTCTTGCTTCAAATGTGGAACGTAATCCTCCGGATGGAAAGCTGGATGCATCGGGTTCCCCTTTGATTAATTCTTTTCCGGAAAATTCCATAATGATACGTCCATCATTCTGTGGAGAGATGAAACTGTCGTGTTTTTCGGCTGTGATTCCAGTCATGGGCTGAAACCAGTGTGTATAGTGAGTTGCTCCCTTTTCAATCGCCCAATCCTTCATAGCGATTGCAACTACGTTTGCAACCGTGATATCTAAATCCTTTCCATCCTCGATGGTCTTATGCAAAGATTTGTAGATATCCTTTGGCAGCTTTTCTTTCATTATGGCATCATTGAATACCATACTACCGAATAATTCAGGTACATTACTTTTCATAATCTTTCATCTCCTTTTCTTAAACAAAAAAACAAAAGCGCTAGGGTCATTAGACCTAGCGCCTTTGCTTTTATGGGTGCATTATATCTTTTCAAAAGAAGATTGTCAATAGTCAATTTATAATTTTACTATTGCAGTCAGAATCTGTTATACTATTAGGGTAGATTATTCATTAGGTTATCATTATGACTAGGAGAAAAGAAATGTTTACAGTACGCGTACCTTTATGGTATCGATTTTTATTTGGAGGATTAGCGGTTGCAACTATTATATTATGTACAATGATGTTTATGAATCAAGGTATGCAATCTGTTTTTGAGGGAGAAGATGCTGCTTTTTCATATTTATTGTATATTTTTCTCCCTACATTATGCTTATGGCTTATACGATTTTTGAGGCGAAATTATTTCATAGTAGATGTAGATGAGATTGCGTACTTCCCGGTAATTGGACCTGCTAAGATATTTAACTGGGAGGATATCGGGGTGGCAAAGGTGGAGCCGGCCAGAAATGGATATAGAATTTTTTTGTATAATCATCAGGGAAGAAGGATTGCAGCAACCTTACCCTTATCAGAAAACATAGATGAGTTTAAAAGTTCCTTGATGGCACATGGGAAAATAATATAGTTTGGTAGAAGGGAGACAATATGATATGACGATTACGAAACAATTTGAGGATGACATGACTACGCTCTATTTAGAAGGAAGGTTGGATGCAAATACAGCACCGCAGCTGAATGATTTTCTTTTGGGTGTCGATGAGTCAAAAGACCTGGTTTTTGACATTAAAGACCTTGAGTATGTATCCAGTGCAGGGCTGCGCGTCTTTTTGACTATGCAGAAAAAAATGAACACTACAGATAAAACTATGGTAATTCGAAATGTTTCTCGAGATATCATGGACATTTTCGAGGTTACAGGTTTTTCTGATATTCTGAAGATTGAGAAAAAGCTTCGAGAGGTTAGTACAGATGGATGTACCTTGATTGGTTCCGGCTGCTGTGGCGAGTGTTGGAAACTCGATGATGAGACGATTCTGAAACTTTATTTTGAAGGAACAGACAGGCAAATCATAGAGTGGGAGAAGAATTATGCCAAGGAAGCTTTCAAACTGGGAATCCCAACGGCCATTTCCTATGACATGGTTACCAGTAACAATCGAATGGGCGTCGTATTCGAGATGTTAAAGGCTGAAACACTATCATCTGTGATGGTAAAGAATATGGATGACTTGGAACATTATGCAGGGGAATTTGCAAAGCTGGCAAAAATAGTACATGAGACGAAAGCGCCGAAGGGAGCATTTCCCAATGCTACAGATCAATTACTTCTTTTACTGGAGAAGAATACCTGGATGACGCCACAAGAACACGAGCGATATTTACAGGTACTAGATTCCTTGCCCAAGAAAGAAACGTGCATTCATGGAGATTTTCACACATCCAATGTAATGATTCAAAACGGTGAGCTAATGTTTATTGATATGGGAGACTTTTCTGTAGGGAATCCTTTGTTTGATATTGCACATGTCTACAATCTTTACGAACTCAATCGAACAGAGGCGTTAAGTAAGGCAGTTACGAAGCTGGAGAAAGAACAAAGAAAACTGTTCTGGCGTTATTTTGTAAAAGAGTATTTTGGCATTCATACGGAAAAAGAGCTGGAAGAACTGCACCATGATCTACAGCCATATGTATCACTCAGGCAGGTTAAATACATACCATTTTTTGCAGAAACGGCAGAGACGAATAAAAAGATATTAAGAGAAGGGTTATGAAAATGAAAGTACCATATGCAAAACTATATCGTAAGTTTATGAGAGATCAGCACAGGTTGGCATATGGTACTTTTTTTTATGTTGGTGTACTCGTAACAACGATGCTGTTATTTATTTCCATTTTGTGTATTTGTGGGATTCAAAAATGTGAGTCGATGGAACAGGCGGGAACTGTATTTTTTAGAACTTCTCTTTATATTGTTTTGATTCATTTACTGCCGTCCGTTATGGGAAGAATCAACTGGAAACGATATATGTTTGGTGCGCTTGCAAGAGATCTTAGCAAGGAACAGATTATAAAACATATGCAAAAGGAACACTTTTCGGATAGAAGTGTTGGAGAAAAACCGTTTAGAAGATTTCAGGAATCAGAGCATTGGTTTTCTTTTGAAAATTTTCTGGTTCCAAAGAATCTTGTAGAGGAGGTAAGCGTGAGCTTCGAGAAGTCTTCACGTGGCAGCATAACGAATATGAATTTTGAAATTCTTTTATCAACAGGTTCTTTGGAGAAAGCGTATGATGTGGATGCTTATGGCTCTGCAACTATGAAGTCGGGGAGAATTCTATTGAAAGACTATATTCATGATTTCTATAGAAACCGCGGATATCATGATTTGGACTCCAAGCATGCCTATTCCAGAGACGGTCGAAGAAGAATTTTATACAACAGGAAGAAAGGTAAATACACAACTAGTGAAGTGGTTTCCATAGACAGGAACGAAGAGAATATATGGAGGTTGATTGAACAATGATAAAAGAACTAGTACCTACTCTTAATTTTAATGGAGATTGTCGTGAGGCAATTACTCTATATGAAAAGGCATTTGAAGGTCACATCAACTGCCTGATTACCTATGAGGATTCACAGGATCCGCAGTATATGCCACTTTTGCGGAAAGATCAGTACGGATATATTTATCATGCAGAATTGCAGTTGGGTGAGCAGAGAATTATCATGAGTGATCATGTAGATATGGAATTCACCACGTGTTATACCAATTTCATAACTATCATGTTTTATGATAAGGAGGAGGTAGAAAGGGCATACTCCTACCTAAAAGAGGGGAGTACGACAATCTATCCGCTTGAAGAAACTCCTTATAGTACGGCAAGGGTAGTCTTTGTTGACCGATTTGGAATTCGCTGGGGTATCATGACAGAAAAATGAAACACAAGCCCCGTCCCCCGATTACCAAAATCAATCAATTTCTTCCACAAAAAAGTCACAGATAGAGTTGATTACTATTTTTATGGCACGTTTACGACCGGCCTCTCCGTAATCGGTCGAATCCCTTATAATTGCCTGCAAACCATCCAGAAGATAGGATAGTGTTCCATAGTTTTCTTCGGTAGCATGTAAGCCAAATAATTCTGAGGTTTGATTAAAGTTACTATGAGATTTCTTTGCTTCATCCTCCTGCAACGCAGGTGGAAGATGTCTAATGAGATATTCAAACTCAGAGGGTAGAATATAGCAAAAGAGAAAATCCTCGGATAGAAAAATGCTTTCAAAGATAGGAAGAATATCTTCTTTTGTCTGTGGGACGGACTTCATCTGGGAAAGCATGAAATCAAAGCTTTGTTTTTCATTTTTTCTTATTACTTCGTATAGAAAAACTTCTTTGGAAGGATAGTAATAATAAAAGGATCCTTTGGCCATTTGCGTGGCTTTTGTAATATCCTCAAGAGTCAAATTCCTAAGACCCTTCTTCCGAATTAATGGAATTGTTTGTCGATACATGTAATCCTTCTGTGCCTGAATCTCTTCTGCATTCAGTTTCCTTGGCATATATACCTCCTAAACTATGTGATGAAACCTATAATGACTAATTGCGTTTGCAATAGTCATTATAGGTTTTACTATTCTGACCGTCAAGTCCAAAAGCTCAAATTGGACGCAAAGTCTGCACTTCGATAAAAATATATCGAAAAACGATAAATATATATTGAAATACAATCTGATATGTGATATAGTCCATTATAGGTACTAAAGAAAGGAAGATGATTATGCAACCAAACATAGCAAAGGTGACGAAATTTGTTCTTGATTTTATGTTCTACAGTGGAATCCTGGTATGTCTAACATTACCATTTACAATTTGGGCAATTGGACCATATTACAGTAGGTTTATTGATTTCTACTGGCAGTCAGTGATTTTGTATTTCGTAGATGGTATTTTAGCAGTTTTGTTAATCAATGAATTGAGGAGAATGTTCTGTACTGTATTACGAGATGATTGTTTTGTAATAGAGAATGTAACGAGCTTGAAGAGAATGGGAAATCTCGCATTTGCAATCGCATTTGTTTCAGCAATTCGTCTGATGTTCTATATTACGCCCGCTATATTGATTATCATTTTAGTATTTATTGTGGCAGGAATGTTCAGCAAGGTCCTTTCACAGGTCTTTGATAAAGCAGTTACTTATAAGCTCGAAAATGACTTAACAATCTAGGGAGGAATGGGACGATGTCAATAATAATTAATCTGGATGTAGTCATGGCACAGCGAAAAATGGGTCTTACCGAACTGGCTGATAAAGTAGATATTACCATGGCGAATCTATCAATACTAAAGAATAATAAGGCAAAAGCAATCAGATTTTCTACTCTGGAAGCGATTTGCAGAGCTCTTGATTGCCAGCCTGGAGAAATATTGGAATATCGTAAGGAGGAATTATAATGCCAGACAACGAAATTACAAGTAATCAGAGTAAATACCAGCAAAAGGAAGACGATCAATTGGAGTACAGGGCGAAGGACAAATCTCCCAAAGCTACGGATATTATTCGAGATGAGTTCAGCTATATTGGTCTTGCAACCATCTTATTTGCTTTGTTTTATACATTTTGTTTATACAAGAATCTGTGTGGGATCACTTTTCCGTTCCTGGTTGGAGGGTGCTTTACCTACTTGATTTATTGTATGAAACGGTTGAAGATTAATCGGAAACGAGGAGCATCCTTTTATGTTGTATGTTCGGTTTTGTTGGGATTATCCACCTTTATCACGGATTCAACTCCTATACATGTCTTTAATTTCATGGGTGTATTTCTTCTGATTGGCAGTTTTATGCTACATCAGATGTATGAGGATGACAGGTGGGATTTCTCTAAATATCTTGGATCTTTAATGCATTTGATTTTTTACTCATTAGCGCACGTTTTCCTGCCATTCGCGCATTTTGATTACTTTTTAAAAAATCGGGGAAGTAAAAAGAATGGAAAGACAAAATATATTATTTACGGATTTTTGATAGCAATACCTCTTTTGATGGTGGTACTTGTTTTGTTGGCCTCTGCTGATTATGTATTCCAGGAGCTGGTGTTACAAATATTCGAACTGGGGGATTTCGTCCCGGAAGATGTTTTTGGAATCGTAATCTTGACTATATTTGTTTTCTTTGGCGCCTATTCCTTTTTATGTTCAGCTGTTAACCGTGATATAAAGAGTGAGATGACAGACAGGAGAACAGCAGAGCCCTTGATTGCTATTACCTTTACCTCTGTTCTTACACTGGTGTATCTGTTATTCTGTGGAATACAGGTTGTTTATTTGTTTGTTGGGGGAAGAAAGCTTCCTAACAATTTCACTTATGCAGATTACGCAAGAGAAGGTTACTTTCAGCTTTTGTTTGTATGTCTCATCAATCTGGTTATGGTACTCATTTGTTTAAAGCATTTTCGAGAGCATAAAGTGTTAAAAGCAGTTTTGACAGTCGTTTCCGGATGTACTTATGTAATGATTGCATCCTCCATCTATCGGATGATTCTGTATGTAGGTAATTATTGCCTGACTTTTACCAGGGTACTTGTTTTGTGGAGTTTATTGGTTCTTACTATTTTGTTAACCGGAATTGTAGTACGTATTTATCGTCCTCAAATGCCATTGTTTCGTTTTTGTATGATTGTGGTTACGCTATCCTATTTAGGGCTGTCATTTTCACATCAGGATTATTGGATTGCAAAATATAATTTAATCTGTTCCGCGCAGAATTCATCGTTTGACATGGATTATGATTACTTAGATCATTTGTCGGCAGATAAGTATCCGGCATTAGCTAAGTATATGACACCAGAAGATGCTGATAGGTATTTAGGGGTAAGCTATCCTACTTTGGCAATGGAATCTTCTAGGGAGTTGAAGGAAATGAATTGGAGAAATTTCAATTTGGCGAAATACTATGGTTATTATGCAACACGTAATTCTGTCTTACAAAGAACAGATTACGAAAGTGTGAAGTAAAATTATACAAATAGTTTCAAAAATATACAAAACAATATGGAATATTGTACAAAAAAGAGGTATAATGAAAAAAAATTACTTCATGGGGGTACAATATGACACTAAAACAGATTCAAAAGGCAAACAAAGTAGTATTTTGGGCAATGTTCATTAGTTTTTTTGGTAACTTGGTTGCGACGGTTGCATTATCTTTGACCGTTTCCAGCTTTGATTTTTCTGCTATCGTTCAGATTGTGATTTGTGCGTTAGGTATTGGAATTAACATCGCCGTATATCTGGTACGACCGGATACGAAACGCAGTGGGGTTGTCATGCTGTCTACAGGCTCAGTTGGATACTTTATCATGATGCTACTATGTACATCTGATTACACGTACATCACCGCTTTTCCTATGTTGATTGTTGCTATGACATATTTGAATAGAAAGATTATGCTTGGTGGTTACCTATTAGCAGGTTCTTCTGTTATCATTCATAATATCAAAATGGTGATATTAAAGACTGGGGATACTCAGAATCTTACGGTTTCCATGTCGGCGATGTTTCTTGTATGTATCGTTACTTATATGGTTTTAGTTCTTTTAGAGAGATTCAACAGGGAGAACATGTCAGAGATCATGAAGGCTGGTGATGAACAGAAGGAAACGGCAGATAAGGTCTTGGGTGTAGCGAATCAGATAATAGATCAATTCATCGTAGCAAATAAGATGCTTGATTCTTTGATGGAAGCAGTTGAGACCAGTGATATGTCAATGAAAAATATTGCAGAGAGTACAGAGAGTACAGCAGAAGCAATTCAAAGACAGGCTGTTATGTGTGGAGAGATCAAAGAAAATACAGATAACGCCGAAGAGCAGACAACACGTATTGTTAAGGCTTCTGAGCGTGCAAGCAGTACAGTAAAGGACGGTTCGGAACTCATTACCAGCTTGAAGGAACAGGCTCAGAAGGTAGAAGATGCCAGTGAGATTACAAAAGAGGCAACAAATAGGCTTACCTTGAAGGTGGAAGAGGTGCAGGAGATTGTTGGAGCTATTTTATCTATCTCCAATCAGACAAATCTGTTGGCATTAAATGCGTCCATTGAGGCGGCGAGAGCAGGTGAAGCAGGAAAAGGCTTTGCGGTTGTTGCGGAGGAAATCAGACAGTTATCAGAGCAGACAAAGACGGCGTCCAATAAGATCTCTGGAATCATTAATGAGCTTACAGAGGATACCGAGCGAGCAAACAACAGCATGGAGGTTTCTTCGGAAGCAATCAGCAAACAGAATGATATGATCGAAGAAACAAAGGGGAAATTTGACTCCATTCAGACAGAAATGAACGAGCTTGAGAATGTTATTGAAAATACAGAGGAGATTATGAAAAAAATCATTGAATCAACGACAACAATCTCAGACAATATCTATCAGTTATCGTCGACCAGTGAAGAAGTTTCTGCTTCCTCTACGGAGGGCGTTAAGGTCACTGAGGATGCTTCTGGTGAGATGGAGAAGTTCAAAGATGTTCTCAAATCAATCAATAATCTGGCAAGTGATATGAAGCAATTCGCAAGGGGATAAGGGAGGTATAGCTATTCCTTCATAAATCTAGTGAAGAGGAAGGTATCCAGGTAAATTGCAAGGAGCATAATCAGAGCAAAACAGAGAGAGCCTGCGAATCCAATTCCAAAGAAAGGCATTATCATTACGACAGGAGTCCATAATAACCATCCGTAGGTACTTGCAAATACAAGCCATTTTTGCTTGTGCCCGCTGTTGAACTCAGAGTAACGATAGAAGACAGCAAACAGAAATCCGCTGATTGCTTGGAATAAATAGAATACAAGATAGAAGCTTATGGTCTCCTCTTTTCGAATTTGAAAGGAGGAGACACTTAATAGTTGTGGATTAATCATACCAAGAGTCATTTCCAGAATAAATAGTATCATTGGGAATATAGCCATGGAGGAAAGGGCAGCACGTAAGAAGTCTTTTCCAGAGAGGACTCTTTTGGGGAGTGTTGTATCAGAGCTTAGCAGTAAACCAAGTAAAATGGCTTTGATTAGATAGCCAACGGAATCCATTAGCAGAGTACTGAAGCTGACAGCATCCGGGTCCATAATCGGTGAATGACCGCCTAGCATACCAAGAATCTGGGACATGTAATCCGATGCCCAAAACAAAAGCATAAATAATAGACCTCGGGAAAACTTATTTTTTATTGGCATGCTATTACCCAGAATGATAAATGCAAATACCATAAAAAGTTCTACAAAAAAGGAGTAAAAGGACATTTCAGGAGTGACAAATGCTGGTTTCCCGTGTTCTCCACGTAGAATTCCTCCGACTACATGAACCATAGTACTTACCACCTCGCTAAGTGCAAGATAGATAACAATGCGAATCAATACTTTTCCCCATTTCAATTGGCCGATCTTCCGTGCGTCTTTCTTTTTCATAGAGTAATCTCCTTGTCTTTCTTGCCTACCACATCTCAATATCATTTCTTAAAGGATTGCATATATTATTTTCTTTATATTCTCCTCAAAGGAATTCCAGTCAGGTAAATCCTGTATTCCAAAGCGTCCTCGTGTAAATAACAGTGCAATTCCTGTTACCTGTGCCAAACACAGCATATTTATCTGAAAAATCTTATCCATATCTTTTCCGGTCTCCTGTGCGATTCGCAAAAGACATTCCTGAACATATTGTTGAAAAACGGATTCTTTGTATCGTTCCGTAATCATTGTTTCATGTTCTGTTCCTGCAAAATCAGAGATAAAAGAACAATCAAAAATATTTGGATTACTTAAGTAGTATTTTGCCATAATAGCATACATGTGAGGCCAAATATCAAAATATCCTTCTATTTCGTTTTCGGCGATGTATTTCTGAAATATACCGAGTAATTCTTCTTCAAACCTCATATGGGCACATAGAATCAAGTCCGGAAGATTTCTGAAATAGGAATACATCGTTGCGGAGTTATACCCCACAATATCGGAGACATTGCGTATAGTAACTGACGACATCCCATCGGTACGTATGATGTCACATACTGTCTGGATATAAAGCTCTTTTGTTCGTTCCTTTCGAATCGTATTCAAATTAATCACCTCTATAAATAATAATCAATGATTATTTTATCATGTTAAATGAGAATAAGCAACAAAGAAAAGCTTAAGATATGATTAATAGTTATATGTATACAATTGACATACAAAAAGGTACAATACACACTTCCAAAATAATCTCAATCAGATATGATTTGATTGAGAACAATTACTTGCAGGTTAATAATACTTTGAAAGTGAGGATGGAAAATGAAAAAGAAGATTATCTTGATGGCAATTTGCATATCATCAATCAGCCTAACCGGATGTGGAAGTATTACAACAGTAGATAAGAATACAACCAATACCTTGCAAACGGAGGTAGCGCAAACAGACGAATCATCTACAGGAGAATGGACAATCAAGGGAGAAGCAACATATGATTTCCCAACATATGACGTTATATTTGATACAGCTGATTTTGGTATAACAGTAGGAAGAGCCGGTGAAATTCATTATACAGATGATGGAGGAGCTACATGGTCACGTGCTGATAATGAATCTGTTTGCAGGTATGGATTAGATATCATAGAAGGTGGTATTTGTTATACCTGTGGATACCAAGGTGTTGTAACAAAGAGTACAGACAATGGAAAATCATTTACTGCAAAAAACAGTTTTACCTTAACGCGTGGAAATATTACTCGTTTTTTAGATGAGAATAATGGTTTTATCGTTACAGATAAAAAAATTGGTATTACAACAGATGGAGCTGAGACGTGGAAGGAAATTGAAACAGAGATGAATGTCATCGCTTTCTATCCAGAATCTATCGATAATTTCTGGTATATTGGAAAGAATCTGCAGCTGTATCACACAACCGATGGCGGTAAGAATTGGAGTAATTTCGCACTTGATCTTCCGTTACAGGATGATTATCAGGATAAACTCGAAAAAATCGTATTTACCATCAACGGAGAGAAAAACTATACAATTTATTGTCAGCAGAAAAGTACGAAGCTGCTCAAAAGCTACACAACGATTGATGGTGGTCAGACCTATGCGGAGAATACGATTCCGGAGCTCGAAGTAACAGGCGAAATCAAGCTGAATCATTCTGGAAATGTACTGACGGTATACCAGCCGGGCAAGAAATCAATTACCATATTAGGCAGATAAACGAAACAGAGCAATTTACTTTATTTCCCTTTTGTGATATAATTCATATACTTGAAGCACATGATTTGAACAGCATTGTCAGTTATGTGCTTCTTTGTATTAGTGAGATGAGTGTAGAAGATAACAACAACGGAATAGGAAGAGGGGGAGAAGAAATGAAGCGATGGAACAAGTTTGTGATAAGATTTCTTGTAACGATGTTTACGATGGTTATGATATTTCCATTACAGGTTTTTGCAACCTCCGGCGTAAAGATATCATCGAATCGTCGGACATCACTGGATAATAAGCAATCTTCCGATATCGAGGTCCATTTCCTGAATGTAGGGCAGGGGGACAGTACACTGGTAAAGTGTGGAGATCACGCAATGCTGATTGATGCAGGAGATAACACCAAAGGCACTACCATTCAGTTATATCTCAAGAAGCAGGGTGTGAAAAAGCTCGATTATCTGATACTGACCCATCCGGATGCTGACCACATTGGTGGAGCAGATGTCATTGTAACAAAGTATGAAATTAATCAAGTCTTTATGTCCTCAGCTAAGAAAGATACTAAGACCTACCGAGAATTAATCGATGCACTAAAGTATAAAAGTATCAATTGGAGTACTCCCGCGGTAGGAAATGAGTATAGACTGGGAGATGCAAAGTTTACAATTATTGCACCTGTAAAGTCCTATGATTCATCGGAGGAGGCGAGTAACAATTCTTCCATTGGATTGATTCTTCAGAATGGTGCCAATCGTTTCTTGTTTACAGGGGATGCAGAGGAAGAGGCTGAGAAAGATATCGTAAGTGGAAAGATAGATTTGCTTGCAGATGTCTATCAGGTGGGACATCACGGAGGTAAAACTTCTTCTGGTGAAGGACTCGTTGGTGCAGTGAAGCCCAAGTGGGCAGTGATTAGCTGTGGAGAGGATAATTCATATGGTCACCCGCATGCAGAAACGCTGAACCGTTTCCGTTCGATGGGTATCAAAGTATTTCGTACCGATGAACAGGGAACTATTGTAGCTGTGTCAGATGGTAAGGAGATTACATGGAACTGTGCTCCTAGTGAATCCTGGAAGGCAGGAGAACCTACTTCCTCAGGACAGACGACATCCAAGCAGACAACGCCAAAACAGACTACTCCCAAAGCAATTGAGCCACAGCCGGCCGCACCACCAGTGACGGTTCCAGAGGTAACAGCCCCGGCACCTTCTGCTGCACAGGCGTATGTATGCAATACCAATACGAAAAAATTTCACTATCCAGGCTGCTCCAGTGTTGGTCAGATGAAGGATAAGAACAAACTGGAAGTTACCTGTACAAGAGAAGAGTTAATCAATCAGGGATATGACCCTTGTGGCAGATGTAATCCTTGAAAATAATAGCGAGACTTCCGGCTGGAAGAGTCATTATGACAATACCTTACTCTTGATAAGAGTCCCCTTCAGCTTTCGACCAAAGAAATAAACCAGTATAATTTTAATCAGTGTTGTAGGGAGAAAGGGTAGCACACAGGACATAAAAGCAGCTCTTAGATCATTGGCTGTGACAAAAGAAAAGTATAACATACCACAGAGGTAATTAATCACAGCACCAAGGATAAGTCCCCCAATCAGCCAGAGCTTTTTTCCCTTCTTTTCACCGATACCGGCGGCGAGTGACATTAAAGGGAATGAAAAAATAAAGCCTCCGGTTGCACCAACCAGTACACTTAGTCCACCTTTAAAACCGGCAAAGACAGGAAGACCGACAGCACCAATCAATAGATAAATCAATGTAGAGGTGGTTCCTTTTTTGGAACCTAGTATCATACCGGCTAAAGGAACAGCAAAGGTCTGTAATGTCATAGGAACACCTAAGGGCATAGGGATACTGATTTGTGCACAGATACAGATGATAGCCGAGAATATTCCAATCTGGCAGAGGTCACGGACAGAGAATTTTTTAGTTTGCATGTAAAGCTCCTTTTGATGTTGTTTTATTTGGAAGAAAAATGGTAAAAGAGGTACCGATTCCGAGCGTGCTTTCCACTCCAATCGTTCCCCCATGTTCCGATACAATCATTTGTGCAATAGAGAGACCGAGTCCGGATCCCATAATATGACTACTCCGTGATTTGTCTGCACGATAGAATCTCTCAAAAACATGTGATAAATCATCCGGGGCGATGCCGATACCATCGTCTCGGATTTCTATTTTCACGCCTTTATTTGTCGGTGTGGCTTTTAACAATATTGTTCCCGGTCGTCCCATATATTTCAACGCATTATCGATGAATATCGTAAGTAGCTGCTCTATTTTGCTTCTGTCAGCGAAAAGCACAAGCTCTTCAGAAATCTCGACCTGTATCTGGATCGATTTGGATTTTGCGAGAGCAAAAAATCCATCAATCTTTTGATTTGCCAGGCAGGATAGAGGAAGCTCCTCACGTATGGGGGGATTGCTTCCGGTATCTGCTCGAGACAGAGTCAAAAGAGCATCAACCAATTCATTCATCCGGTGAGATTCCCATTCTATATTTTCCAACCATTTTCTTTGTTCTGCAATGGTTGCAGTATCGTCAGATTCCATTACAATTTCGAGGTTGGATTGTATGACTGCAAGTGGAGTACGCAGCTCATGAGATGCATCCGCGGTAAAATCCAGTTGCTGTTGCCAGGTCTTTTGAATTGGACGGATTGCAAGATTGGAGATGAGCATGCTTCCGATTATAACAGCTACAATAAGAATCACACCGGTAATTATATAACGATGAAAATGAGGACCACTTATCCGGTTGTAAGAAACCAACAGGGTAATTCCTATAATGATCGAAATGATAAGTGCCGCAAATAGAACGAACTGTTTCTTTACTTTCTTTATCATAATGACTCCATTCTACAAAATTTCTGTGAGCATATATCCGACACCACGGATGGTGGCAAGCTTTACTTGGGAGCTTTCGAAAGGGATTTTCTTACGCAGATAGAAGACATACAGTTCTACATTTGCAATTTCAATATCGCTGTCAAATCCCCAAATTCTCTCCATAATCTGTTCTTTCGATAACACAAGTTCTTTATTGCGAATCAAGAGTGCTAAAAGAGAAGCTTCTGTATTCGTAAGAGAAATTGTACGATTATCCAGAGATAGTTCCAATTTCTGTATGTTCAATCGTAGCTTTCCTATTTCAAGAATGTCATTTTGCGTAAATCCAGGACTCCTTCTGGCGAGAGCATTGACGCGTGCAAGGAACTCTTTGTTCGAAAAAGGTTTAATAAGGTAATCATCAGCACCGGCATCCAGACCATCCACACGATCATTGATGGTATCACGTGCTGTTAGAAACATGGCAGGAGTAGACAGCCCGGAACTACGTACGCTTTTCAGAATATCCAGTCCTTCCTTTCCAGGCAGCATGCGGTCCAGTACCAGCACATCATAAATCCCACTTAAGGCATAGTCTTCGCCGGTGAGTCCATCATAGACCACGTCTACTTGATACTTATTCTGTTCTAATTTGTATTGAAGGGCATCTGCCAACGCCACCTCGTCCTCAACCAACAATACTCTCATAACAAATTCCTATCGCAAATCGCATTTTTATATTCTCCTATCATACCATACTTCCCTTTCAAAGAAAATTCAAAGATTTTGTTGTTAGAATGCATATAAGAAACAATTAACTACAACATGCAAAAAAGGAGTACGAATGGAGATTGGGATGAATCAGGAGGTCATACAATTAAATCAGGTTACTTTCTGCTATCAGCATGAGACCGAAGAGAAAGGCGCGAATAAGGGAGACATTACATCTGTTATGTTATCTGTTCATCAAGGAGAATTCCTTGTGATTGGAGGCAGGAGTGGATGTGGTAAGACAACGATATCAAAATGCATCAATGGATTAATACCCCATTTTGAGTGTGGTAATCTGCAAGGAAATATCTATGTTAATGGACAGAATACGAGAGAAATGGATATTGGACGTTCGGGAATGACAATTGGTTCTGTATTACAAGATCCTCGTTCGCAGTTTTTTACAACTACTGTTTTTGATGAACTGGCTTTTGGATGCAGAAACATGGGATTTACCAGAGAGGAAATCCTGAATAGAATCGACCGGATACTAAAGGAAATGGATATTGAGGACTTACGACAGCGTAATTTGTTGACCTTGTCGAGCGGTGAGAAACAAAAGGTTGCGATTGCTGCCTGTTATTGCATGCGACCAGGGATTTTCCTATTTGATGAACCCTCAGCCAATCTGGATCCGGCAGCAATCAAAAATCTGTCAGTACTATTGAAACGACTGAAGGATACTGGCCATACCATTTTGGTGTTGGAACATCGGTTTTCCTATCTCACGGAATTGCTTGATCGTTTTGTTTTAATGGAAAATGGAAAGATATGTAAAGTATTTACAAGAGATTCCCTAGGGGAACTACAGGAAGATAGAATAAAAGCCATGGGTCTGCGTTCTTTCACAAAATGTGAGCAAAAGTTGGAGAAACTGGTTGAAAAGGAGTACGAAGATACAGGAGAGAAAAACAAAGCTTATTTGGAGCTATCGCATCTGGGATTTCGTTATCGAAAAGGAGAGAAGGAGATTCTTCATGATGTGAATCTCAAAGTAAATAAGGGAGAGGTTCTTGCAATGATAGGAGAAAATGGAGTGGGAAAGAGTACATTCGCCAAGCTTCTGACCGGATTGTTAAAAGAACAGACGGGTAGTATTCGGCTCTATGGAAAGGATTTAAGCCGGACAAAAAGGTCGAAGGAAGTCTATTATGTACTTCAAGACTCAGATTATCAGCTCTTTGCAGAGAGCGTCGAGCATGAATTGATGTTGGGTTTGGAATATACATCTGCAAAGCTGGAACAGTTGGAACAGATGCTTTCCATTTTTAATCTCCAGTCCCTTCGCAACAAACATCCGATGGCATTGTCTCGTGGACAGAAACAGAGAGTAACAATAGCAGCGGCAATGATGAGTAATGCAGGTATTTTGATACTGGATGAACCATCGAGTGGTCTTGATGGGGAGAATATGCGTCGGTTGGCTGAAGTGATTAGGAGAATGGCAGCAATGGGGAGAACAATAATTATTATTTCACATGATTTTGAATTTATTCCCATCTGTTGTCAAAGAGTCATAAGACTGGAAGAGGGTGAGTTAAATGAGTAAGAGAAAGGAGCTACTATATATAGACCCAATCATTCGTGTATCTGTTGCCATTGCGTTATCTGTTCTCTCAGTGATCGTGAGAGATAACACATATTTACTTTTCTTTACTGGATTTCTACTTGTTCTTATGTTGATATCTGGGGTGATTGGACCAGCAATTCTTCAGGGCATAGTAATTGTAAGCTGTTGCATATTGACCAAGTATCTGCAGGGGACGTTTTTACTTACTATGCTGCAAATCATTCCGAGATTTGTGTTTCTCCGCATGTTGGGAACATCACTTACTAGAACCATATCGGTTGGGGAGATGATTGAGACTCTGGAACGATTGCATCTGCCGCGACAGATTATCATTCCATTTACCGTAATGCTACGGTATCTGCCTACCATGAAGCTCGAAATACATGCAATCCATGACAGTATTCGTATACGGGGAATACGATTAACCCCCTTTTGCTGCATAGAATATTTTCTGGTACCAATACTGATGAGAAGTGTACGTTTGGCTGATGAGCTTTCCGCTACGGCGGTTATTCGCGGTATTGAAAATGAAACAAAAAGAGCATGGATTTACTATTCTCCTGTACGACACAGGAAGTCATGTTCGCATAGAAAAAAAGTGTCTGTAATGAGTCAGACAGAATAGGAGACAAAAAATGGATGTTAGAGTAACAAGCATTAGAGAGAAAAAAGGACTTAGTGTAAAGGATTTAATTACAATTGGAGTACTCAATACAGTAGCGCTGGTGTGTTATGCAGTTGCAGTGATTTTGTCCTGTACAACCGTTATTGGTCTATTCTTTTCCACGGCGGCGGCTTTTCTTGTTATGGGACCTGTTTATATGCTGATTGCCTGTAAAGTACGAAAAAGGGGTACGTTGTTTTTGTGTGGTGCATTGATGAGTTTGATTGGTATCTTTGGAGGACGGATTTTTACTACCGTTGGTTGTTTGGTTGGTGGAGTTCTTGCAGAAATAATTGCTGGTGAATATAAGAGGTTTTTCCGCATTGCAGCAGCTTATGCAGGATATGCAGTTGCAGTAGCCGCTGGAATTTATATGCCTGGATTCTTGATTGGCACAAGCTATCTATTAGCAAGAGGAAAAGATCGTGGAATGACAGTCGACACAGTCAAGAGGTATGAGAGCTACTTTGGAATGAAGAATTTATTACCGGTTCTTGTATTGAATCTTGTAGCGGCGCTTCTTGGAGCATATATTGGAAAAGCAATTCTTAAAAAGCATTTCATAAAAGCAGGAATCATTGAGGAGAAACATGAGTATAAGGTATTTCCATGGTGGAAGGCCCGTCTATATGGAAGTATCTTGAGCCTGAGAGCAAGAAAACAGAATCCAGAACGTATTCTGCGTGATTACATACAAGAAGGGATGACGGTAGCTGATATTGGTTGTGGAATGGGATATTTCACGATTCCTATGGCAAAAATGGCAGGCATAAATGGTCGAATTATCGCAGTGGATCTACAAAAGGAAATGTTGAACGGATTGGACAAAAGAGCAAGAAGGCATGAGTGTGAATCACAGATAATCAAACAGAATTGTACAGACACCTCTCTAGGTATTGAGGAATGGAACAACCAGCTTTCCTTTGTCCTTCTTTTTGCCGTAGCTCACGAAGTACCAAATCGCCGGAACCTTTTTAAAGAAATTGGAGATGCTATGCAAACTGGGGCAAAGCTCCTCTTTGCGGAACCGAAGGGACATGTAAGCCAAACCTGTTTTGAAGAGAGCATTTCATTTGCTGTAGAAAATGGATTTCAGATCATTACATATCCGGATATTGCGATGAGTCGAGCAGTATTGCTGCAAAAAACAAACATTTCCTAGTGGAGGAGATTGTAGTATAATTGCTATAAGAAATAAGAATGGAGGCAACACAATGCAATTAGATAAGCTACAAAAAGATATGATGGAAGCAATGAAGGCACATGATAAGGAGAGAAAGGATTCTATTTCTACGTTATATTCAGCAGCTAAGAAGCTTGGTATTGATCAGGGCTGTCGTGAAAGTATTCCAGAGGAACTCGTGGATCAGGCTATAATGAAAGAGTTAAAAAGCGTAAAAGAGCAGATTGAAACATGTCCGGCGGAACGAACAGAGCTTCTGGCTGAATATAAGGCGAGATTAGCGGTTTTTGAAGAGTACGCGCCTAAAATGCTTACAGCAGACGAAGTAGAGAATATTCTTAAGGAGAAGTTTACGGAGGTACTTGCTTCTGGTAATAAAGGACTTATTATGAAGACAATTATGCCGGAACTGAAAGGAAAAGCAGACGGTAAAGTAATTAACAGTGTAGTTGCCAAGCTTTGCAGCTAAAGTGTTGCTGACAACAGTTTTGATTAGCGGTTTGGGTTGCTGCACAGCAATCTGAGAAGCAGTCGGGTTCCTATTGGGAAACGACTGCTTTTTTTTCTCTTTTCGGACGGAAAAGAAAAAGGAACATGAAAATGGCAGCTGTAATAGATATAATAGAGTAACATACGCTATCTAATGCCATCCTCGGAAACTGTTCTGTTTTCAAGATATAGGTAAGAAAAGCATTTGGGAGATTCACAAGATAAGACACAATCAAGTTGTTTCCAGAA
>CAYZUC010000018.1:0-15737 GCA_964481705.1 uncultured Lachnospiraceae bacterium
GGAACAGGAGCAAGAGAAATTGGATATATGTTTGGACAGTACAAGAGAATTCGTGGTTTGTATGAAGGAGTTCTTACAGGAAAAGGATTGTCCTATGGTGGATCTCTTGCAAGAACAGAAGCTACAGGATATGGTCTGTTATATTTAACCGAGGAAATGCTAAAATGCAACGGAAAAGATATCAAAGGCAAGACAATTGCTGTATCCGGTGCTGGTAATGTAGCAATCTACGCTATCCAGAAAGCTCAGCAGCTTGGTGGTAAGCCGGTTACATGTTCTGATTCAACTGGATGGATTTATGATCCCGAAGGAATTGATGTTGCATTATTAAAAGACATCAAGGAAGTGAAACGTGCTCGTTTGACAGAGTATGCAAAAGCAAGAAAGAGCGCTGAATATCATGAAGGAAAAGGAGTATGGTCTGTTAAGGTTGACATCGCTCTTCCTTGTGCAACACAGAATGAGCTTCTGATCGATGATGCTAAGGCTCTTGTTGCAAATGGATGTATTGCAGTATGTGAAGGTGCTAACATGCCTACATCCTTAGATGCTACACAGTATCTTCAGGATAACGGTGTATTATTTGTTCCTGGTAAAGCATCTAATGCTGGTGGTGTTGCTACATCCGCACTTGAGATGAGCCAGAACTCTGAGAGATTAAGCTGGACATTTGAAGAAGTTGACAGCAAGCTGAAAGGAATTATGGTTAATATTTTCCATAACCTTGATGACGCTGCTAAGAAATATGGTTTGGAAGGCAACTATGTAGCGGGTGCTAATATTGCTGGATTCCTGAAAGTGGCTGAGGCAATGACCGCTCAGGGAATTTGCTAATTTCTTGCATGGATAAGAGAATGAAATAAGGAAAAGTGCTGTTGCATAATGTGACAGCACTTTCTTCTTGTTAGATTGCCAAAAATAGGATATACTAGGGTAAAGGGGAAGAAGGAGCTGATATTATATTTATTAGCGAGATCGCAGCGGGTACACCAATCCGAATTTTTGTTACGATTGGTACAGAACATCTGGAATTTGAGACAGAAGTAGTGGCAGCTCGTGGTATTCCGGAATTAAAGACCATTTTACTTCAGACAATTTGCGCAGTTGCGAACCCTGTACGAAGAGATGGTAAGATTGTTATGCTTAGCATGGCAATCGGAATAGTATATTCTGTTCAGGCATTTAATGCAGAAGATGAGAAAATGTATGAATGGAACAATGTACGACCACAGCTTGTTACGTTAAAGGATGGCAAGAAGTATCTTATACTGATTAATAAGAATAATATGAAGGCTCTTAACAGAAGAAAGAGCTATCGTGTATGGCTGGGAGTCACTGGAGTCGCAAAGTTTGGAAACGATCGGACTACCTATGATGTAATTGTAAAGGACATCAGTGCCACTGGAATTGCGATTATCGTTCGCGAAGCGTTAGGCGAGCTGTTACCCAATTCTGTTGTACACATTAATTTTTTTGATGAGGATACAGAGACCACGTTTAATATTAATGCCTTGTTCTTGCGACGTGAGGAGTTGGATGAGAATCGTACCTTGATAGCTTGCCGACTTACGACAGAGAGTAAAGATATCAATAAGTTTATCCGGGATAAGGAGAGACTAAATCTCAGAAAGCATAGTAATCGTTATAGTTCGAAAAGACAACAGGACTTTACGAGCTAGTGAAATAAAAGAAGAAATTCGGAAAGAAACGAATTTCTTCTTTGTTTTACAGATGTATAAGTAGATTACGACAGGGCATTCATAATATAGGAAGCTCGTTCAGGACGATTCATAGTATAGATATGAATTCCATCTACACCGTGTTTCGTGAGTTCTTCAATCTGATGAACAGCGAAATCCAAGCCTGCTTTTTCCATATCCTTTGGATTCTCGCCATACGTAGCAATGATATCCGATAATTTCTTGGGAACAGAAGAAGCTGACATGGATACGATGCCTCCGAGCTGCTTCTTGGATGTAACAGGCATGATTCCTGCAGAAACCGGAATCGAGATGTTCCATTGCTTCATTTGCTCCTGCAACCGATAAAATTTATCGTTATCAAAGAAAAGCTGTGTGACAAGGAAGTCGGCTCCACAATCTACTTTTTCCTTGAGATGTCGGAGATCCTCAGCAAAGGATGGTGCTTCGAAATGCTTTTCCGGGTAGCATGCGCCACCAACACAAAAATCTGTGTTGTCTTTCAGAAAAGAAATCATCTCAGAGGCATAGGTAAAAGAGCGGTTGTTGAACTGCTCGTCAGTCATGGTCTGTGGACGGTCGCCCCTTAAAGCCATAATATTGTGAACGTTACGGGCTTTTAGGTTCTCATAGGCTGAAGTCAATTGCTCCTGATTTAGTCCAACACTTGTGAGGTGAGCAAGTGCCTCAATCCCACAATCGTTTTGAATATAGGAGGCTATTTCAAGATTCTTTTTCGAATTACCGCCACCAGCTCCAAAGGTAACGCTAATAAACTCAGGGTTTAGTTTCTTCAGAATATCCAGTACGGAATAAACTCCTTCAAATTCATCTTCTTTTTTAGGTGGAAAAACCTCAAAAGAAAAGACGGTTTTACCTTCTTTGAATAAATCTTTAATCATTGTTTTCATCCTCTTATTTTGCTATATTTGCTTGCTTTTAAAACGATATTATCGTAACATATTAACAAGGAAACGTGCAAGTCTTTCTGAAAACAACTATGAAGTGGAGGATTTTACAGATATGAGTCAGGGGTTTGAAAGTACAGCGGATTATGTGGCTTCTTCCGAGCTGATGTCGGCGGTGAATGTTGCGATAGCATTGGAAAAGCCATTACTTATTAAGGGAGAACCCGGGACTGGAAAGACAATGCTGGCCAGAGCGGTTGCGAACTCTCTTGGTATGAAGCTGTTAATATGGAACATTAAATCAACAACAAAAGCACAAGAAGGGCTTTATGTGTATGATACCATACAGAGATTGTATGACAGTCAGTTTGGTGAGGAGGGTGTAGATGATATTTCTCGCTATATAAAGCTTGGTAAATTGGGTGAAGCCCTGGATTCTGAGGAACAGGTAGTTTTATTGATTGATGAGATTGATAAGGCTGATTTAGAATTCCCGAATGATCTTCTGTGGGAATTGGATCAGATGGAGTTTTACATTCATGAGACGAAAAAGACAATTCGTACAAAAAAACGTCCGATTGTCATTATTACTTCTAATGCAGAAAAAGAGCTGCCGGATGCCTTTTTAAGGAGATGTATTTTCCACTATATTGATTTCCCGGATGAGGAATTGATGAAAGAGATTGTTTTGACGCATTTTGAACAGGTAGAAGAGAATCTGCTGAAGAATGCAATGGAGACATTTTACTGGATTCGTGGGATTCGTGATGTCCGAAAAAAGCCGAGCACATCGGAATTGATTGATTGGATTCGTGCATTACAGTTGGGTGGAATAGATGCGGATACCATCCAGAAGGAGCTTCCTTTTGTGGGCGTAGTAGTGAAAAAGGATGAAGATCTGGAAGCGATAAGACATAGGAGAGAAATGAATGTTTAGTGGCTTCTTTTACTTTTTAAGAGAGAAAGGTTTTGGAGTTACCTTGAGTGAGTGGCTTACCTTAATTGAGGCCTTGGATAAGGGATTATGTAATAGCTCACTGACTCAGTTCTATTATGTATCGCGAATGATTCTTGTGCGTTCAGAAACTGATTTTGATAAGTACGATATGGCCTTCCAGGAGTATTTTAAAGGAATTCGTTCCGATGATGATGATGTGACCGACAGAATGCTTCGTTGGCTCGACAAGTCAGATATGAAAGAGCTCTATGATGAGGAAATGGAAGAGAAGCGCAGTTATTTGAATCAGATTGAGGAACGAATGGATCCGGATAAGACGAAGGAAGCTTATGAGGAGAAGAAGAAACAGCAGGATTCCGAGCATAATGGTGGAGCTACTTGGATTGGGACGATGGGAAAGACCTCCTTTGGTAATATGGGAGGTAATCTTGGAGGGATTCGAGTAGGAGGTACAACGGGCTATCAATCCGCCTTTGAGGTGATTGGTGAACGTAGATTTCGGGATTTTCGTAATGATAGAGTTTTGGATAACAGGCAATTTCAGGTTGCGCTACGCAGATTACGTCAATTCTCATCGCGTTTGGATATACCTAAGGATGAGTTTGATCTAGAGCAGACAGTTGATAAGACCTGCGAAAACGGAGGGTATTTACGAATTGTTTTTGATCGTCCGAGAAAGAATACCGTTAAGCTTTTACTGCTGATGGATTCCGGGGGTACGATGATTCCTTACTGTGATTTGTTAAATGACTTATTTCAGTCAGTCAATAAATCGAATCATTTTAAAGATGTAAAGACCTATTATTTTCATAATTGTATTTATGCGCATGTATATAATACGCCGGAATGCGATAATGGAGATTGGGTTGAGACAGAGTGGCTTTTTAAGAATCTGGATGATAACTATAAGGTATTGATTGTTGGAGATGCTGCTATGGCACCTGAGGAGCTTTATTCGGATAGTGGTAATTACAGAGGACCCAATCTTGGCTTGTCCGGTGAGCAATGGCTAAAACTAATGAAAAAACACTACAGAAAGATCGTGTGGCTGAATCCTAAAATGGCTCCGGGAAATGCTCCTTGGAGAGAGGCGGAAACAGTAATTAAGGGGATGTTCCCCATGTATAAATTGACTGTGGATGGACTAAAATCTGCGATGGATAAGCTGATGGGAAAGTAGAGGGTGTAAAATGGATGAGAAAAGGACTATACTTGTAGTAGATGATATGCCGACCATCTGTGAACAAGCTATAAATGAATGTGGAGATTATTATAACATTATTACCTCAGGGTCAGGCGAAGAAGCCCTGGAGATTATAAAGGAACAGGATCCGGATCTGATATTACTTGATGTATATATGCCCGATAGTGATGGATATGATTTGGTGAGAAAGATACGGGTTGGAATGCATAAGGAGGAAACACCCATCATTATTATGACGACAGATGCATCCGTTGTCATGGAGACGAAGGGATTCTCGCAGGGAGTATCTGATTTTATCCGAAAACCGCTGGTAAGGGAGATAATGATACGTAAGATAGATACACAGCTTCAACTGAAGGAATATCGTGCATGGAAAAGCCAGCAGGACAAGTAGTTACGGGGGTAGCTTATGTATAAGGTAATGATTGTTGATGACAATATGACCAATCTGATCATGGCAAAAAAGGCATTGGAAAATGAATATGAGATTGTTCCGGTGTCTTCTGGAGAAACGGCGTTGGAATTTTTAGCAGATATGCCGGAACCACCTGATCTGATATTACTGGATGTCGATATGCCTAAGGTAAATGGATTTCAGGTCATTAGTGAAATCAAGTGCAGTAAGAAATTGAGTAAGATACCAGTCATTTTTTTAACAGCTCAGGATGATGATACTACTGAGGTGGAAGGGTTTTTCCTTGGCGCAACCGACTATATTAAGAAGCCATACACGACAGCGTTATTAAGAAAAAGACTGGATGTACATATTCAGCTGTTGGAGCAGCAGAAACAATTACAGGAATACAACTCTAACCTGGCACAGACCATTCAGGACAAGATTCATTCTTTGGTAGAATTACAATTTGGAATTGTTGGTTTTTTAGTAGATATTATGACAAAGAGAGATTCCTATCTTGGAGAACACGCGAAACGAGTGGAGCGGTATTTTTCGATTTTGATGCAGGCTTTGATACGTTCCGGCCAGTATAACATTTCGGCCGATGATAGTGAGGTTATTATTTTTGCATCCAAGATTCATGATGTGGGCATGATTTTCGCGCCGGATGCATGTTTGAAAAAGAAAGAAGAACTCTTGTTCAACGAATTACTGGAGATGCAAAAGCATACCGTTGACGGAGGTGAATTGGTTCAACAGCTTTCAAACTATATTTCTCAAAACAGTTTTCTCAATTATGCATATAATATGTGTCGTAGTCATCACGAACGTTGGGATGGGAAGGGCTATCCTGATAAGCTTGTGACTACCGCGATACCTGTAGAAGCAAGGGCACTGGCAATTGTCGATAATTATGATGAATTTCGTACAAGGAATTCGGGACGTGGTGTATTACTGAGCCATGCAGATGCCATGAATCGCGTAAAGCTCTGGAGCAGGACATACTTTGACCCGGAGATGGTTGAGATCTTTATGGGATTGTGTGATGATTTGGAGAAGGTGGAGTTGTAAATGTGGGAATCATTTTTGAATCGTTACTTCAAACAGGAGTATTCGACAGAGAAAAGAAATTTTAATATGGCAGGACTTGCTACGATCGTGGTGTTCGGATTGATGATTATTATTACGGCATTGATGCGATATCCGTTTAAGGTCGTGCTGTGTCTGATTATGGGTCTGGTAATTGCAATTGTCACTCTGCAGTTTGCAGAGAAAACCGGAGCTTATTTAAGCTGTTCGATTTTAATGGCTGCAATGATCAATATACTGGCTATCCCGGGAGTATTCTGGTTTCATGGAAAATTAATCTGTGGAACCTCAATTTATTTTTTGCTGGGAATTCTATACTGTGTTCTTGCTATGAAGGGCAGAATGATGTATGCATGGGTATTGACCAGTATGATTATCGACATTTCAACAATCACATGGGTTTACCTGCTTTCGGGTGTTCAGTCAATGCCAAAAGATAATATGGACGTAGCTAATGTATTTGAAATCGTATTTTCGGTATTGTTCTGTGGGCTTCTTTCCGGCTTTACGGTAAAGTATAAGCTGTTAATCTATCAAAAAGAAAAGGAAAATGCGGAAGAACAGAGGGGACGTTCGGTCACCATCAATTCCGCAAAGGACGTATTTCTTGTAAACATGTCTCATGAGATTCGTACTCCTATGAATGCGATTCTTGGTACCTCCCAATTGCTCCTTGATTCCGACCTGGATGACAAGGTAAAAGAAAATGTCCATAATATTTTGAACTCTTGTAATGCACTATTATCCACGGTCAATGATTTACTTGATTTCTCAAAGATTGAAAGCGGTAATATATCTGTTGAAGAGAGTGAATATGATTTTTCTTTACTGTTGTCAGATATCATCAATATGATCTCGGTTCGTTTAATGGATAGTCAGATTGAATTCTTTGTTGACATTGATTCGGGTATTCCGATGCTTTTATATGGCGATGGAACAAGAATCCGACAATTGTTTATCAATATTTTGAACAATGCAGTTAAGTATACCAGGAATGGAAGCATTACACTTACTGTAAAAGGCGAAAATCTAGGAGATAATAAGATTCAACTGGATGTCAAAGTGGCAGATACCGGTATTGGAATTCGTAAAGAGCATTTATCC
Organism: uncultured Lachnospiraceae bacterium; assembly: GCA_964481705.1. Lineage (GTDB taxonomy): Bacteria > Bacillota > Clostridia > Lachnospirales > Lachnospiraceae > CAYZUC01. The sequence continues at coordinate 7,361 of CAYZUC010000018.1, forward strand.
CAGCTTTTTCACATGTTCGGACGTATTGAGGATCGTGAGGATGAAAGCCGCAAAGTAGAAGGGACTGGTTTGGGATTATCTTTGTGTAAGGAGATACTGGATGTTATGGGTGGCTCCATCTCTGTGGAGAGTGTTTACAAAGAGGGTTCTACTTTTTCCTTTTTTGTACCTCAAACGATTGCACAGACCCGACCAATCACAACTATTTTCGGAGCTGAGCAATATTGTGTTCTGATATACGAGGATAGTGAACGGAAGGACGTGATGTTACAAAATGCCTTGAAACATTGTGGCATTATGTATGAGAGCGTATTCAGTGATATGTCCTTCAGAAGCAGCGTTCTGGCTGGTGGATATACACATTATTTTATCTCCAAGAGAAACTATGACACAATGGAAGCTTTCATTGAAGAGAATCGTGTCAGAGAGCAGCTTGTAGTATTGGTTGATATTAATCAGACCAGCGTGGAGGGACGTAAGGGTCTGGTGTTAACGCGTCCATTATATTGTATGAATGTCGGAGCAGTATTTAATCGGACGCAGAACAATATGGTTCGTACGACATCGTGGACAGGCGACTTTATCTGTCCTCGTACACGCGTTATGATTGTAGATGATAACCGTACCAATCTAATGGTTGCAGAAGGTATTTTGGCGAAGTTCCGGATGCAGATTATCTCAGCATCCAGTGGAAGAGAATGTCTGAATCGTCTGCAGGAGGAGCCGGTAGATCTCATATTTCTGGATTATATGATGCCGGAAATGGATGGTATTGATACACTTCAACATATTCGGGCTATGAAAGAGGAGTGGGCAGAAAAGGTACCGATTATTGCTTTGACTGCAAATGCTGTCAGTGGTGCGAAGGAGATGCTGATGGGTGCCGGTTTTGACGATTATATTTCAAAGCCAATAGAATTAACAAGACTTGAGAGATGTATAAAAAAGTTTGTACCGGATGATAACATTGAGGAAGTAATTGCAGGGGAATAGCCTATGATAGAGAGAATCAAGCAACATTTTATGGATGATGACAGAATGCTGACGGACAGGATATTAACACTAATGCTGTCTTTTTCGATTGTGGCGTCCAGCGTAGAGCTTATTCTATGCTGTATATTGAAATCAAGCAAGTTTTTGCTGATAGAGATTGCATTGCTATTGATTCTGTCTATTGCGACGGGAATATATGTGGGTAAAACGCATGAGTACAAGCGTGGCTGCATCCTTTTCAGTTATCTGGTCAATATTTTTATTTTGCCTATTCTTTTTGTTACAGGAGGTGGAATCTATAGTGGAAAGCCACTTCTGTTTGTGGGTGGTATCATTATGACTTTTTTTGTGCTGGATGGTCTTTCTCTTGTAGTGGCTGTTGCGATACAATGTGTCTGGTATATCTTTGTTATCACGTTCATTTACTATAATCCATCGCAGGTGCTTTCTTATTTTGAAGGGGAAAAATTGTTAGTGGAATACATTTTCTGCTATCTCATTGCTGCTTTGATACCGACAGTTATCATCTGGTTTCAGACGCTGGTCTATGAGTGGCAGAAGAAAAATGTAGAAGACGCACTGCTTTCGATTGAGCACGCAGGAGATACCAAGAGCAGATTCCTCGCTAATATGTCTCATGAACTACGTACACCCATGAATGCCATTATGGGTATGACGGAGCTGGTTGAACGTGACGATCGTAATCATGTAGCATCAGAGGAGATTGCGACAATCAAGGAGGCTGCCTATTCTCTTTTGACAACAATAAATGATGTATTGACTTACTCTAAGCTCAATTCGGGAAAAATGCTGCTGATTCAGGTACAATATCATTTTGGAAAGATGCTTCAAGATATTATTTATACGATATCAATGGAGATTATGAATCGTGATATCGATTTTCATGCAGAAATAGACCCCGGTATTCCAGACATTCTGTATGGCGATGATACAAGAATCAGACAGATCTATCAGTACATTTTGTTTAATGCGATTCACAATGCGGATGGTGGACGAGTGACGCTGGAGGTTTCTTATCGTACCAACAGTAAAAACAACAGTATCACTGTTTTTGGAAGGATTTCAGATACCGGTCTTGGATTCAGTGAAGAGGAGACGGCAAGAATATTCACCAGCTATGAGACCTATGATTCCAGGAGGGACAGTGAACTAAAGAAAATTGGTTTGGAATTAAACATATGTAAGGAAATGCTTGCACTTATGCATGGAAACATCAAAGTGGACAGCATTCTTGGAGTGGGAACTTCGGTTGAGTTCCAATATGATTGCTTTATTGTTGAGAATGAACCAATTGTAAAGGTAAACAGTGCAAATCATTTTAAAGTACTGATTTACATCCCTATTGGTTCAAGAAAATATCGTTGGATGACCTTAATGAGTGAGTTTGGAATTGTTCCGGACATTGTTGTGTCCTACTCCTCTCTTGATACCAAGCTGAAAGAAAAGCAATATACACAGATATTCATACCGGATTATTCTTATGAGAGTGTGAAGAACTTGTTGTCCCTCTATAAGTGTGAAGAGTATACCTATATTACTACTGATTATCAGCATATATATGGTGACTTTGGCAAGTGTCGTATTATTCGCAGGCCACACTGTTCCTTAAATATGTCAGAGGTATTTAATAACACATGGGAGCCATCCAAGTATCAGGATATGGAAGCAAAGGAGACCTTTGTCGCACCGGAGGCAAGAGTACTTGTCATTGATGATAACATGGTTAATCTACGCGTTGCCAGTGGACTGATGCAAAAGTATGGAATTCAGGTATCCATTGCAACAAGTGGAAGAGAAGCGTTGGAGAAGATTCGATTGGATCATTATCACATCATCTTCCTCGATCAGATGATGCCGGAGATGGATGGATTACAGACATTGGCGGCTATTCGTGAAAGTGAAGATGTCTATTATAAGGAAGTCCCGATTATCTGTATGACCGCCAATATAGGTGCGGAGGTAAGAGAAGGATTATTGAAGGCTGGTTTCCAGGAGTATCTTGCGAAGCCTGTTAAGATACGCTATCTGGAATCCATTCTACGCACCTATCTGGATTCCAAATTGATTCTTCAGAAGCAGAAAAAGAAAGAAGAAAAGCATGAAGAACAAAGCAAAGCACAGGATATCGAACCAGGTCTTCAGACAAAGCGCGGATTGATGCAGATTGGTGGAGATGAGGCTACCTATGCGGTTATTTTGAATACTTATTATCGTGAGGGACAGGAAAAACTGAAGAGCATACCAGATCAATTTCAACAAAAGGATATGTCACTTTTTACTACAAATGTTCATAGTGTTAAAGGAAGCAGCGCAAGTATCGGAGCGTTGGAGGTATCTGAATTATTCCGAAAGCTAGAAATGGCAGGACGTGAAAGTGATCTGGACTTTATCCAGCAAAGTCTGCCGGAAAGCTTGACCAAGTTTAAAGAGCTTTTGGGAGATGTAAAACAATATTTAATTGAGAAGAATTCCTTTGAGGGCAGCGAAGAAGAAGAAAATGAGACGCGGGAATTGGAAGAATTCAAACTGGAGGATATTGAAAAATTAAAGGATGATTTGGCTAGAATTAATATTAAGGCCTGTGAAGAAATGATTGTTAAAATGACCCACTCGAATTACGGACCAGATATTAACAGAAAGGTTACCGCAATTCGAGAGGCATTTGAAAGATTTGATTATCATAAAGTAAGGAACCTACTTGACAGCCTCTTTTAAAAGAGAGACACACCGGTCGATGCCTAATTTACCACTGTCGAGTGATATCATGATGTTATCAGAATATCCCCATGGTTCACCGGCATAAATCTGATAGAAGCTGCTGCGACGCTTGTCAATCTTGCGAAGAGTAGCATCAGCATCCTCTGGTTTAACCTTTTCGAGATGAATAGCGCGGGAGATGCGGAAGTCCCGATCAGCATGAATAAAGACATTCAGGCAATCGTCCCGATTGGCAAAGATAGCGCTTGCACATCTGCCGACAAATACACAGTTTGATTTGGCTGCCATTTCCTCCATGACGTTTTTTTCTTCTAAAAACAATTGCGTTACAAGAGGGAGGTTGTTTGTAACCTTTGTACTTCCGGCAAGAAATGTCTGAGAGAGGTTGAAAAGAGAGCCCCCAGGACTTGTTTCTTCCATGTTCTCAAGATGGACAAAGGGTATTTCCAGACGTTTTGCTGCTTCTACAAGAATGGAGCGATCCCCGATAGCGTAGCCGAGCTCAGCAGCAAGCTTTTTACCTATTTCATTTCCGCCACTGCCGTATTCACGTTCAATCGTAATAATTCGATACATAAACATTCCCCCTTTTCATTTATCTATTTGTATTATACCAGATTTTGGTTGGATTGAAAAGACGGAGACATGGGATAGGATGCGGATTCTTACCTCTTAGTGAGGAAAAATGACCTCTTACTGAATAATTATTTACAGAGTACCATGTTTTATATAAGATTGTCTCATAAGGATCTGATACATCACAGGTTAAGCCGGTGATAGACGGAGGGATACCAATGAAGATTAGGATTGAGGTGGATGAGAATCTGACAGAGGATGAAGTGACCATTCATTGCAGGAGCCTAAATGAAGACGTTATAGGTCTCCAGAAGGTTATCGCAGATTCCATTAACAAATCCGGAAAATTTGTATTTTATAAAGATGATACAGAGTTCTACCTGCCTCTTGGAAAAATACTGTTTTTTGAAACAGAAGATGGCAGAATCAGCGCGCATACAGTGGACGATGTGTTTGAAACAAAATACAAATTATATGAGTTGGAAGAGATACTTCCGAATAGCTTTGTCAGAGTTTCTAAATCGGCGATTTTGAATGTGAATAAAATTTATTCCATTAGTCGTAATCTGTCTGCTGCAAGTGTAGTGGAATTTCAAAACACACACAAGCAGGTATACGTATCAAGATCTTATTTCAAACTATTAAAGAGCAGATTAGAAGAAAAGAGGATAAGCAGATGAAAAAAGGAAATGTATTTTGGGGACTGTTTTTCGTACTGGGTGCGGTATTCATCTTGTTAAGCAAGATTGGATATTTCGCAGATGTAAATGTATTTAGCTTGATTTTGACAGTCATCCTGGCAGGTTTGATTGTAAAAAGTGTCGTTGATATGGAGTTTGGTGGTATCTTTTTCCCGGCGGCATTTATTGCGATTATATATTCTGAGGCGTGGGGAATCGAAGATCTCACACCATGGCCGGTTCTTGGAGCAGCACTTTTGGCAACGATAGGTTGTGGAATGATTTTTGGAAATCGTTACAGATGGCAAAAAAAGTATCGTGTACACGAAGGGAATTTTGCTGAAGAGGTGATTGATCATCCGGATGGTGAGAAGATTACCTTTGAAACTCACTTTGGTGGAAGCATTAAGTATGTCAATACGGATGACTTTAAGCAGGCTGATTTGAGATGCTCTTTTGGATCCATGAAGGTATATTTTGATAATGCGATTATTCAGGGAGACAATGCGTATATTAATCTTGACTGCAGCTTTGCGGGCGTAGAACTCTTTATTCCACGGACATGGCAGATGATTAATAAATCCAACTTTACCTTTGGAGATGTCGCAGAGAAGAATCGTACAAACAGAAATGAGACTACCAAGACCATAACATTGGTTGGTAATGCAAATTTCTGCGGTGTTGATATTATCTATATTTAGAAAATCTGATCGGGAACCGGATAGAAGTATCCGGTTCTTTTTGTCGTATTATAATAGATTTGTACGATTTTTGCATTGGATTATTATATTCGTATCAGAATGAGATTGTTATAGTGGTAGATAATATATTTGTAAATGTGTATGAGCAACTAGTAGCGCTCACAGATATCGGAGATAGAGAAAATATGGAAAAACCATTTGTTCAGGATATGACCAAAGGGAGTGAATTGGTTCATTTAATAACATTCGCGGTTCCTATGCTGGTCGGAAACTTATTTCAACAATTTTATAATATGGTAGACTCGGTTATAGTAGGAAAGTATGTCGGAGCGAATGCGCTAGCCGCCGTGGGAGCTACAGGATCACTTAATTTCCTGTTTTTCTCTTTATGCATGGGTATGGCAATGGGTATTGGTATTCTTGTGTCTCAATATTTTGGAGCAGGCGAGGAAAAGCTGGTAAAAAAGACAATTGCAAATGCCATCTATATAATGCTGGTAGTCGGCATTATGATGTCTATCCTTGGTATCATTTTTGCAAGACCTATCTTGATCCTGCTTCGGACTCCGGCGGAGATTTTAGAGGATTCTACCACGTATATGAAGATTACCTGTGCCGGGATTATTGCAATTGCAGCATATAATGCAATCAGCTCTATATTACGTGCATTAGGGGATTCAAAGACTCCCTTGATCTTTCTTGTGTTTGCATCTTTTGTGAATATTATTTTGGATTTAGTATTTGTATTACGATTCCACATGGGAGTGGCAGGTGTTGCCTATGCAACGATCATTGCGCAACTAATTGCATCGATAGGCTCTGCTGTTTTTGCAGTATCCACGAATCCTTATTTCCGGCTGACAAAGGATCAAATGAGCCCAGATAAAATGATTATTATGCGAAGTATTCGGATTGGTATCCCTGTAGCTGCTCAAAATTCTCTGATAGCAGTTTCGTGTGTAGCATTACAGGTGGTAGTGAATGGGTATGGAGCAAATGTTGTAGCAGCCTTTACTGCAACCAGTCGTATCGAGCAGCTGATTCAACAGCCATTTGGTTCCATGGGAGCTGCTGAGTCAACATTTACAGGACAAAACATTGGAGCACGTAAAATAGAACGTGTGAAAAGGGGTTTCTATCGAAGCGTTTTGATTTCTTTGCTATTTTCTATCTTAATGTTGTTTGTTATGTGGATTTTTGGTGAACCCATCATGAGATTGTTTGTAAATGAGAGCGAAGTAATCTTACTTGGAAAGAATGCTTTGCGGATCACCTCAACTATGTATTTCTCATTGGGATTGATTTATGTTACAAGAGGGTTACTAAACGGTGCCGGAGATTCCTTTTTTGCCATGCTCAATGGTATTATCGAATTGATTGGACGAGTTTTTTTCCCTACCTTACTATGCATGATCCCTGTCATTGGGGTATGGGGAGTTTGGTGGGCAACGGGATTAACATGGACAGTAACGGCGATTGTTACCTTGCTTCGCTATCGTACGGGCCGATGGAAAGAGATGTCTGCTGTAGTAAAATAATGAGAAAATGAGGAGAGACTGTGCGATACAGTCTCTTTTTTGGGTGTAGCAATAATCAATAGTTGTATTCTACAGTAAAAGAATGTAATATAATTATGAGAAGGTTTGTACTTTGACGAAAAATACCGTCTTATGGAGGTCGTTGAGATAACATGAAGAATATCTTGGTCATATCAACAGGACTTGTTGTAGATCATGCGAATCGTTTGATAACAGGAATACGCAATTGTGCAGCAGAAAAGGGAGCCAACCTGTTTATTTTTACCTGTGCAAGAAAATATGAGAAAAATGTTGAACATGATATGGGAGAATACAATATCTACAACCTTGCAGATTATGGACAGTTTGATGGTGCGATACTTTTAAATAGTACCGTAGGATCAGAGGCAGTACTGGAAGAGATAGCAAGCAAGATTGAAGATGCAGGTATACCGGCTGTTGGAATCGAACGTGATGATCACAATATGTTTGGATATTACATTGACAACAAGGCTGCGATGAGAGAGATTGTAGAACATTTTGTGAATTTCCATGGATATAAACGAATTAACTACATTTCCGGTCCTTTATCAAATGAAGAGGCATGTGATCGTTTAAATGCATATCGTGCGGTACTGATTTCTAATAACATCCCGATAGATGTGGAGAGAATTTACTATGATGGTACCTTTTTAAAAGAGAGTGGAGTATTGGCCGTAGAGAAGTTTCTGCAGTCGGATCTTCCCTTACCACAAGCGATTGTTTGTGCCAATGATCTTATGGCTCTTGGCGCTTATGATGCATTGATTTCACATGGACTGCGTGTTCCTGAGGATGTTGCAATCTCAGGTTTTGATGACGATTTTGATACCAAGTATCATATTCCTTCGATTACTTCTGTTGCAAGGGAACAGGAGAAAATGGGCTATATGGCTTGTGAAAAGCTGTTTGCGGGGATTCGTATCGAGGAAAAGGGACAGCATATCGCGGTTCCCACAAAGGTGAAGTATCGTGAAAGCTGTGGCTGCAGTAAGGTAGTCGAGGTAGATGATGTTGCATTTCGTAAGCGTCATTATGAGGAACGACGTAACACAGAAAAGATGATGGAAATCATCAAGAATATGTCGATTGACTTGAATGGCGTTGAGAACCTTGAAGATTTGAAACAGCA